>JAJZVL010000091.1 GCA_021845725.1 Actinomycetes bacterium | reverse complement strand
CCTTACCGGGACGACAGTAGAAGGCGTCGTAGCCGTAGTGGCTGCGGAACATCGTGAAGCGCTCGGACTCGATGCGATCGCGTCCGAGCAGAACCCGTGCGACCGCCGGCTTCAAGTTGTCGTAGCGAACGCGCGCAGGGACACCGTCGAGCATGCCGAATGCGTAGATGTGCCCGGCCAAGAACGCCTCTTGGGCCTGGGTGGCGAACACGCGATGGATGGCGCGCCCTGAGTGGCTCAAGCGAAGCGAGAAGAGCCACAGCTTGGTCATCGTGCCCGCGACCAGCGCCCAGAGCTCCCCGAAGTCGACCTCGGCTTCCGCGCCGGGGGCGTGGATCTGGGGCACCATGGCCTCGGGAGCCGGTGCGATCTCTGCTCTCATGCGCCGTACATGCTCTCGCACGGTCGACTCGGCGACATCGGCGCCGAGCTCTGCGACGAGGCGCTGGTGGACACGACGCGCCGTGTGACGCTGCTTCCTCGGTGCCGCCAGGTCCTCGACAAGCCACTGGCGCACGACTTGCTCGTAGGCCCCGAACACCGGGCGCTCTCGCTCCACGGTCCTGCGCTCAGGCGGGACCGCCGATGCGAGCGCCTCGCGCACCGTCCTGCGGTGCACCTTGTGGCGCTTCGCCAGGGCGCGGATCGACAGACCCTCCACCCGGTGGTCGCGCCGGATACGTTCGAACTGCTCCACCCTCGACACTCCGATCTCCCCTCGTCGATGGACCTTCGTCGGCCACGACCGTAGGGGGGTTGGGTTCGGGGGTGGGGCCAGTTCAGGCCATCGCGGTGGGGCCAGTTCTGGCCATCAGACTCAGGTAAGGGACCCGAGCGAGCGGCGTCGCTCTCGCTGTGGCTCTACGCGGCGATCTGGACCTGGTACATCCCGAGCTTCGGGACGGCCGTCACCTGGACCGTCCGGCCCTGGTACCAGAAGAAGGCGGCGCCGAGCTTCCTCGACGCGCTCGCCGTACTGCGGCGGTGCCTGTGGTCCGACCGTATTTCAGCGATGTCATCCTCTGGGCCGCTCAGCCCGAAAATTCTGGACGGTCTACTCGACACTCTCACGCGTGCGGCATGACCTGGGCCATCGGTGGTAGCGACCACCGCCGAGGGCCGCTCAGAACAGCGAAACTCCACCTGAGCGGGGTGGTGACGAAACTCGAAGGGCCCAGGTGAAGGGCTACGTCTCGGGCCTGCCGGTGTGAAGGCCCACACGGTTTCGCCGAACTGTGCACACACCGCCTGAGCAGGAAGAAGAGCCGGCGGTCAGCCCGCCTCGCTCAGCGAGCCTCCTCGAGGTGCAGCCTGCACTCAGGACTGCGACCGACGGCGCTTGGCGGACGGACGGCCACGGAGGTCGAGCAGGTCGTCCAGCTCGTCGCTGGGCCGGCCCGCGTCTGCGAGCCACGCCCTCACGTCGGCGGCGGCTTCGTCGCCGACTTCCCGAACGCTGAGGTGTCGGGCCGAGGCTTCAGCTTCCAACGTCGTGTGGGGCCGATGCACGCTGCCTGCATCCAGGGTGGGGACGGGCAGGAGGATCACCCCGCCAGCTCCCCGAGCCTCGGGCCGTTGAGCGAGCCGTTTCTTCACCTCGGGCAAGTAGGCGAGCAGTTGGCCCCACTCTTGGATTGGATCGTCGATCTGCCGGCGCCACGTCACGACGCTGAACCCCACCAACCGCGACAGCACCCACATCTCGAGCACCTGGTCGACCTGGGCCTTGTCGCGGGTGACGAGGGCGTCGAAGCCGTCGCGGGCGGCGTGGGCGTAGATGAGCCAGTCGGGGGTCCGGACGCGCGCGAGTTCACGGTAGGAGTCTCCGAAGTGAGCGACCTCGATCGATCGGTCGACCTCCTCGACCCTGAACCCCGGCGGCTTGGGGAATCCCTGGTCGAGCAGGAGCCGGAACCTATGCGGCGCTGGCGACGGCTTCCCGGAGTCGGGCTTCGAGGCCGTAGGCGTCCTCCACCGCCTCGACGCCGAGCTCTGGGTAGAGCGCGACGACGTCTTCACTCGACAGGTCCCGCTCGGTGCGCAACGTGTAGACGGTGGCCGTCGGGATGCGGGTGTCGTTCAGGCAGGGGTCGCCAGCCATGACCGATGGCGCGATGAAGCTGTGCTTGCTGGGTCGCACGAGATCCGGTGCCCACAGCCGGTGGCGAGAGGGACCTAGCTCTTTGACTGGCTCGGTGATGTCGAATTGGGCGAACAGCTCCTCGAGGCGATCGAACGGCAGCAAATTCTCTCCACTCACCCGATCGGTCCGCTCTCCGGCAGCGATCAGCGTGCGGGCGCTGGCGAACAGGTACCGCACGTGCTGACCGGCTTCGATCTCTGCTCGAACCCGCGCCACCTGCTCGCTGGCTACGGCGCGTTCCATGCCACGTTGCCGGAGCCATGCGAGGAGCCGGAGGAACACCAGGTCTCGGTAGGACCAGCCGGTCGGCGACGCGGCGTCGTAGTCAGGGACGTAGACGCGGTGGCTGCGCCAGTCGTAGAGGGTGCTCTGGGGGATCCCCGATAGCTGCGAGGTGCGCTGGACCCCGTAGTGGCCCCGCGGCCGGCGCAGTTCGGAGAGCAGCCGACCTCCGTCCGGGTCTTCCATCATCGCCACGATCTCACACCACCCTCATTCGACCCCGACGACGAGGCGGTTGCGGGGCTCTCACCTGCTTCAACGTATCGCAGCGATGGTACTGGCACTGGTTGCCCATCCTCGGTTGCTCCCGCGATGCCGGTGTCGACCGGATCGTCCTCGTAATGCTCCACATGCGCCTCCTTCGCTGATCTCGGGTCACATGCGCTCTCGCAGCGCCCGCGAGCCGTTCGGCTCGACCCTCACGGCTCCCGGAGTCGGCTATGGCAGCGTTCCAGATCGGACGTTCGGTGACGCTTGCAAAAGTGAGCAGTAACGTCGCGCGGGATGCGAAGAGCGCGCGCCGAGCCGGCGTTCGGTGTCGCCATCTTGACCGAAAAGACCGCTCTTCGGGGGCGATCGACCGTGGACACCCGAGGTAGTCTCCGACCGTGAGCCTCCGCGTTGTCGTATCGCTGATGCTCGGGTCGGTGGTGATCGCGGGCGCCGCGGCGAGCGCGACGGCGGTGAGCGATTCCGCCGGGCCGCCGGACGTCACGGTCCCAGATGTCCTCGGTCTTCCCGCTCTCAAGGCGGCGTATCGGATCGACTTTGCTCAGCTCAAGCCGCTGTGCCGGGATACCCATCGCCGAGGGACAGTCGTCGAGCAGCGCCCAGCCGCCGGAACCCATGTTGCCCGAGGCTCAGTGGTGATCATCTTCAGCGGCGACGGTGACTGCCCAGCCGTCAAGCTGCAACCGACAACGACATCAACCCCGACTCCGACGGGCCTTGCGCCTGCCCTCCAGACGCACACACCCAAGGTGATCGTGACGCCCTCGACCAACCTCACCAACGGCGAGACGGTGGAGGTCGCAGTCACCGGCTTCGGGGTGGGAGGCAAGTTCTGGATCTCCGAATGTGCAAGCGCAACCGACGCAAACACAACGGGTTGTGGCCCACCGTTCGGCCTCTTTGGCGTGACCAACACAACAGGGGATGGCTTGCAGAGGTTCACCGTGAGCTCGACAGCCCCGACCAGACCGAACTCAACATCCTCGACGCTCCCATGTACCGACGAGTGCGTGATCGTCGCCACCGTTGGTATCGGTTACGGGTATGCCTACGCGCCGATCAAATTTGGGAGTGGCTGACCTGGCGAGGCACACGCCCCCTACCGCGCGGCAAGAACGTCCCACTATCCCGTCACGAGCGCGCCCGAAAGTGCCGCCTGGGGCGCAGCAACTTTCGCGAGCAACAGGATGTGATCGAGTGGTTGGACGCCGCCCAGAACGACGCTCACTCGCAACCCGCGCTTGTCGAGGCTGAGCGAGGAGCCGGCGATCTGCACTGATCGATAGGGCGCGATCGGTGACTCAGTGAGCGGAACACCCTTGCCGCGTCCCACGAGTCCCTGGCGTATCACCGTCCCAGCCTTCAGCCGTTCCCCGGACGGGGAAGGAGTGTGGACCGTTCGACCCTGAAGGGCGGGATCGAAGGTCCGAGCTCGAAGGCGAGATCCATCAGTTCGGTCAGATGGAGCGGGATCTGGCCGTTGAGCTTGCGGCGGAAGTAGTCCTCGCGCCACGGCGTCCCGAGTCTTCGGGCGAGCAGCGCCGGTGCGTTATCACCGAGCTGGGCACGCACGGCGAGGGTGATGCGGTGCTGGAGGTAGGCGACCGCCACCTTGGATTCGTCGACCTTGGTGACTGCCCGCCACTCGGCATCCCTGCGCTTGCCGAACTCCTTCGGGACGACGAGGAACGAGCAGGGGCGGTAGCCAGCGGGCATCGAGGAAGTCGCGCGTCGCGGAGAGGAGCGCGACGAAGTCGCGAAATGCGCGGCTGACAGCGCACCCGGGCTTCGCACGGTGCCTGCCGTGACCGAGCGGGACGTGACCATCGAAGAGCGCCTCGAGCGGTTCCGCCCGCGCGGGCTCAGCGCTCGGAGCTGGGCTAACGCTCGCGACAACATCGTGGGCGCCGTCCTTGCCGCCAGTCCGAGCGACGAGACGCGGGCCGTCTGCCTCCTCTCCCGGCTCTGCACCTTCCTCGCCTGGCAGCCGTCCTGGGCGGGCGACGTCACGCCCGATCTCGCTGCGCTGTTGACCCCCGCATCGATCGACGCCTTCGTGGCCGCGCGCCTTCTGCGCGGCGAGCACAGAGGCACCGTCGGCGTCTACCGCACCGACCTGCGCCACATCGCCGGGGCGATCGGGACGATGGCACCGGTTGCCCCGAGCGGCAGGACGCGCACGTGCGCGCCGGGAGTCGCCTTCTGGAGCGTCGTGGTGGACGAGGGTCCCTTCGCGGCCTCGGTCGCCGCCTACGAGACCAAGGGCGTGCGCTTCGAGGGAAAGACTTGGGACGGCGTCGGCGATCTCTCCTTGGATCTCCGAGGCGTCCTTCATGGCGGAGTGGGGGCGATTGCAACCGCTGACGACCTCACCACCGTTGCGGCCGTGCGGAGTGCCGCAGCGAGGTTGCGCACAGCAGCCGACGCAGGGGTCGCCCGAGTGGCCCCTGCGTCAGCTCCTTCGGGCCGCACGGCGAATGCGCCCCGGACTCCTGCCCGTCGGGTCTCGCCCACGAGGGCCGCCCGAAGGGCGCGTGGCGCCTACGCCGCCGCCCAGGAGCGGCCAGCCGAGCCCGAAGAGCCAGGGCTTGCAGAGCTCCCGCCGCTCGACGCTGAGCTTGCGGCCGCTGTCGAGACGTGGCGGCCGCGCAAGATCGCCCCCTCGCGCTGGGCGCAGGTGGAAGCGACCACCCGTCTCTTGATCTGCGCATTCGGACCGCCAAGCCGGACGTGGCTCTCCTCGCAGGCCGGGTACCTTGCCCGCTTCTGCGTCTGGGTGGCGAGCCGCCCGAAGCGAGAGGACCGTGACGCCGACCTGCGCCCCGAAGAGGTGCTCGACCTCTCCTTGGTCGAGCGCTTCCTCGCCGACGCCATGGCCGACCACCCCGGACCGAGCCGCTCGACGGCGCGCTCGGTCCTTCGCCGTGCCGTCCAGAACCTCTCTGCCGCCCCCAAGCCCGAGCGCATCCCCCACGCCCCGGTCCAGCCGCCCTACACGCCCCAGGAGTGCGCGGCGTTCGTGCGCCTGGCACGCAATCAGCCGACGGCAGCCCGCAGGCGTGCGCTCGGAGCGGTGGTGGCCCTGGGGCTCGGGGCCGGGCTCGACGGTACCGAGCAGGGCAAGGTCACCCCTCGTCACATCGTCGAGGTGGACCTCGGCGAGCATGGCCGCGCCCTCGGCGTCAACGTCCCGGGTTCCCGGGCGCGCCTCGTCATCGTGCGCGCCTGCTACGAGGAGCTGCTGCAAGAGGTCCTCGCCATCCATCGGGCCGAGCGGCGCGGCGAGGACCGCCCCCTCTACGGCAACGACCCGAAGCGCCGCAACGTGACCGGCGCCGCCCGCGTCCAGGCGGTCACGGCCAACGGCCAGGACGTCGAGCTCAGCGCGTCGCGGCTGCGGGCCACCTGGCTCGTCGCCGCCATGTCGGCCCCGGTGCCCCTCGGAGCCCTCTTGGGCGCGGCGGGGCTGCGCAGTGCCCGCACTCTCGTCGACCTCGTGCCCTACTGCCCGGCGCCCACACCCTCGGACGTCGCGTGCCTGCTGCCAATGGTCGAGGACCAGGGTCCGAGTGCCTGGACCACGCCCGGTGGGGGAGCGTCATGATCCGGCGCTGCACCCTCGACCGCACGCTCGACGCGGTCCGCCGCACCGGGATCCACCGCGAGCTGGAGGCGATGTTGAACCCGAGCGGCACCGGCCGGCCCCGGCAGCTGAAGGTCGACGTCTTCTTGGCTGGCGTGCTGCTCACGGTGGGCGACAAGCGACCGCTCACGTTGGTGAACGTCCACGCCACGCTGACCGAGAACCTGGCGCTCTCTGCACGCATCGCGCTCGGCACCGAGTACCGCCCGAAGCCCGACGCTCGCCCGCGACCGCTTTCGATCCGACAGGTGCGTTACCTGCTCGAGGCGATCGAAAGGAAACTCGCCTACACCGAGGGACGTCGTCCCGACCTCGACCCCGAAGATCGCGAGGCGCGAGCCGATGCGCTCCAGCACGTGCTCGACGAGATCATCGAAGCCTCGCTCCCCGCCGACGTTCCCCGTCCCCGGTCGCTGGCGCTGGACGAGACCGCCATCGAGTCGTGGGCGAAGGGCAAGAGGCGCCCTGCACGGCCCTCGGGCAAGACGGACGCAGCAGACGAGAGATCGGTCGGCGCGGCCGCGGCCTGCGTTGAGGCAGACGTGGCCGACGGTCTCGACGAGGTGGCGGGCGAGGGCTACTCGTTCGACCCCGACGCGCGCTGGGGGTACCGGACCCGCACCTATGACAACAAGTCGAAGGCCTGCTTCGGCTACGGGCTCTACAACCTCGTGGGTGTCCCCGAGGTGGGCGAGGACCGATCTGCACTTCCGAAGCTCACCTACGCGTCGAACCTCCGCCCGCTGGCGACCGATGTGGCGGAGCCCGCCCTCGCACTCATTGACGGCTTGACCGCAAGGGGTCACGACGTCCGCGAACTGTTGAACGACCGGACGTGGTCCTACCTCGTCGCCGAGCGATGGGCCGACGAGCTGCGAGCGCGCGAGATCACTCAGGTGTTCGACCTCCACCCCAATGATCGCGGTGTCCGGGACTTCGAGGGCATCGCGATGATCGACGGCGCGCCCCACTGCAGGGCCGCACTGGAAGCACAAGCGGCGCGCCACGACCTGGCGGTCGACGACCTCGTGGTCATCAACCACCCGGCCAAGCTGGTCCTCGGACCGACGCGCAAGAAGGCATCCCCCGAGGAGCTGGCCAGCCACGAGAAGGCGAAGCGTGAGCTCGAGGAGTTCAACGCGAAGATCGCCATTCGCCAGACCGCGGCGTTCCGCCGTGTCCAGAACGCCCGCCCCACGGCGAAGGACCAGGGCAAGGAGCGCTGGGAGTGCCCGGCACAAGCAGGCAAACTGGTCTGTGCCAACTGCCCGTCATCTGCCCTGCTGTCGCAAGGGACGCCCGAAGTCGAGCACCCGCCCGCCAAGGCGACGGCGCCCAGGTGCTGCAGCCAGCGCACGGTCACCATCCCGGGCACAGTCACCCCGAAGCTGCGCCAGCCGCTCTACTGGGGGAGTCCCGAGTGGATCGAGTCCTACGCGAGGCGCACCTACGTCGAGGGCTTCTTCGGCAACATGAAGAACCCGTCGGCCGAGAACGTGCGACGAGGATGGTGCCGGGTGGTGGGCATCGTGAAGACGTCCATCCTGGCGGCCTGCGCGGTGGCCGCGACGAACATCCGGCTGCTGCGGTCGTGGGCGAAGGGCCGGGACTTCACCGACCCGCTGTGCGCGCCCGACGACCCCGACCACGGCTTCGAGGAACTGACCGCAGCAGAGTCGACGGCAGTGGGAGACCGGCTTCTCCTACCACGCGCCGGTCCGCCACACCCGGCCGCCGCCTGATCCCCGGCGAACGCTGCTCCTGCGCGTCCGCGAGGATCTCTCCGGGCCCGACTCCCCTCGGGGCGGCGGGCTCGGCGATCAAGCGACCGCCGCGGACGCCCGACGCGGGACTCCACCCCCAAGCCGGTGGCCCATCGAGCCCTCACGGTGCTCGTGGGCGGGGGTTTCGTCACAAGGAGGCCCCGGGTTTCGTGAGGACCCCTGAGCGGAGGCGGTGGGATTTGAACCCACGGTGGGTTGCCCCACACACGATTTCCAATCGTGCCGATTCGGCCGCTCTCGCACGCCTCCGAGAG
>JAJZVL010000090.1 GCA_021845725.1 Actinomycetes bacterium | reverse complement strand
TGTGCAAGCGGCGTAACTACATCACCACGAAGAACAAGCTGAACGACCGCGAGCGGATCGAGATGCGGAAGTACTGCCGCTGGGACCGCCGTCACACCCTGCACAAGGAGACCCGCTGAGTCGTTCCCGCCAGAGGGTGGTAACCTCGCGCCCTGCCCCCGAGGTCCGGCGGATGCCGGCCCCGGTGGTCGAAGTCCCGGACGGGGACCGCGGTGACAGAGGGCAGTAGCTCAACTGGTAGAGCACCGGTCTCCAAAACCGGCGGTTGGGGGTTCGAGTCCCTCCTGCCCTGCTGGGAGCACATCAGGAGGATCGGACTCCCGAGGGAAGGACAGCCGGAGCGAAGCAGTGAACCGCGAGACCAAGCGCATGATGGAACGGCGAGACCGGGCAGCGGCCGATGGCGCGGACCTGGAGACGGGCGCGTTCGAGATCGGCGATGTCGAGGTGGGCCAGCGCGAGGCGAAGCCGGTACGGACCGATCGGACGACTCCGATCCAGTTCGCACGGGAGGTCCGAGACGAGCTGCGCCAAGTCGCGTGGCCGACCCGCGTCGAGATGGTGAACTATTCGATGGTCGTCTTCTTCACCCTCGTCGTGATGATCGCGCTGATCTTCGTGCTGAACTACGCCTTCGGCAAGGGCGTGTTCTTCATGTTCCAGAAATGAGCAGCTCTACGTGACACTCGATACCGACCTTCAAGAAGATCCCGGCGCGGACGTCGCGAAGACGGCTGCGCGCGGCCTGGAACCCGCCGGCGCGGACAGCGACGCCGGCTTCGAACCGGGGGGCCTGGGCGCTGCCGAGCCGACGGATCTGGATGCACCCGAGACCGCGGACGACATCGGGGACGAGGCCGACGAAGAAGAGGAGGAAGAAGAAGAAGAGGTCGTCTACGTTCCGAGCCCCTACGACCGTCCCGGGCACTGGTACGTCGTGCACACGTACTCGGGGTACGAGAACAAGGTCACGTCGAACCTGAAGAACGTGATCGCGTCTCGTGGGATGGAGGACCGGGTCTACGAGGTTGTCGTCCCCGTGGAGGACGTGGTCGAGGTCAAGAACGGCAAGCGGGTCACCGTCCAGAAGAAGGTGTTCCCGGGGTACCTGCTCGTCCGCTGCGATCTGGACGATGACGTCTGGGGTGCCATACGCAACACGCCAGGGGTGACCGGCTTCGTCGGACCGGGCACGAAGCCGACGCCGCTCTCGCGCCGGGAGGTGGAGAGCATCCTCCAGGTGAAGCCCGAGGGTGTCCAGGCGCCGGCCAAGCACCGCCGCCCGAAGCTCGAGTACGAGATCAACGAGACGGTCCGAGTGAAGGAGGGGCCGTTCGCCGACTTCTCCGGTCAGATCGCCGAGATCAACGAGGACCAACTGAAGCTGAAGGTTCTCGTGAACATCTTCGGCCGGGAGACCCCGGTCGAGCTCGAGTTCAGCCAGGTCGCAAAGCTCTAACCTGCCAAGGAGAATGTCGAATGCCTCCCCGTAAGCGCGTGCTCGCCGTGGTCAAGATCCAGCTCCAAGCCGGCCAGGCGACCCCTGCCCCTCCTGTTGGAACTGCCCTGGGCCCGCACGGGGTCCAGACGATGGAGTTCTGCAAGCAGTACAACGCTGCCACCGAGTCCCAGCGCGGCACCGTCATCCCCGTCGAGATCACCATCTACGAGGACCGAACCTTCACGTTCGTGCTGAAGACGCCCCCCGCCCCGGTGCTCCTGCGCCAGGCTGCCGGGCTCGAGAAGGGATCGGCGACCGCAGGTCGTTCGCAGATCGGCACCATCACCGACGACCAGCTCGCAGAGATCGCCCGAGTCAAGCTCGTCGATCTGAACACCGGCGACCTCGAGGCGGCGAAGAAGCAGATCATCGGCACCGCCCGGTCGATGGGCATCGCAGTCGCCGGCTGAGCCGCGCCCGAGACGGAGGACATCGATGAGCCAGCATGGCAAGCGCTACCGCTCGTTCAACGGACGTTACGATCGTGACGCGCTCTACGGCGTCGGGGACGCGATCGACCTCGTGAAGTCGATGGCGTCCGCCAAGTTCGACGAGACCGTCGAGCTGGCCGTGCGCCTCGGGGTCGACCCACGCAAGGCGGACCAGATCGTGCGCGGGACGCTCACCCTGCCCGCGGGCACCGGGAAGTCGGTCAGGGTCGCGGTGTTCGCGGCCGGTGAGCAGGCGGCGGAGGCCAGGGCGGCCGGAGCGGACATCGTCGGCGCCGACGATCTCGTGGCCCGCGTGCGCGACGAGGGGTTCTTGGACTTCGACGTCGCGATCGCCACCCCGGACCTCATGGGGCAGGTCGGGGGACTCGGGAGGATCCTCGGGCCTCGGGGCCTGATGCCGAACCCGAAGACCGGCACGGTGACGACCGACGTCGGCAGAGCGGTCACCGAGTTCAAAGGCGGTCGGGTCGAGTACCGCACCGACAAGGTCGGCAACGTCCACCTACCGGTCGGGAGGGTCTCGTTCACCAAGACCGACCTGGCTGCGAACGTGCATGCAGTCATCGAGGAGCTCGTCCGCGCGAAGCCGTCGGCCGCCAAGGGTCGGTACCTGCTCTCGGTGACGCTGTCGTCGACGATGGGTCCCGGGGTCCGGATCGACCCGGCGCGAGCGCGCGAGGTCGAGGAGGAGCTGGCGGCCACCGCCTGATAGCCTGTCCACGACAGCCCGCTGACCGCGGGTGATGACCATTTTCGATCGCCGTAGACCTCCGGTGCGCCCATGGGCGCGGAAGGGACTCACCTGGGTCCGCCTGACGAGGCGACGCTCTCCGGGCACGAGCCTGGTCCGTCGCACGCCGGGAGCACTGCGGCATCCTTGATGTGAGCGGTGGAGGAACGATGGAGAGTCCGAGGCCCGAGAAGGTCGCCGTCGTCGACGAGGTGCGTACGCGCCTCGACGAAGCCCACGCGGCGGTGGTGACCGAGTACCGCGGGCTGACCGTGGGGGACCTCGCCGAGCTGCGCAAGAGCCTGACGGCGGCTGGAGGGGAGTACAAGGTCTTCAAGAACACGCTCGTTCGGCGGGCGGTGGACGGAGGACCGCACGCCCTGCTCGGGGAGCTGCTCGTCGGGCCCACGGCGATCGCGTTCGTGCAGGGTGACGTCGGCGCGGTGGCCAAGGCGTTGCGCGACTTCTCCCGGGCGAACAACCACCTTGTCGTGAAGGGCGGGGTGCTCGACGGCATGCTGCTCTCCCCGGCGCAGCTGGGGGCGCTTGCTGACCTCCCGCCCCGTGAGGTGCTCCTTGCCCGGGTCGCCGGCGCGCTCCAAGCCCCCCTCGCACAGCTCGCCTCGCTCCTCCAGGCGCTCCCGCGCAACCTCGCCTATGGGCTCAAGGCCCTCGCGGACGAGCGCGGGGGAGCGGCCCCCGAGCCCGAGGCGGCGGCCGAGGCCGGAGCCCCCGAGCCCGTTGCGGCGGCCGAGGCCGGAGCCCCCGAGCCCGAGGCGGCGGCCGAGGCCGGAGCCCCCGAGCCCGACTAGCCCGTCCGGGCCATTTCCACACGTTGCAGAGCTCTCGACAGAAGAGCTCGACGAAGAAAGGAACACAGAAGATGGCAGGGTCCCTGACCAAGGAGCAGATCCTCGACGGCATCGCCGAGCTCTCGGTGATCGAGCTGAGTGAGCTGCTCAAGGACTTCGAGGAGAAGTTCGGTGTCACGGCCGCAGCGCCCGTGGCGTTGGCGGCAGCGCCGGTGGCGGCTGGAGGTGGAGCCGAGGCGGGCGGCACAGAAGAGGAGAAGACGGAGTTCGACGTCATCCTGACCGCGGCCGGAGAGAAGAAGATCCAGGTGATCAAGGAGGTGCGCTCGCTCACGAGCCTTGGCTTGAAGGAGGCGAAGGATCTCGTCGACAGCGCGCCGAAGCCCGTCCTGGAGCGCGTGAACAAGGACGACGCCGAGAAGGCGCGCGCAGCGCTCGAGGGTGCCGGCGCGAGCGTCGAGGTCAAGTAGTCGTTGCCGAGGACCCGGTTGGCGGTGCGCACGATGACCGCCGTTCGGGCCGTCCGCCTGCCGGGTCCTCGGGCCGTCCGCCTGCCGGCTGCCGGTGCCGTCTCCCAGGCGTTGCCGAGAAACCGGCGGTCCCCGACGGCGCTGGCGACCCTTGACGACGGGAATGTGGCCCTTTAACCTGTCGATGGCTGCCCCGTCGGCGCACCGACGCCGGGGGGGTTGTGTCTCCTCGTGCCTTCGGGTATGCTGCAGGGTTGCCGTGCCGCCCTGTTTCGTGACCGCAACTTGTTCAGCCTGATGGCGCGCGTCACGGCATCGCTCGGGACCCATCAGGGGTCCTGCGTACCCGTCGTTTGCCCCACCTGCCTCTGCCACTTCACCGCACCCCGAGCAACTGGGAGGAGTTGACCGTTGCCTTCACGGTCCCGTAGCCCCGAACGTGTGTCCTTCGCCAACATCGACGAGGCGCTGCCCCTGCCCGATCTCATCGCCATCCAGCGAGACTCCTTCCAGTGGTTCCTGGACAGGGGCCTCGCCGAGGCCTTCGGCGACATCAGCCCGATCGAGGACTTCACCGGTCAGCTGAGCCTCGAGCTCGAGTTCGACCCGTCCGACGCGGACCTGCGCCCTCCGCCCAAGTTCTCGGTGGAGGAGTGCAAGGAGAAGGACATGACCTATGCCGCGCCCGTGTTCGTGCGGGCGCGCTTCTTGAACGCAGGCACGGGCGAGATCAAGGAACAGACCGTCTTCATGGGCGACTTCCCGATGATGACGGACCGCGGCACGTTCATCGTCAACGGGACCGAGCGCGTCGTGGTGAGCCAGCTGGTCCGCTCCCCGGGGGTCATCTTCCAGCCGGGCCGAGACCTGAAGACGATCTTCACCGGGACGATCCATCCCTACCGCGGCGAGTGGATCGAGCTCGACATCGAGGCGAAGCCCTCCAAGGACGTCACCGCGGGCGCTCGGGTGGCACGCAAGCGGCGGCTCTCGCTGTTCGTGCTGCTGCGCGCGCTCGGCTTCGGAGACGAGGCGTTCCTCGAGCGGTTCGTCCGGCACTTCGACTTCCTCGAGGGGCAGTGGGAGAAGGAGAAGGATCTCGCCCCTACCCGTGAGGATGCGCTCCTCGAGATCTACAAGCGTGCCCGGCCAGGCGAGCCGCTCTCGGTCGAGGCCGCACGCCAGTACTTCGAGAACGCCTTCTTCAACCCGAAGCGCTATGACCTCACCCGCGTAGGCCGCTACAAGCTGAACCGGAAGCTGGGGCCGGAGATCGAGCGCATCGCCGAGCTCTTCGGGCTCGACCTCGAGCGTCCCGTGCCAGGACAGAGCGTCCTCAGCCCGTCGGAGATCCTCGCCTCGGCGACCTACATGCTCCATCTCGCCCTGCACATGTCGGACGGGGACTCGACCTACCGAATCGACGATCAGGACCACTTCGCCAACCGCCGGATCCGGTCGGTCGGCGAGCTCATCCAGAACCAGGTCCGCGTGGGCCTGTCGCGCATGGAGCGGGTGGTGCGCGAGCGCATGACGACGCAGGACGTCGAGGCCATCACCCCTCAGACCCTCATCAACATCCGCCCCGTCGTCGCCGCCGTGAAGGAGTTCTTCGGCACGTCGCAGCTGAGCCAGTTCATGGACCAGAACAATCCACTGTCCGGGCTGGCTCATAAGCGGCGTCTCTCCGCGCTCGGCCCCGGCGGCCTCTCCCGCGAGCGGGCCGGCTTCGAGGTGCGTGACGTCCACACGTCCCACTACGGCCGGATGTGCCCGATCGAGACGCCCGAGGGTCCCAACATCGGGCTGATCGGGGCCCTCGCGACCTACGCACGGGTCAACGAGTACGGCTTCATCGAGACCCCGTACCGCAAGGTCGCAGACGGTCGCGTCACCGACGAGATCGTGTACCTCGCGGCCGACGAGGAGGAGGAGCACGTCATCGCCCAGGCGAACGCGCCGATCGGACCCGACGGGCGTTTCACGAGCGACCGCGTGCTCGTCCGCCGTGGGCCGCAGGGCACCGGCGTCCGGATCGGCGCGATGAGCACGACCTACGGCACGACGAGCGAGATCGACTACGTGACGCCCGACGAGGTCGACCTCATGGACGTCTCGCCGAAGCAGATCGTCTCCGTGTCGACCGCGCTGATCCCCTTCGTCGAGCACGACGACGCCAACCGAGCGCTCATGGGTGCCAACATGCAGAAGCAGGCGGTGCCACTGATCGTGCCCGAGGCGCCCTACATCGGCACCGGCGTCGAGGGCCGCGCGGCAAGGGACGCGGGCGACGTCATCGTGGCAGAGGGCGATGGCACCGTGACGGAGGTCTCCGGCGACCAGATCGTCGTCGAGTACCGAGCCGGGCAGAAGGATCGCCTTGGCCACGCGCTCGGCCGGAAGGTGTACCGGCTCGCGAAGTTCCGCCGGTCGAACCAGAACACGTCCATCAACCAGAAGCCGCTCGTGGACGAAGGCGACGCGGTGACCACCGGCGACCTGCTCGCCGACGGTCCCTCCACGCACAATGGCGAGCTCGCGCTGGGCAAGAACCTGCTCGTCGCGTTCATGCCCTGGGAGGGCTACAACTACGAGGACGCGATCATCCTCTCCCAGCGCCTCGTGCGCGACGACGTGCTCACGTCGATCCACATCGAGGAGCACGAGATCGACGCCCGTGACACGAAGCTCGGCGCCGAGGAGATCACCCGGGACATCCCGAACCTCTCCGAGGAGATCCTCGCCGACCTGGACGAGCGAGGCATCATCCGCATCGGCGCGGAGGTCGGCCCTGGCGACGTCCTCGTCGGCAAGGTCACGCCCAAGGGTGAGACCGAGCAGACGCCCGAGGAGCGCCTGCTGCGGGCGATCTTCGGGGAGAAGGCACGTGAGGTGCGTGACACGAGCCTGAAGGTCCCTCACGGCGAGGAGGGCAAGGTCATCGACGTGCGGGTGTTCTCCCGCGAGGACTCCCACGAGCTCCCACCGGGCGTGAACCAGCTCGTGCGCGTCTACGTCGCCCAGAAGCGGAAGATCTCCGAGGGAGACAAGCTTGCCGGCCGCCACGGCAATAAAGGCGTGATCTCGAAGATCCTTCCGATCGAGGACATGCCGTTCCTCGCCGACGGGACCCCGGTCGACATCATCTTGAACCCTCTCGGGGTGCCGAGCCGGATGAACGTCGGACAGGTGCTCGAGTCGCATCTCGGGTACGCCGCTCGCCATGGTTGGGAGGGCGTCGCGATAGAGGAAGGAGCCGGCACGTGCGCTCGGCCGGGCTCGGGCCGCAAGACGCGGCCACGGACGATCCCGGCCGCGTGGGTGTCGACGCCGGTGTTCGACGGGGCGCACTGGGACGAGGAGGAGGAAGCGGGCAAGCACCACACGATCCGCCAGCTCTTCGAGCGGCTGAATGCCGACTCGGCCACCGGTGAGGTGCAGATCCAGCCGACCGGGAAGGCCGTGCTCTACAACGGCCGGACCGGCGAACCGTACGACAACCCGATCTCGGTCGGCTACGTCTACATCCTGAAGCTGGCCCACCTCGTCGACGACAAGATCCATGCCCGCTCGACCGGCCCGTACTCGATGATCACCCAGCAGCCCCTCGGCGGGAAGGCCCAGTTCGGCGGGCAGCGCTTCGGGGAGATGGAGGTGTGGGCGCTGGAAGCCTTCGGCGCGGCGTACGCCCTCCAGGAGCTCCTGACCATCAAGTCGGACGACGTCCTCGGGCGCGTCAAGGTCTACGAGGCGATCGTGAAGGGGGAGAACATTCCCGAGCCGGGCATCCCTGAGAGCTTCAAGGTCCTCATCAAGGAGATGCAGTCCCTCTGCCTCGACGTGGAGGTGCTGGCGAAGGACGGCTCTGGGATCGAGATGCACGAGCTCGACGAGGACGTGTTCCGCACGGCCGAGGAGCTCGGGATCGACATCAGCAGACCCGAACGAGGGTCGGACGAAGAGGACGAGCGGCGCGCGGCTGAGAGGAGCTTCTCGTAATGGCGCTGGATGTGAACACCTTCGATCAGCTGCGGATCGGCCTTGCGACCGGCGATGCCATCCGCGCGTGGTCCAACGGCGAGGTCAAGAAGCCCGAGACCATCAACTACCGGACCCTGCGCCCGGAGAAGGACGGGCTCTTCTGCGAGAAGATCTTCGGTCCCACCAAGGACTGGGAGTGCTATTGCGGCAAGTACAAGCGCGTGCGCTTCAAGGGGATCATCTGCGAGCGATGCGGGGTCGAGGTCACGAGGTCCAAGGTGCGCCGCGAGCGCATGGGGCACATCGAGCTCGCCGCTCCCGTCGTCCACATCTGGTACCTGCGGGGCACCCGCAGCTGGCTCGCGTACCTCCTCATGGGCACCGAGGCCCGTGAGGAGCTGAAGGCCAAGCAGCTCGAGAAGGTCATCTACTTCGCCGCGAACCTGGTCACCTGGGTCGACGAGGAGAAGCGCCACGAGGACCTCCCGAACCTCGA
>JAJZVL010000023.1 GCA_021845725.1 Actinomycetes bacterium | reverse complement strand
GCGAGCCGTCGTCTACGAGTCGGTGCTCGACGGCGACCAGCACTTCGCGCTCGTGAAGGGAGAGGTGGGTCCGGACCTGCTCGTGCGCGTCCACTCGGAATGCCTCACCGGTGACGTGTTCGGCTCGCTGCGCTGTGACTGCGGTCCGCAGCTCCAGGCGGCCATGGCTCGCATCGAGCAGGAGGGCCGAGGGGTCGTCGTGTACCTGCGCGGGCACGAGGGGCGCGGCATCGGCCTTGCCCACAAGATCCGCGCATACCGCCTCCAAGAAGAGGGGCACGACACCGTGGACGCCAACGTCGCGCTCGGCCTGCCCGTCGATTCGCGCGAGTACGGCATCGGCTCGCAGATCCTCGTCGACCTCGGCGTGACGACGATGCGGCTCATGACCAACAATCCGGCGAAGTACGGCGGTATCGATGGGTTCGGCCTCGAGATCGTCGGACGCGTGCCGCTGCAGCCGGAGCCGAACCCCGAGAACCTCGCGTACCTGCGGACCAAGCGCGAGCGCATGGGTCATCTCATCGACGGCCTCGACGCCGGCGAGCTCGGGGCGCGCTGAGCTCGATGGGTGGGGAGATCGGGACCGAGCTGCCACCTGCGGCGCTCGACGGGCTCCATGGGCGCGTGGGGCGCGTCCTCGCCGTTGGGCCGGTCGTCGGCTCGGACGGCCTCGCTCGGGCTTCGGCGACCGGTGGTGGGCTCAGGGTGGGGGTCGCGTGCTCGAGGTTCAACGGCGCGCTCACGTGGCGGCTCCTCGAAGGTGCCCTCGAGGCGCTCGACGAGTGCGGCGTCGACCGAAGCGACGTCACCGTGGCGTGGGTGCCCGGCGCCTTCGAGCTGCCGCTCGTTGCCCGTGCGCTGGTCGAGAGCGGCGCCGACGCGGTGGTGTGCCTCGGCGCGGTGGTGCGTGGGGAGACCGGGCACTACGAGCTCGTCGCGGGCGAGTGCGCAGGCGGGATCCAGCGCGTGCAGCTCGACACCGGCGTGCCCGTCGCCTTCGGCGTGCTCACGACCGAGGACATCGGCCAGGCGCTCGCGCGCTCGGCGCCCGGCGAGGCCAACAAGGGCCGGGAGGCTGCCGCGGTGGCGGTCGAGATGGCGCGTCTGCTCCGGGAGGTCTGACGAGGTGCTGCGAATCGTCCTGCCGAAAGGGTCGCTCGAACGGGCGACGCTCGAGCTCTTCGAGGCGGCCGACCTCGCCGTGGCGAGGGCGTCGGACGTCGACTATCGGGCGTCGATCTCCGACCCTCGAGTGAGCGAGGTCCGGATCCTTCGCCCCCAGGAGATCCCCGTGTACGTGTCCGAGGGCCTCTTCGACCTCGGCATCACCGGGCGTGACTGGATCGAGGAACGGGGGGCGGACGTCGTCTCGCTCGGGGAGCTCGCCTACTCCAAGGCGACGGCCAACCCGATCCGGGTGGTGCTCGCCGTCGCGGAGGGCTCTGCGTGCAAGAGCTTGGGGGACCTCGCGGGCAGCGCCGGTGCCGAAGGTCGGCGGCTGCGGGTGAGCACGGAGTACCCGCGGCTCACCGCCCGGGTGCTCGCAGCGCACGGGATCGACGCAGAGATCTCCGTCTCCTACGGCGCGACCGAGGCGAAGGTGCCCGACATCGCCGACTGCGTCGTCGAGATCACCGAGACCGGTAGGGCGTTGCGCGCGGCAGGCCTGCGCATCGTCGAGACGCTGCTCGTGTCGCGCACCGAGCTGATCGCCAACCCGAAGGCCGCTCGAGACCCGGTGAAGCACCACGCCATGAGCCAGCTCCACACGCTCCTCGTCGGCGCGCTCGAGGCGCGCCAGAAGGTGCTGGTGAAGCTGAACGTCCCACCCGGCCGGCTGGATGCAGTGGTCGCCGTGCTGCCGTCGATGCGCGCGCCGACCGTCTCGGAGCTGTCGGGCGGCCGCGGCTTCGCGCTCGAGACCGTCGTCGCCAAGTCGGACATCAACACGCTGATCCCGGCGCTCAAGGACGAGGGCGCGACCGACATCTTGGAGCTGGCCCTCTCCAAGATCGTGCACTGAGCCGTGGGCGGATCGCTCCATCTCGGCATGGTGTCGGCCTTCGACGAGGCGCGCGGTCTCGGGACGGTGGCAGACGAGGCCAGCACCACCACGTGGCCGTTCCACTGCACCCAGATCGCCGACGGCACCCGCAGCGTGGAGGTCCACCGGCGTGTCGCCTTCGACGTGGTGGCCGGCCACCTCGGCCGCATGGAAGCGGTTCGGGTGACCAAGCTCTAGGCCGGGCTGGATCGGGGCCCCGCCGAGCCCCTACGGGGCTTCGGTGGCCGTCGCCCCCACGACCTCCACGCCAAGGATCCGTCGCCAGGCGGCCAGGTCGCTGGCCCCTTCGGTGACGAGCACCAACACGTCAGCCGTCGGGCCGAAGAGGCATTCGAGCGCGTCGGCGGCCCCGCGGTCGCGCAGCGCGTCGAGGCCGCCAAGCGCCGCGGCGCCCGTCTCTCCGGCCTCGATGCCGACGGCGGCGAGCTCCCGCACGGCCCGGCGCGCCCACTCGTCGCCGATGGTGAGGAACCCGGCCAGCCCGCGTGAGACCAGCGGCCAGGCGATGGGGGAGGGGGTCCCGCAGTTGAGCCCGACCATGATGGAGCGCTGCTCGCCTTCGAGGGTCACGAGGTCGCCCGAGAGCGCCGAAGCGGTCGCGCACGCGGCGTCCGTGGGCTCGACGCCGACCAGCGCGCCGCGGCCGCCGTGGCGCCGGGCGTGCTCGACCGCGGCGGCGGCCAGGGCGCCGACGCCGATGGGGACGACGACGGTGTCGGGTTGGCGGCGTCCGGCGGCGGCGAGGGCGTCGTCGATCTCGGTGAACATCGTCGAGTAGCCCTCGCTCACCCAGCGCGGCACGTCGCGGTACCCGGGCCAGCTCGTGTCGGAGATCACGGCTGCCCGGGGTCCTTCATCCTCGGCGGACCGTGCCACTGCCGCGTCGTAGTTGCCCGGGACCACGATCACCTCGGCGCCCTCGGCGACGATCCCGGCGATGCGCGCGTCGCTCGTCCCGGCGGGGACGAAGATCCGGGCACCCAGCCCGACGAGGCGCGCCATGCGGGCGACCGCACGGCCGTGGTTGCCATCGGTGGCCGCCACGAGCGTGAACGGGCGCAGCGCCGAGAGCCGCTCCGCCAGCTCGTCGACGTCATGCCAGGGCTCGAGGTCCGAGCCGAGACGCTCTCGCAGCGTCTTGTAGACGGCCCATGAGGCACCGAGCATCTTGAAGGCCGGGAGGCCGAAGCGCGACGATTCGGCCTTCACGAGCAGCGAGCCAACCTCGAGGCGCTCGGCGAGGGCTGGCACGGAGAGGAGTGGCGTCGGCTCGTAGCCGGGCAGGCGGCGATGGAAGGCAAGGATCTCGGCCGTGGGCACCTCGACGCTGGGCACGGGACCAGCCAAAGGGTTCACCACTGCGGCGAACTCGGTACCGGTCGCCGGGGCGACCACCTGCGACGAGCTCACGCGGTCCACCCCGCGAACGCGTCGATCATGGCGCGTACGTCACCTAGGGGGTAGAGGATCGGGCAGGTGCAGCCGCCGGCGACGTAGTCCGCGACGCGTGCACGCGCCTGGTCCGCGGTGCCCGAGGCGGTCAGCATGCGGACGACCTCGTCGGGGACGAGCTTCGACGCGGCCTCGACCTGCTCGTGCGTCGCGGGCCAGGTGAGCACCTCGCCGACGGCGTCGAGCAGGGACTGGGGGACGCCGGACGCGCGCATGATGTGCGGCTGCTGTCCGAGGTACTGGGTGACCATGAGCCGGGCCATGTCCAGGGCGGACCGTTCGTCCTCGTGGACGGAGCACACCACCAGCTGAGGTCGGTCGAGGTCGTCGAGGGTCCGCCCGGACCGGGACAACCCGGCCTCGAGGTGCTCGAGCGCCCGCTCGTTGTAGTCGGGCGAGACGAGGTAGTTGAGCACCACGCCGTCGGCGATCTCGCCGGCCAGCTCGAGCATCTTGTCGCCCGTCGCGCCGATGTAGATCGGCACGTCCTTGGGACGGCGCTCCTGGTAGACGTAGTCGAGCTCCACCCCTGTGAGGTGCACCCACTCCCCGTGGAAGGTGACGGTCTCGTTGGCGAGCAGGGCGCGAACGGCGGTCACCACCTCGCGCATGACGCCGAGCGGGTGCCGGCGGTCGATGCCCACCTTGGCTGCGAGCGGGTCCCACCACGCGCCGAGGCCGCAGCGCACGCGCCCGGGCGCCAGGTCGTCGAGGGTCGAGAAGGTCGCCGCGAGGCGAGCGGGGTTGCGCGACCAGATGTCCGCGACTCCTGAGCCCAACCCGATGCGCTCGGTGTGCGCCGCGTACGCCGAGAGCGGCACGGTGGCCTCGCGCACGAGCCGGCTCTCGGCCTGCCACACGGCGTCGAACCCTCGCTGCTCCGCATAGGCCGCGAACTCCATCCCGTCGCGGATGCTATGGGCGTCTTGCAGGTACAGCGCCACGCGCGTCGTCACGCTCAGCCCTCCTCTCGGTGGCTCCACCATGCTCAGTCGGTGCCGGCGTCGCGCCCGGCGTCGCGCCCGGCCAGCATCGGCAGGGTCGCCCGCCACACGCCGTCTGCGTCGTGCAGCGCGGCCGCCACAGCCCCTGCGGTCGGCACGAGGCCGATCTCCCCGGCTCCCTTGATGCCGTAGGGGGCGCGCGGCTGGGGGACCTCGACGAGGACGACCTCGATCGGCGGGACGTCCTTCGCGCGCAGGATGCCGAGGGAGCGCAGCGTGGACTTGGTCGGGAAGCCTCGCTCGTCGGCGGGGAACTCCTCGCTGAGGGCGTACCCGAGCCCCATGTGCACCGCGCCCTCGACCTGCCCGGCACACAGCATCGGGTTGACCGCCCGGCCCACGTCGTGCGCGGCGGCGACCCGTTGGACCGCGAGAGTCTCGCGGTCCACGACGACCATCTGGGCCGCGTAGCCGAACGCCGAGTGGATGACCGGATGCGCACAGGTGCCGAGGTGCTGGGTCCAGTCGACCCGGTAGTCCGCCACGTAGTCGACCCCGGGCCGGCAGCCGTCGGCCTTCGCGGCGAGGCAGGCGTTGCGCACCGCACCGGCACCCATGAGCGTGCCGCGGCTTCCCGTCGTCTGGCCGTCGCCCAGCTCGTAGGTCGTGTCCACTCGCACGACCACCTTCTCGGGGTCGATGCCGAGCTCTTCGACGGCCACTTGGCGTGCGACCGTGTGGACGCCCTGGCCCATCTCGGTCCAGCCGTGGCGCACCTCCACCGTGCCGTCTGGCTGGAAGCGCACGAGCGCGCGGGTGACCTCGGCGACGCCATTGCCGAGGCCCGAGTTCTTCAGGCCGAGCGCGATGCCGACCGCCTTTCCCTCTCGGCGCGCCGCCTCGTAGCGCTCTGCGAGCGCCTCGAGGCACTGCTCGGCTCCCGCAGAGCCGTCGTCCATGATCTGCCCGGGTCCCCATTCGTCGCCGGGACGGATGACGTTGCGCCGCCGCATCTCGAGGCCGCTGATGCCGACCAGCTCGGCGAGGCGGTCCATCACGCCTTCCATCGCGAACTGGGCCTGGTTGGCCCCGAAGCCGCGGAACGCCCCGCACACCGGGTTGTTGGTCCGCACGGCGACGGATTCGACGTCGACCGCGCCGACCCGGTACGGGCCCGTCGCGTGGCCCGCCGCGCGCTCGAGCACCTTCATGCCGACGCTTGCGTAGGCGCCGGAGTCGCCCACCATCCGGGCGCGCAACGCGAGGAGGTGGCCGTCGGGGTCGCAGCCCGCCCAGTACTCCAGGCGGATGGGGTGCCGCTTGGCATGCATGCGGAAGCTCTCCTCGCGCGAGAGCGTGCACTTGACCGGCCGGCGCAGGAGCCAGGCGGCCAGCGCGGCATGCGCCTGGTTCGACAGATCCTCCTTGCCGCCGAAGGCGCCGCCGTTCGACACGAGCTCGACGCTCACCTCGTCACGGTCGATGCCCAGGCATGCGGCGATCTGGTCGCGATCGTCCCACACGCCCTGGCCGCCCGAGTACACGTGGAGCCCGCCGTCGTCCCGGGGCACCGCGAGCGTCGACTCGGGCTCCAAGAACGCGTGCTCGACGCGCTGGGTCTCGAACACCTCGTGGACCCTGTGGGCGCTCGACGCCAAGGCTGCGTCGACATCGCCGCGCGCGTACGCGGTGACCGACAGGACGTTCGAGCCGGTTCCCCACACCGCGATCTCCTTGGACTCCAAGGCCGCGCGCGCGTCGGTGATGGGCTCGAGCACGTCGTAGCGCACGTCGACGAGCTCCGCCGCCGCACGGGCCTGGCGGCGCGTCTCGCCCACCACGACGGCGAGGACGTCCCCCACGTACGACGTCCGCCCGCCCACGGGGATCATGACCGGCCAGTCGCGCTCGATGATGCCCACGCGCAGCTCTCCCGGCACGTCCTGAGCGGTCAGGACGGCCACGACACCGGGCGCCGCGGCGGCTTCGGACGTGTCGATGTGCACGACGTCCGCCCGGGCATGGTCCGTGAAGCGCAGCGCTGCGTGGAGCATCCCGGGGACTCGCAGGTCGTCGACGTAGCGACGGTCGCCCAGCGCGAGCCGGCGCGCCTCGTACTTCGGCCCCGAGGTGCCCACGCCGCCAGAGGGGACGGGGTCGCTCGCGTCGCCGGTCGCGACGGCCTGGATGGCGTCGAGGATCTTCACGTACCCGGTGCACCGGCACAGGTGCGCTCCGAGGTGCCGGGACATGTCCTCCCGGCTGAGCCCGGCCCCCTTCTTGTCGATCTGGGCCTTCGCTCGCAGCACGATGCCGGGGATGCAGAACCCGCACTGGAGGCCGCCGTGTGCGGCGAACGCCGACGCGTAGCGGTCTCGCTCGTCGACGGGGAGGCCCTCGAGCGTGACGATCTCGCGCCCTGCGGCCTTGGTGACCGGGTACTGGCACGACACCTGGACCTTGCCGTCGATCATGACCGTGCAGCAGCCGCACTGCCCCGACGGCGAGCAGCCGTCCTTGGGCGAGGTGACGTCGAGCTCCTCACGCAGCGCCGAGAGCAGGTGTGGGTGGTCCGCGCTGACGGAGACCTCGGTGCCGTTCAGCGTGAAGACGACCACGTCGGTGTCCACGACGGTCATGGCGTCACCTCCTGCTGGCTCGGGTTCGCGCCGCCCACTCCCTGAGCTTGGCGCAGTCTTTACGATTTGTCAAGAACGTGTTGACGTGCCGTCAAACTCTTGAGCGACGGGAGGATAGGCTCGCGGCGATGTCGCGCGTGCGGATCGAGTTCACGGTCGAGCCCTTCCGAGAGGGGGAGCTGGGCAGCCACGTCGAGGCCGCGCTCGACTCGCTGCGCACGTCGGGCTACCCGCCGGACGTGGGACCGTTCGCCAGCGCGGTCGAAGGCGATGCGCGCCCGCTGTTCGATGCGGTCGCCGAGGCGGCGGCGGCGGCGTTCGAGGCCGGAGCCTCCGGGATCGTGCTGAGCGGGCGAGCGATCGACGCCGACGACGCGGATGCCTTCCTCTCCGCCGTCCGGCCGCTCGCACGTGCACTCGGCGGCCACGTGGTCGCCCCGGAGCAGATGTCCGAGGGGTCGGTGCCGCTCGTGTGGCGGGGGCGCCTGGTCGGGGCCGTGCGGCGGCAGGGCTCGGCGGACCTGCGCAACGGGCTGGCCAACCTGATCGACCAGATCGAGGGCGAGCTCGGCGGCGCCCTCGCCGACCTGAGCCGTGTGGACAAGCAGCGGGCCGTGCGCATGCTCGACGAACGCGGGGCCTTCGCGATCCGAAATGCCGTCGACGAGGTCGCCGACGCGATGGGCGTGAGCCGAGTGACCGTCTACAACTACTTGAACACGACCCGCTCTGCACCGCCTCGGCCCGCTCCGGCGCACTGAGCGCGCCTGGCCGCCGCGCCCCTCACCGGCTCACAGACGCGCGAACAGGCGGGTGGCCTGCTCGGAGGCGCGCGCTCGGACCTCGTCGGCGTCGACGCGCGTGGCACGGCCCTCGGCGACGACCTGTACGCCGTCCACCCACACGTCGCGTGCGCGCACTCCAGGCGTGAAGGCCGCGCGCCAAGGGTCGTCGGCACCGTCGTAGCTCCACCGGACGCGGTCACCGGCCGCCTCGGGGACGAGCTCGGTGCCGGCGTCGAGCCACGACCACACCTGCTCGGGGGTGATGGTGACGTCGGCCTCTCTCGCGCGCACGTATGCCACGCGCGCTTCGTCGAGCATGTCTGCGCCGATGCCGTCGCTGCCGAGCACCACCCTTCCGGGCCAAGTGCTCGGACGCGCGTAGCCGACGGCGTTGTGCATGTTGGAGCGAGCGTTGTGCGCGAGCGTCGCTCGGGCGAGCGCCTCGGGCGGGGGTGTCCGACGGTGGACCCCGTGGGCGAGGAGCCAGTCCTCGCCGGCGAAAGGAGCGAGGCGCACCGGCGCGTCGGCATCGACCTGGCCCTCGGCGACGTGGATGTGGACGCCGACGCCGAGGTCGGCGGCGAGCCCCGCTGCGGCGGCCAGCGTCTCGTCGCTGCAGGTGAACGCCGCGTGCACCCCGACCATGCCCCGGCCTCCCGCGCGCAGGAACCGCTCGTTCTCCTCGAGCCCTCGGCGGGCGCCATCGGCCCCGTGACGGTCGGTGACGCCGTAGCAGGCGACCACGCGCACCCCGACCTCGGCGCAGGCCTGTGCGATGACGTCGAGGCTGCCCTCGATGGCTCCCGGGCTCTCGTGGTGGTCGACGATCGCGGTGGTGCCGCACTCGAGCGCCTCGAGCGCTCCGAGCATGGCGGACCACCGCAGCATCTCGAGGTCGAGCGCGACGTCCAGGCGCCACCAGACCTGCTCGAGGATCTCGAGGAAGGTGGTCGGGGTCACCGGCGGTGCTGGCATGCCGCGGGCCAGCGCGGAGTAGAGGTGGTGGTGACCGCACACGAGCCCAGGCGTGGTGTTTCCCACCGACCCAGCCTCCCGCGCCTTAGACGATCTGTCAAACCTGCGGGTGCACGTGGACGTCCTGTAAAGCACCCCGGCGCGCGTTCCCGCTACCATCGCGCTCGATGCTCATTCGCGGCGGCCGGATCGTGGACGTCGCCGGCGACCGCGTCGGGGACGTGCGGGTCGGACGGGACGGGCGGATCGCCGCGACCGGGGCCGGGCTCGAGCCGCTGGCGGGCGAAGAGGTGGTCGACGCGAGCTCCTGCCTGGTCGTACCGGGCGGCGTCGACGCGCACACGCACCTCCGGCTCCCGGTTGGCAACGTGGTGGTGAGCGACGACTTTCACACCGGGACCGCGGCCGGCGCGGTCGGTGGGACCACCACGGTCATCGACTACGTCACCGCGTACCGCGGCGAGGACCCGCTCGAGGCGCTGGCGACCTGGCGACGCTGGGCGGAGCCCGCCTCGGTCGACGTCGGGCTGCACATGACCTTCACCGAGGCGGTCAGCGAGGCCACCGTCGCGGCCTGCGTGGAACGGGGAGTCACCTCCTTCAAGCTCTACATGGCCTATCCGCACACCCTCCAGGTCGATGACGGTGTGATCGTCGACGTGCTGCGTGCCGCGAGCCGTCACGGCGGGCTCGTCACGGTCCACGCGGAGAACGGCGGCGCGATCGAGGCACTGCGCCGCAGGGCGCTCGCCGAGGGGCGCACGGGGGTCTTCGAGCACTCGCGGACCCGTCCGGCTCTCCTCGAGGCTGAGGCGGTGAGTCGCGTCGGCGTCCTCGCCGAGCTCACGGGCGCGCCCGTCTACGTCGTGCACGTCTCCTCGGCCCCGGCGCTCGCCGCAGTCCGTGAGGCGCGCAGCCGAGGCGTCGACATGCTGGCGGAGACGTGCCCGCAGTACCTCGAGCTCGGCTCGGAGCTGCTCGAGCGCGCGGACGGGGACAGCTTCGTGTGCACCCCTCCGCTGCGCGACCCCTGGCACCACGAGGAGCTCTGGCAAGGGCTCTCGGACGGGACCGTGCACACGGTCGCGACCGACCACTGCCCGTTTTCCGTCGCGGACCGCCGAGCCGGCGTGCGCGGCCGGACGGAAGGCTGGACCGACTTCACCGAGATCCCCGGGGGGCTGCCGGGCATCGAGACGCGCATGGCCCTTGTCTGGGAGGGCGCGCTGTCCGGCAGGATCACGGTCGCCGACTGGGTGCGGCTGTGCGCCGAGGCTCCTGCCAAGACGTTCGGGCTGTGGCCCCAGAAGGGCTCGCTGCTCCCCGGCGCGGACGCGGACGTGGTGGTATGGGATCCCTCCCTGCGCCAGCGGCTCGACGCCGACGCGCTGCACATGCGCACGGATCACTCTCCCTATGCGGGGCGCGCGGTGTCAGGCTGGCCGAGGCTCGTGACGAGTCGGGGCCGGGTGGTGGCACGCGACGGGCGCTACGTCGGGGAGCCGGGATGGGGCCGGTATGTGCCACGCAGCCCGCGCGACGGCGCTCGAGGTTGAGCGGCCGCGGCGGCTGTGACGTTCGCAGTGTTTGTATATTTCGTACATCGATGCCAGGTGCTTGACAAACTGTATAAGTTGGAAGCACACTGGGTGCATGCGCGTGTGGGTTGACCAGGATCTGTGCACCGGCGACGGTCTCTGCGAGGAGATCGCACCGGCAGTGTTCCGCCTCCTCGACGACGGCCTGTGCTACGTGGTCGACGCGGGAGAGGTGCTGCCAGGGGGCGGCAGCGAGGCGCTGGCGTCCGTGACCTCGACACACGAGGATGCGGTGCGCGAAGCGGCCGAGGAGTGCCCCGGCGAGTGCATCTTCCTGGCCGACGACGGTGCGGCAGAAGGGGGCGTTGGCGCCGGGGGTGGAGCAGCCGCCTGAGCACGGCGATGAGGGGTGCGTGCGGTTTCCCAGGGCGCCCCTGCGGCGTCCCGGGGACGGGCATACGGCAGCCGCCTCCTCAGTCGAGCGTGGCGCCTACTACTCCGGCAGGGGGCCGGCGGTCCGCTGGCTCTGTGCCGGCGGCGAGCAGTTGCTCCTGGGCCGCGGCCTGCTTGCGGACGCTCGAGTAGGCGAGCACCAGGTAGACCAGCGCTCCGACTCCGATGCCCAGGTACACGCTGAAGTCGGCGAATGTCGTGTGGACCGTGACCTCGTTCAGCCACGTCGGCATCGTGAAGTAGATCTTCGGTGTCACCGACAGCCCCGAGGCCGCGGCGAACATCCCGACGAGCTGGGCGATGATCGCCGGCCAGAAGAAGCCGCCATTGCGGTAATAGAGGGAGTCGGGCCCGGTTCGCTGGAGTTGCGAGGGCACGTACTTGAAGCGCCGCAGGACCCAGTCGGTCATGTAGATGCCGAACCACGGAGCGATCCACACGATCACCATGAACACGAAGTCACCGAGGTAGGTCGAGAACGACGTGCTGAGCACGGCGAAGATCGTGAACCCGAGGACGATCACGCAGTCGATCAGGACTGCGACGTACCGCTTCACCCTGAGCCCGAGGGCCTGGAGGGTGACTCCCGACGAGTACAGGTCGAGGGCGTTGATCGCGAAGAGCTGGAAGATCGCGAAGATGAGGAACAGGACCACGAACCACGACGGGATCGCGGTCTGGTGGGCGAGCGCTGTGAAGGCTTCTCCTGTGCCGAGGCCCTTCACGAAGGTGAAGACCGCCGCGCCGAGGGTCATCACCAGGATCTCTGGGATCGCAGTCGAGACGAACACCCATCCCACGATGGACGACTTCTTGGCCTCGGGCGGCAAGTAGCGCGAGTAGTCGCTGCCGCACTCGGTCCACCCGAGCCCCGACAAGGTGATGGTGAAGGCCAGCCCCGCCATGTAGAGCGGCCACCCCACCCCTGCGTGATGGCTCGCGGTGGTGACGTGGGGGATCGCGAAGGCGAGCAGGATCGCGAAGATGGCCACGAAGGGGATGGCCAGCCAGCGCAGGACCTTCACCATCGTCGCGTGGCCGAGGAACGGCAGGATCGCCTGGATCGCGACCGCCACGATCACGAAGACGACCTTGGCCGGGTCGCCGGGGCTGAAGCCCGCCTTGTCCGAGAGCACGAGGCCGGCGCCCACGATCAGGATGATGCCCTCGACCTCGAAGCCGAGCTGGGTGAGCCAGTTGAAGAACGAGATGATCCGCGACCCGTTGGGCCCGTATGCGGCGCGGTTGGTCCCGAAGACGGTCGTGCCGGCCTGGGGGCCCTGGAGGCTCGAGAGCCCGAGGAGGAAGTAGGAGAGGTTCCCGATGATGATGACCGACAGCGCCTGGAAGAAGGTGAACCCGAAGGTCATGAGGATCGCGCCGTAGATGAAGTACTCGACCTGGACGCTCGCGCCCGCCCAGAGCCAGCCGACATCCCTGGGCTTCGCCCATCGCTCGGACAGCGGGATGTAGTCGACGCCGTGGGACTCGATGCGGAACGGCTCGTCGGTCTCGGGCAGCACGCCCGCCACACCCTGGTCCTGCGCTGCAGTCGTCATGCGCGTACTCCCCCCGTCACCGCTCACCGTAGCAAGGCCTTCGATGCCAAGCGAAGCCTACGGCCGGGTTGACGAAGTGTCAACTGTCTGGCCTGATATTGACGACTTGTACATCGATGCGCCACAGTGGATGGGCTACAAGCCGAAGGCGCCGAGCGGCGCGATCGGACGGGAGGGAGGGCGCGTGGCTGCAGGAACCCGCGACGGTTCGGACTTCGTGGTGGGGCTGCCCAAGTGCGAGCTCCACGTGCATCTGGAAGGGACCCTCGAAGCGGACATGGCCGACCTGCTCGCCGAGCGCCACGGCCTTCCCGCCCTCGGGGCGCGGCCCGCCAGCTTCGACGGCCTCGCCGACTTCCTGTCCCGCTACTACGCCGCGATGGCAGGCCTGCGGACCGAGAAGGACTTCTACGAGCTCGCGGCTGCCTACCTCGACGTCGCGCGGCGCCAGGGGGTCGCGTACGCGGAGATGTTCTTCGATCCCCAGGCGCACACCGCGCGCGGCGTGCCGTTCGGAGACGTCGTGCGGGGACTGCACCGCGCGCAGCTCGACGCGCGCGCGTCGGGCGGACCCGATTCGGCGCTCATCTGCTGCTTTCTTCGGGACGAGCCGGTCGAGTCCGCGGCGGCGACGCTCGACGCCTCGCTCGCGTTCAAGGACTGGATCCTGGGCGTCGGTCTCGACTCCGACGAGCGGGGCCACCCGCCGGTCGAGTTCGCCCCGGTCTTCGAGCGCGCACGCGCGAGCGGGTACCGGCTCACGATGCACTGCGACCCTCGTCAGGAGGGCGCCATCGACCACCTCTGGCAGTGCATCGACGTCGTGGGGGTCGACAGGATCGACCACGGGGTGGAGTGCCTGGCTGACGACCGCCTCGTCGCCGAGCTCGCACGCCGGCGCCTCGGGCTCACCGTGTGCCCGTTGTCGAACCTCCGCCTCTACGGCGACCTCATGGCCGACGCGGTGTCCGAGATGCTGCGCCGCGAGCTGCTCGTGACCGTGAATTCGGACGACCCGGCCTACTTCGGAGGCTACGTCGCCGACAACTTCCGTGCCGTCGCCGACGACGCCCGCCTCGACCGGGCGGCGCTCGTCCGCCTGGCCCGTAACAGCTTCGAGGCCGCGTGGCTCGCCCCCGAGCGCCGAGCCGGCTACCTGCGGCAGGTCGACGAATACGCGGCAGGAGCGTGACGCGCCCGATGGGCGAGGTCGAGCCGGGGGCCGACGTGCGGGTCGCGCTGCCAAGGACCGTGAACGGGGCCGTCGACGCCATGACCGCCACGCCCGACGCCCAGTACCTCGCCGGCGGCACGGACTTCTGCGTCGAGGTGAACTTCGGGCTGCGCCGGCCTCCAGCCGTCGTGTGCCTCCGGCGGGTGGCCGAGCTGCGCCGGGCGGAGGTCACCCCGACCGAGGTGGTCATCGGCGCGGGGACCACCTATGCCGACATGGGCACCGGGAGCCTTGCCGATGCCCTCCCCGCTCTGGCGGCAGCGGCGCGCACGGTCGGCTCTCCCCAGATTCGCAACGCCGGGACGATCGGCGGCAACGTCGCCACGGCGAGCCCCGCGGGTGACACGCTGCCGCTGCTCACGGCCCTCGACGCCCGCGTGAGGGTCCTCGGTCCGGGTGCCGAGCGCGAGATGGGGATCGACGAGCTGGTGACCGGGGTGAAGCGGACGGCGCTCGAGCCCCAGGAGCTGGTGATCTCGATCCGCGTGCCCCGGCTCGACGGCCCTCAGCAGTTCTTGAAGGTGGGGACCCGCAATGCGATGGTGATCGCCATCGCCTCGGCCGCTGTCGTCTTGGACCTCGAAGCTCGGCGGGTTCGCGCCGCGTTCGGATCGGTCGGCCCGGTCCCGGTCCGCCCGCGCCAGGCCGAGGACGAGCTGAGCGACGCGATCGACTGGGGTCGGCTCAGCGCGAGCGAGGCCGCCATCGAGCGCTTCGGCGAGCTGGCCGCGCAGGCCTGCTCCCCGATCACCGATCACCGCAGCACGGCGGCCTACCGGCGCCGCGCCGTCGAGGTCGTCGCTGCAAGAGGACTGAGGAGGTGCCTCCGTGACGTCGCGTGAGACCGCGAGATCCCGTTCGGGGCCCGAGGACGCGTCCCACGCGCCTGGCTACGAGGTCGCCGGCGGCTACGAGCTGCACGTGAACGGCACGACCCGGACCGTCGAAGAGGCATGGCTGGGGGAGAGCCTGCTCTACGTGCTGCGTGAGCGTCTGGGGCTCTCAGGGGCCAAGAACGCCTGCGAGCAGGGGGAGTGCGGCTCGTGCTCGGTCCTGCTCGACGACGTGGTGGTGTGCGCATGTTGCGTCCTCGCAGTCGACGCGATCGGAAGCCACATCGAGACGATCGAAGGGCTCACCCGGCGCGAGGCCGCAGCCGACGTCCAGGCTGCGTTGCTCTCCGCCGGCGGGGTGCAGTGTGGCTTCTGCACCCCCGGCTTCGTCGTCGCCGTCTACGACCTACTGCGCCGACGACCCGACGCCGGGGAGCTCGAGGTGAGAGAGGCGCTCTCGGGGAACCTGTGCCGCTGTACCGGCTACGGGCGGATCCTCGAAGCGGTTCGTATGGTGCAGGAGGAGCGTTCCCGTGTCGCGCTCTAGCGCTCCTGTGGCCACCCGCCCCGCAGCGCGAACCCGACCGAGGGCCGGCATCGGGGCCGACGCCGCGCGACCCGACGGCGTGCCGAAGGTGCGTGGTGAGTTCGCCTTCTCCTCGGACCTGTGGATGGACGGGATGCTGTGGGGAAGGACGCTGCGCAGCCCGCATGTCTCGGCGCGCATCGTCGCCGTCGATCCTTCGCCGGCACTCGCGATCCCCGGCGTGCGCGCCGTGGTCACCGCGGCGGACGTCCCCGGGCGTCCCACCTACGGCCTCGAGGAGCCGGATCAGCCGGTGTTCGCCTCTGAGGTCGTGCGCTACCACGGCGAGCCGATCGCGGCGGTCGCCGCGGACCACCCCGAGACGGCGCGCGCCGGCGTGCGGGCCATCGAGGTCGTCTACGAGCCGCTCGAGCCGGTCGTCGACGCCGAGCGCGCGCTCCGTGCGCCGCCGCTGCACCCAGATGGCAACCTGTTCCGGCACCTCGTCATCCGTCACGGAGACCTCGACGCGACCGGCGACGTGGTGGTCGAGGGAACCTACGAGGTCGGCATGCAGGACCAGGCCTTCATGGGCCCCGAGTCCGGGCTCGCGGTCCCGGCCGACGACGGCGGGGTCGACCTGTATGTCGCGACCCAGTGGCTCCACGTCGATCGCGACCAGATCGCCGCCAGCCTGGGGCTGCCGGCCGAGCGCGTGCGCCTGCACCTCGCCGGCGTGGGGGGCGCTTTCGGCGGGCGCGAGGACGTGAGCCTGCAGATCCACCTGTGCCTGCTCGCGCTCGGCACCGGCAGGCCGGTCAAGATGGTGTACTCCCGAGACGAGTCGTTCTTCGGTCATGTGCACCGGCACCCGGCCAAGATGTGGTTCCGCCATCACGCGACCCGTGGCGGCGACCTCGTGAAGGTCGAGGCCCGCATCGTCCTCGACGGTGGCGCGTACCTGTCGTCATCGAACGCGGTGATCTCGAACGCGGCGTGCTTCGCGCCCGGACCTTACAAGGTGCCCAACGCGCTGATCGACGCCTACGCGGTGCGCACGAACAACCCGCCGTGCGGCGCGATGCGCGGGTTCGGGTCCGTCCAGGTCTGCTACGGGCACGAGGCGCAGATGGACAAGCTCGCAGCCGCGCTCGGGATGGACCCGGTGGAGCTGCGGCTCCACAACGCGCTGGAGCGCTTCGACCGGCTGGTCACCGGCCAGGTGCTCACGGGCACCGTGCCGGTGCGTGAGTGCATCCGCGCGGCGATGGCGCATCCCCTCCCGCCTGCACCGAGTCTCCTCGATCCCCCCATGGCGCGCCCGGGCGGTGCCGGGCTCAGCGCGGACCACGCCGACGTTCGACGCGGCGTGGGGATCGCGGTGAGCCTGAAGAACGTCGGCTACTCGGAGGGGTTCGATGACTACGCGACGGCTCGGGTCCGCCTCGAGGCCGGCGTGGGGGGCGAGCCGGTGGCGACCGTCGTGGCCGCGACGGCGGAGGTCGGCCAGGGCTTCGTCACCATCGCCCAGCAGATCGTGCGCGAGGAGCTCGGCGTGGCCGACGTGCTGCTCGCTCCCGCCGGAACGACCGACATCGGCTCTGCCGGCTCTTCGAGCGCGTCCCGCCAGACCTGGATGAGCGGAGGTGCGATCCAGCTCGCGTGCGTCGCCATCCGGCGCCAGCTGATCGCGCGGGCTGCTGCATCCTGGGGCTGTTCGCACGCCTCGGTCGAGTGGGACGCGGGCGAGGCGGTCCACGAGGGGACCGGCGAGCGGCGGGGGCTCGCTGCGCTCCTCGCCGATGGCGCCGTCGAGGCGGAGCACGAGCACCATCACCGCCCCACCGTTCCGCTCGACGCCGACGGGCAGGGCGACGCCCATCTCTCGGTGATGGTGGCCGCCCACCGTGCGGTCGTCGACGTCGATCCGGGCCTCGGACTTGTGAAGGTGGTGCAGGTGACGACGGGTCAGGACGTCGGACACGCGCTCAACCCCACCCAGGTCACCGGGCAGATCGAGGGTGGCATCGCCCAGGGGGTCGGGCTCGCGGTGATGGAGGAGATCGTCCTCGACGAAGGCCGCGTGAAGAACCCGTCGTTCACCGACTACCTCGTTCCCACCACGCTCGACATGCCCGCGGTCGCGGCGACCTTCGTGGAGGAGCCCGAGCCCGACGCACCCTACGGCGCCAAGGGGGTCGGCGAGCCCCCCGTCATCTCGTCGGGGCCGGCCGTACTGGCCGCGATCCGCGACGCGACCGGCCTGGCGCTCACGCGCGCCCCGGTGCGCCCGGAGGACATCGCGCTGGCCGGACAGTCGACCTGATCGACTCACCGGGGCAGCTCGCCGCCCCTGGGCCGCTCAGCAGCAGTTGGGGTCCAAGACCCGCGCGAGCGCCCCCAGCGCGAGCCGATCAGCCGCGTAGTAGATGCTCGTGCCCTGACGGGTCGCCGACAACAGGCCAGCCCGGCTGAGCTGACCGAGGTGATGGCTCACCGTCGCGTCGGTCAGCTGCAGGTCGCGCGCGAGGTCGACGTTGCGCGCACCTCTGGAGCCGGCGGCGAGCACCAGCGAGAGGAGCTTGATCCGTACGGGGTCCGCGAGCGCCTTGAGCCTGAGGGCAACCTCGAGAAAGGTGCCGTGCCACACGAGACCACGTCGGACGACGACCGCGACGTGCGAGCGGTCGTCCGGCGTCGCTACGCAGCCGCCGCAGCCGCCGCAGCCAGCGGAGATGCCGGGGCAGCCGCGTCGTGCTGTGCCCCGTCGGCGGCCGAGACGAGCGCAGCCGCGTCGTGCTGCAGCCCGTCGGCGGCGTCGGCCCCCGGTGTTTGCGGCCCCACAGGCCAGGAGGTGTTCGGGGCGGTGCTCTACGAGGGCCTGGTCGATGGGGACGTCCTGCCCGACGCCGTCTCTGCGTCGCTCGGCTGCGGCGTGCCGACCGCGGTGGCCGACCTGCATCCGGGCGAGGTCGTCCTCGTCCTCGACCTCGGGTCCGGGGCCGGTGCCGACGTGCTCATCGCCGCGCGGCGGGTCGCGCCGGGGGGCAGGGCGATCGGGCTCGACATGACCCCCGAGATGCTCGCGCTCGCCCGTCGCAACGCCGCCGAAGCCGGGGTCGACAACGTCGAGCTCCTCGAGGGCTACCTCGAGGACATCCCGCTCTCCGACGGCAGTGTCGACGTGGTGATCTCGAACTGCGTGATCAACCTGGCGGCAGACAAGTCGGTGGTGTTGCAAGAGGCTGCCCGCGTCCTCCGTCCCGGCGGGCGGCTGGCGGTCTCCGACGTGGTCGCCGATCCGGGCATGGATCCTCGGACCCGTGCGGACATGGTCGCGTGGACGGGCTGCATCGCCGGAGCGCTCACCGAAGCCGACTACCGGTCCGCGCTGGCCGACGCGGGCTTCGAGGACGTCGGGATCGTCGAGACCCGTCGCGTGCACACGCATGCCGTCGCAGCCGTCATCCGGGCGCGGCTCGGCCAGGCGGGCTAGGTCGAGGCCGCCCCGTTGCCCGGCGCGGTCTCCTGTGCCGCGGCGATCTGGACGAAGGCGAGCCGGATCTGCGCCAGCGCGTCGCGCAGCGACGGGTGTGCCTCACCCAGGCGCTCACCCAGCCCGTCGACGAGGAAGCCGAGTGCGTCGATGGCGAGGCGGGCGCCGTCGAGGTGTGGCGGCGAGCCCGACAGGTAGACGGCGGCGAGCTCGAAGAGCCCGTAGCAGTGGTTGGCCACGACGACGTCGGCCGGCGCTTCGGCGAGCTGCCGCCGCAGCGCGTCGAGGTCGGCATCCGCCGGGCCGCCTTCGCCGGTGCCTGCACTCCCTGCGTCGTGCCCGGCAGCCGGCGTCGCGCCGTGGCTCTCAGGACCCCCGACGCCCCCCCTGCTGCGACCACCGGCCCGCTCGTCCGGCTGGTCGCGGCCGACCGGATGCTCCCCTGATGGGGTCCACAGGCTCATGCTGGTAGCCTATGCAACCGAGGAAGCGGGGCCCGCCATGAAGGGTCTCCACCCGGCCACTCGTGGTGCGCCGGGTCGATTCGGCATTGCCCGATCGGGTATGGCTTCGCTTGCACGATGATGGTCGCGGAAAGACCGCCGGCCCGAGACAGAGAGGACGATGCCGCATAGTCACCGCCGCTGCACCTGAGCACCGGATCAACGACCGCATCCGAGCCCGCGAGGTCCGCCTCGTGGACCCCGACGGGCAGCAGCTCGGGATCAAGCCGCTGCCCGAGGCGCTGAGCATCGCCAGGGGACTCGACATGGACTTGGTCGAAGTCGCCCCCATGGCGAGCCCGCCGGTCTGTCGGATCATGGACTACGGAAAGTTCAAGTTCGACGAGGCACAGCGGGCCAAGGAGAGCCGGCGCAAGACCGTTCACGTCGGGCTGAAGGAGATGAAGTACCGGCCGAAGATCGGGTCGGGCGACTTCGAGACCAAGACCCGGCAGGTGGCGAAGTTCCTCGACGACGGCCACAAGGTCAAGATCACGATCATGTTCCGAGGGCGGGAGGTCTTCCACCCCGAGCTCGGCAAGCGGATCCTGGATCGCATCGCCGAGCAGATGGACGGCGCGGCCAAGGTCGAGGCCGAGCCCCGGCTCGACGGCCGGAACATGGTGATGGTCCTCGCTCCAGACAAGCGAGCCAAGCAATCGGCGGCTGCGCGCCAGCACCACCAGGATCACGACGGCGCGAGCACCGAGGAACCGCACGAGGAACCCCAGGAATGAACCCCAGGAACAAGGGAACGACATGCCGAAGATGAAGTCGGACAGGGGCGCGGCCAAGCGCGTGAAGATCACGGGGACGGGTCGCCTGCGCCGCCGTCAGCAGAACCGGTCGCACCTGCTCGAGAAGAAGAGCAGTGTTCGGACCCGGCGACTGTCACGTGAGAGGGACTTCGCCGGCGGAGACGAGCGGCGCGTGAAGCGCATGCTCGGCATCTGAGAGGGGAGCAGCCATGGCCCGAGTGAAGCGTGCCGTCCACGGCCGTAAGCACCACCGCGCGATCCTGGAGCAGGCCAAGGGGTACTACGGGAACAAGAGCCGCACGTACCGCGCCGCGAACGAGCAGGTGCTCCACTCCATGCAGTACGCGTACCGCGACCGGCGCGCGCGCAAGGGGGACTTTCGAAGGCTCTGGATCCAGCGAATCAACGCGGCCGCCCGGTTGCACGGGATGAGCTACAGCAGGTTCATCGCCGGGCTCCACGAGGCCGGTGTGCACGTGGATCGCAAGGTGCTCGCAGATCTGGCAGTCACCGACGATGCCGCGTTCGGAGCGCTCGTCGCCGTCGCAGGCGCGGCCCTGCAGCCCTCCTGAGCCTCGCGTACGCACACCCGCGGGTACGCCGGATCCGGCGCCTGCTCGAGCGCCGCTCCGCCCGCCGGGCCGAGCGTGTGTTCGTCGCGGAGGGGGTCGAGGTCGTTCGCACGGGGATCCTCGCGGGTGTGGTGCCCGAGTCGCTCTATGTCGCTGCCGGGGCTGCGGACGCCGATGCCGGTCTCGCTGAGGTCGTGGGGCTGGGTCACGACGTCGGCGCGCGCGTCTTCGAGCTTGCCCCCGGTGTCGTCGAACGGGTCGGCGCGACGGTGACGCCCCAGCCGCTCCTCGGGGTCTTCCCGATGGTCGACGTCCCGTCGGTGCCCGAAGGCGCCGAGCTGGTCGTCGTGATGGCCGACGTCCGGGACCCCGGCAACGCGGGCACCGTGCTTCGCAGCGCCGACGCCTCGGGTGCCAGCGCGGTCGTGTGCGCCGGCGGCACCGTCGATCCATACAACCCGAAGACCGTGCGCGCGTCGGCGGGCTCGCTGTTCCACGTGCCCCTCGTCCTCGCCGGAGCGACCGCGACAGCCCTGGACACCCTCGGGGCGGCGGGTCTGCGCCGGCTCGGCGCGGTTGTCACCGGAGGGGAGGACTACGCGACGATCGACTGGTCGGTGCCCACCGCGCTGGTGCTGGGCAACGAGGCGTGGGGCCTGCCTGGAGGACTCCCTCTCGACGGGCGGGTGGGGATCGCGATGGCGGGACGGGCCGAGTCGCTCAACGTCGGGATGGCGTGCGCGGTGCTGTGCTTCGAAGCGCTCCGCCAGCGCCGATCCGCGCCGCGTCGATCTACGATGCAGCGGTGATCGGCACGGCGAGGTTCGCAGAGATCGAGCGTGACGCCGCGGACGCGCTCGTCTCGGCGACGTCGCTCGCTGCGCTGGCCGAGGCCCAGACGGCAGTGCTGGGGAGGCGGAGCGCGCTCGCGTCGGCCCACCGCGACCTCGCTGGGCTCGACCCCGAGGAACGGCGCGCCGCGGGCAAGATCCTTCACGAGATTCGGACCCATCTCGAGGCCTTGGCGGCCGAGCGGGGGGCGGCGCTCGCGGCACGAGAGCGCGCAGAGATGCTCGATCGGGACCGCCTGGACCTGACCGAGGTGACCGACGACGAGGTCTGCTCCGTGATCAGGCGCGGGCGACTGCACCTGGTGGACCAGACCCGTCGCGAGCTCGAGGACGTGTTCGTCGCCATGGGGTTCACGGTCGCCGAAGGGCCTGAGGCCGAGACCGACTGGTACAACTTCGAGGCGCTCAACATCCCGCCCGCGCATCCCGCTCGCAGCATGTGGGACACCTTCTACCTCGATCTCGGTCAGCCCGAGACCGTCGTCCTGCGCACGCACACCTCGCCGGTGCAGGTGCACCTCATGGAGGAGCAGGCTCCACCGATCCATGCGGTGATCCCCGGCCGCTGCTACCGCCGGGAGACTGCCGACGCGCGGCACCTCCCGGTGTTCCACCAGGTCGAGGGGCTCGTCGTCGACCACGGCATCACCTTCGCCGACCTTGCCGGGACGATCGAGACCTTCACGACGGCGTACTTCGGCGCCGACATCCACTCGCGCCTGCGCCCCGGCTACTTCCCCTTCACCGAGCCCTCTGCAGAGGTCGAGGTGACGTGCACGATCTGTCGCGGCAAGGGCTGCCGCACCTGCTCGGGGACCGGCTGGGTGGAGCTCGCCGGTTGCGGGATGGTGGACCCGGCGGTCTTCGCGGCCGTCGGGATCGATCCCGAGGAGTGGACGGGGTTCGCGTTCGGCTTCGGGATCGACCGGTGCGCACAGATGCGCCATGTCATCGCCGACAGCCGTGTGCTGGGTGAGAACGACGTCCGGTTCCTGAGGCAGTTCTGACGTCGCCGGGATGAAGACCCCGCTCAGCTGGCTGCGCGACTTCGCGGCGTTCGACACCTCGGAGGTGTCCCGGCTCGTCACGACGCTCGACGAGCTCGGCCTCGTGGTCGAAGGGGTCGAGCACGTCGGCGAGGGCCTCGGCGACGTCGTGGTCGCACTGGTCGAAGGCGTCGATGCGATCCCGGGCGCGGACCGGATCCGCCTCGTCACGGTCGACGCCGGCCAAGGCCCCCTCGAGGTGGTCTGCGGGGCGCAGAACTTCGCGCCCGGCGACCTCGTCCCGCTCGCGCCCGTCGGGGCGGTCCTTCCCGGCGACGTCGAGATCCGGCGTCGCACGATGAAGGGGGCGGTGTCCAACGGCATGCTGTGCTCGGCACGCGAGCTTGGCCTCTCCGACGACCACGAAGGCATCCTGGTGCTGAACGACGTCGAGGGCGCCCGGCCCGGTGTGCCCCTCACCGATGCCCTGGGCATCGCCGAGGACGTGGTCTTCGACATCACCGTAGAGGGCAACCGCCCCGACGCGTGGTCGGTCGCAGGGGTCGCGCGCGACCTTGCGGGCAAGCTGGGGCTGGCGTTCACGCTCCCAGACCCGGCGCCCGCCTTGGAGCTCGGAACGCCCGTCGAGGCGCTCGCGTCGCTCGAGATCGAGGCTCTCGACCTGTGCCCGCGCATGGTCGTCGGGGTGCTCGAAGGCGTTCGCGTCGCGCCGTCGCCTCGCTGGCTGGCGCGCCGCCTGCTGCTGGCCGGAATGCGCCCCATCAACAACGTGGTCGACGCCTCCAACTACGTGATGCTCGAGCTCGGCCAGCCCACGCACCCCTACGACCTCGACCGGCTCGGCGGGGCGGGGCTGCTCGTGCGGCGGGCGCGCCATGGTGAGAGGCTCGTCACGCTCGACGGGGTCGAGCGGACGCTCGGGACGCCCGGACGGGGGCTGGGGGACACCGGCGAGGACTGTCTCATCTGTGATGCCGAGGGTTCGCCCATCGGGATCGGCGGGATCATGGGCGGAGCGTCGAGCGAGATCTCCGACTCGACGACCCGCGTTGCGCTCGAGGCCGCGTACTTCTCGCCGATGGCGATCGCCCGCACCTCGAAGCGACTGGGACTGCGAACGGAGGCCTCGGCGCGCTTCGAGCGAGGATGTGACCCGTGGGGGATCGATCGGGCCGTCGACCGCGTGTGCGAGCTCGTCGGTGCTCCGTGCGCGGCGGGCAAGTTGGACGTGCGGGGCGCGGTGCCCGAGCCCGAGCGCATCTTCGTGTCGTCGCGTCGCATCGTGGCAGTGCTGGGCGTGGACATCGACGTCGCCCGCGCGGCGTCGCTCCTCGAGCCGATCGGCTTCGGGGCGGAGCCTGGCGACGAAGGACTCCTCGTCACCGTCCCGACCAACCGTCCCGACATCCGACCCGCGCCCTACGGCGTCGAGGACGTGATCGAGGAGATCGCCCGGACCTACGGGTACTCGCAGATCCCGGGACGCCAGCCGGCTTGGCCGGAGCCCGGCGGCCTCACGCAGCACCAGAAGGACCGGCGCCTGGTCGCCGACGCGATGTGCGGCGTCGGAGCCTACGAGGCGTGGACGCCGAGCCTCGTCGACGACGCGGACCACCGAGCGATGGGGCTCTTCGGCCCAGCGGTCCGGGTGTCGAACCCGATCGTGAAAGAAGAAGCCTGGCTCCGTCGATCGATGCTCCCGGGGCTCGTCCGTGCGCTGGCGTGGAACGCGAACCGCCGGCAAGGAGACGTGCGGCTCTTCGAGATCGGGACCGTCTTCTCGCACCCCGACGTCGAAGGGCGCGGGGCGCGGGGCGGCTCCGGCGGCACGCAGGAAGCGGTGCTCCCGGGCGAGCACGAGCTGCTCGCCGCGGTGCTGGCGAGTGCCGGTGACGATGCGCGCCACGCGGTCGCCGTGTGGCGTGTGCTCGCAGAAGCGCTGCACCTCGACGCCGTCGATGTCGTCGCCGACGGGTCGATCCCCGGCTTGCACCCGACGCGTGCCGCGCGGCTGGTCGCGCGGGGGCACGGAGGGTCGACGCCGATCGGAGCGCTCGGGGAGGTGGACCCCGAGGTCGCGGCAGCCTTCGGGTACGAGGGCGGCCGGGTCGGCTGGCTCGAAGTGGATCTCGGGCTGGTGCTCGATCCGAACGTCGCCTCGCGGAGGCCGTCAGCGGCACGGACGATCAGCCGGTTCCCGTCCTCGGACGTGGACCTCGCCTTGGTCGTCGCCGACGGGGTGCCCGCCGCGAAGGTCGAAGCCGCCCTCGTTGCCGCGGGGGGCGACCTCCTCGAGTCGGCGCGCCTCTTCGACGTCTACCGAGGCCCGGGGATGCCCGAGGGACATCGAAGCCTGGCGTTCCGGCTGCGGTTCTCCGCTCCCGACCGCACGCTCACCGACGACGAGGTCGGGCGGCTCCGACGGGCGGCCATCGACGCGGCGGAGGCAGCGACGGGCGCCACGTTGCGCTGAGGGGTCGCGGCTCAGGGCGCGAGGACCCCGACGTCCTTCCTCGTTGTCGTGCAGGCGTCGAGACCGCTGCCTCGTAGAATCGCCGCATGCCACACCCTGCCTCCGGGACCTCTGCTGCCTGCGCGCCGGATCGCTACAAGTGGATCGCGTTGTCGAACACGACCCTCGGGGTCCTCATGGCAGTGCTGAATTCCTCGATCGTCCTCATCGCGCTGCCGGACATCTTCCGCGGGATCCGGGTGAACCCGCTGGCCCCCGCGAACACGAGCTACCTGCTGTGGATGCTGATGGGCTTCATGGTGGTCATGGCGGTGCTGGTGGTGAGCCTCGGGCGCCTGGGCGACATGTTCGGCCGGGTCAGGATGTTCAACCTGGGCTTTGTCGTCTTCACGGTGTTCTCCATCCTGCTGTCGGTGTGCTGGCTGCAGGGGTCGGCGGGCGCCCTGTACCTCATCATCCTCCGGGTGGGGCAGGGGGTGGGCGGAGCGCTCCTCATGGCGAACTCGAGCGCCATCCTGACCGACGCCTTTCCGCCCGACCAACGAGGGCTGGCCATGGGGATCAACAACGTCGCCCTGATCGCCGGCTCGTTCATCGGCCTGATCCTCGGCGGCCTTCTCGCACCCGTCGAGTGGCGCCTCGTGTTCTTGGTATCGGTCCCCTTCGGCCTCTTCGGCACGGTCTGGTCCCGCGTCAAGCTGCGCGACACGGGGGTTCGGACCACGTCGCACATCGACTGGTGGGGCAACCTCACCTTCGCCGCCGGGCTGGTGATGGTCCTCGTCGGCATCACCTACGGGCTCCTCCCCTACGGCGGGCACACCATGGGATGGACGAGCCCGTTCGTCCTCACCATGATCTTCGGGGGGATCGCCGTCCTCGTGGGCTTCGCGTACCTCGAGACCAGGGTGCGCGCGCCCATGTTCCGTCTCAGCCTGTTCAGGATCCGGGCGTTCGCAGCCGGCAACGGGGCGAACCTCCTTGCCGCGTTGAGCCGTGGCGGCATGATGTTCATCATCATCATCTGGCTCCAGGGGATCTGGCTGCCCCTGCACGGCTACAGCTTCAGCGTCACCCCGCTCTGGGCGGGGATCTACATGCTGCCGCTCACCGGCGGTTTCCTCATCGCCGGGCCGACGAGCGGCATCCTCGCCGACCGGTACGGCGCCCGGCCCTTCGCGACCGGCGGGCTCGTGTTGGCCGCTGTCTCGTTCGTCCTACTCCAAGTCCTGCCGGTCGACTTCTCCTACCTCGGGTTCGGGGCGGTGCTGTTCTCGAGCGGTGTCGGCATGGGGATGTTCGGTGCGCCGAACCAGACCGGCATCATGAACAGCCTGCCGCCCGATCAGCGGGGGGCGGGTGCCGGGATGACGATGACCTTCATGTCGTCGGCCCAGGTGCTGTCCATCGGCATCTTCTTCACCCTCATGATCCTGGGGCTCGCGGCGAGCCTCCCCGCCGCGCTGGTCAACGGGCTGACCGCGCAGGGCGTGAGCATGCCGCTCGCGACCGCCGTGTCACACCTGCCGCCGGTGGGCAGCCTGTTCGCGGCGTTCCTGGGCTACAACCCCATGGGGCAGCTGCTCGGGCCGGCTGCGCACACGCTCCCGGGCCACACCTACGCCTACCTGACCGGCAGGTCGTTCTTCCCGCACCTCATCAGCGGGCCGTTCGGCAACGGGCTCCACGCGGCCTTCGACTTCGCCTTCGTCGCCTGCGTCCTCGGCGCCGTCGCCTCGCTGCTCCGAGGCGGCAAGTACCACCATGGCCAGGAGGTCCCGGCGGATCGCGAGCCGGTGGGAATGGACATGGTCACGGAGGCGACCGAGGCGTTGGTCGAGTGAGGCTCGCACGTGCCGGCGCTGCAGGCGGCTGGGTGCTGCCCGTGGCGACTTGCATAGCTATGCATGACGATGTGTAACCTTGCAACATGAACGCTGCGGTGGTGGGGGCGCCCGGGTACGCCGGGACGGAGCTCCTCCGCCTCTGCGCGGCGCACCCCGAGCTCGAGGTGGCGGTCGCGACGGGAGGCACGAGCGCCGGGGAGCTCGTCAGCCGTCACACCCCGTCGCTGGCCGCGGCCTATCCACGGCTCCGCTACGAGGAGACGGAGCCCGCAGCGCTGGCGGGGCTCGACGTGGTGTTCCTCGCGCTGCCTCACGGGGAGTCCCAGCAGCTGGTTCCGAGCCTCGTGGGGCGGGTCGGGGCAATCATCGACCTCGCCGCGGACTTCCGTCTGGAGGATCCCTCGTCCTACCCCCGTTGGTACGGGGCGGCTCACGAGTCGCCTGCGCTCCTGGAGCAGTTCGTCTACGGGCTTCCCGAGCTCTTCCGCGCGGATCTGCTCGGTGCCCGCATGGTCGCGGTGCCGGGGTGCTACCCCACGGCGGCGGCGCTCGCGCTCGGGCCGTTCGCGAGGGCGGACCTCTTGGATGGCGGCGCGATCGTCGACGCCGCGAGCGGCGTCTCGGGGGCGGGCCGCGCGGTTTCCGAGCGCCTGCAGTTCAGCGCGGTCGACGAGGACTTCCGGGCGTACGGCCTGCTCACCCACCGGCACACCCCTGAGATGGAGCAGGTGCTCGGCCGTCCGGTCCTGTTCACCCCCCACCTCGCACCGATGACCAGGGGACTCCTCGCTACCTGCTATGCGCGCCCGGCGCGCCGCATTGGGTCCGCGGACGCGATGGCGGTCCTCGGCGAGGCCTACGCAGGGGAGCGGTTCGTCGTCGTCACGGACGAGCCGCCCTCCACCAAGTGGACGAGCGGCTCCAACACCGCACAGGTCAGTGTCCGCGTCGACGACCGGACGGGATGGCTGGTGGCCCTGTGCGCGCTGGACAACCTGGTGAAAGGTGCGGCCGGCCAGGCGGTGCAGTGCGCGAACCTTGCTCTCGGCCTCGACGAGGGGGCGGGGCTGCCGCTCGCGGCGGTGTACCCGTGAGCGTCACCGCACCGCTCGGCTTCGTCGCAGCCGCTGGCGCGATCGGCATCAAGGCCGAGGGGGAGCCCGACATGGCGGTCGTGGCGACCGCTGACGGAAGGGCCGTGCCCGCGGCAGGGGTCTTCACCCAGAACCTTGCCGCCGCGGCGCCGGTGCAGGTGAGCCGGGAGCATCTGGGAACGAGTGGCGGTCATGCGGCCGCCGTGGTCCTCACGTCGGGGAACGCCAACGCGGCCACCGGCCTGGCGGGCATGCGCGCCGCGCGGCGGCTGTGCGAGATCGTGGCCGCCGGAGTGGGCGCGGCGCCCGAGGAGGTCCTCGTGTGCCAGACCGGGCTGATCGGCGTGCCGTTCCCCACAGGGGTGCTCGACGCCGTCGAGCCGGTCGTGGCGGCACGCGCACCCGGGGCGCGGGCAGGGCGCGCCGCGGCACAGGCGATCATGACCACCGACACCGTCCGCAAGGAGGCCGTGGCGCACGTCGAGGCCGGTGGTGTGCGCTGCACCGTCGGCGGCATGGCGAAGGGTGCGGCGATGCTGGCCCCGCACATGGCGACGATGCTCGCCGTCGTGACCACGGATGCGGCGATGGCGCCCGGCACCCTGCGCGCGCTGCTCGAGAGCGCGGTCGACGCCTCCTTCAACGCGATGACCGTCGACGGGTGCACGTCGACGAACGACACGGTGCTCCTCCTCGCCAGCGGCGAGGCAGGAGCGGTGCCCGAGGACCAGCTCGGCGTGGCGGTGACCGCAGTGTGCCGGTCGCTCGCCGAGCAGATGGTGGCGGACGCGGAGGGGGCGACCAAGACGGCGCGCATCGTGGTCGTCGGGGCAGCCTCGGACGCGGAGGCCCACGCAGCCGCGCGCAAGGTGGCGAGCTCGTTGCTGGTCAAGTGCTCGCTCAACGGCGAGGACCCGTACTGGGGGCGCGTGGTGAGCGAGCTGGGGTCCGCCGGGGTGGCGTTCGAGCTCGGGCGCACCTCGGTCTCCTACGGGGGGATCGAGGTGTGCGCGCGTGGGGTGGCGGTGCCTCACGACGCGGACGCGGTCGCCGCGCACATGGCTGGGAAGGTGGTCGACATCCGCTGCGATCTGGGGATGGGCGCGGGAGAGGGAGCAGTCCTCACGTCCGACCTGGGCTACGGCTACATCGACGAGAACCGGACGACGTCATGAGGAGTCCCGATTCGGCTCGTGCCGCGATGCTCGTCGAGGCGCTTCCCTACATCCGCCGCTTCCGTGACGCGGTCGTCGTGGTGAAGTACGGCGGCAATGCGCTGGCAGGCTCCGAGGCGACACCGCTCGCGTCGTTCGCCCAAGACGTCGTCCTGCTGCACTCGGTCGGGGTCAAGCCCGTCGTCGTCCACGGCGGGGGTCCCCAGATCGGGGACCTGCTCCGCCGGCTGGGCAAGGAGCCCGAGTTCCGTGACGGGCTGAGGGTGACCGACGCCGACACGCTCGAGGTGGCCCGCATGGTGCTCGTCGGCAAGGTCAACCGTGACATCGTCTCGGCGATCAACGTGCACGGTCCGCTCGCCGTCGGGCTCTCGGGGGAGGACGCGAAGCTGATCAGCGCGGCCGCGCACTCCGGCGGCCTCGGTTTCGTCGGCACCGTGATCGGCGTGGACCCGACGATCCTGCTCCGCCTGCTCGCAGAGGGTCTGATCCCGGTCGTCGCGACGATCGGCTCGGACTCCTCGGGACAGGCGTACAACATCAACGCGGACACGGTGGCCGGTGCGCTCGCCGAGGCGCTCGGTGCAGAGAAGCTCGTGTTCCTCACCGACGTGGAGGGCCTGCGCGCAGACCCGGCGGACCCCGCGTCGCTGGTGCGCCAGGTGACGGCCGACCAGCTCTTCTCGATGGTCGAATCGGGCGCCGCGGCCGGGGGGATGGTGCCCAAGGCCCAAGCGTGCGTGCGGGCGGTGCAGGCCGGCGTGCGCCGCGCGCACGTGCTGGACGGACGCGTGCCCCACGCGCTCCTTCTCGAGCTGTTCACCGACGGCGGGGTCGGGACGATGGTGGTCCCATGACGCTCATGGGCACGTACGCGCCTCCCGAGGTCGTCTTCGTGCGGGGGGAGGGGAGCACGCTCTTCGACGCGGAGGGCCGGCGGTACCTCGACTTCGTCTCCGGGCTGGCGGTGACGTCGCTCGGGCACGCCCACCCGGACGTGGTGCGGGCACTCTGTGAGCAGGCGGGGACCCTCTGGCATGTCTCGAACCTCTACGCCAACGCCCTCGCGCCCGAGGTCGCGGCGACGATCGACAGGCTCGTGGGGGGCGGGGAGAGCCCCGCAGGCGGGCAGGTGTTCTTCTGCAACTCGGGGGCCGAGGCCAACGAGTGCGCGCTGAAGCTCGCGCGCAAGTGGGCGGGGCCCGGGCGTTACGTGGTGGTGGCCACGTGGGGCTCCTTCCACGGGCGCACGCTCGCCACCCTCCGGGCGACGGGCCAGCCTGCCAAGCACGCGCCGTTCGAGCCCCTTCCCGAGGGCTTCACCCACGTGCCCTACGACGACCTCGACGCCATGGACGCGGCGCTCGACCCCGCGAACGTCGCCGCGGTGCTGGTCGAGCCGGTTCAGGGTGAGGGCGGCGTGGTCGTGCCGTCATCGGACTACCTCGCCGGCGTGCGCAGGCTGTGCACCGAGCGCGGCGTGCTGCTCATGTGCGACGAGGTCCAGACGGGTCTCGGGCGGACCGGGAGGTGGTTCGCCTTCCAGGACCAGCCGCTGCGTCCGGACGTCGTGACGATGGCGAAGGCGCTCGGCAACGGGATGCCGGTCGGGGCATGCTGGGCGAGCGCCGAGGTTGCGGCGGCGTTCGGCGTCGGCGACCACGCCACGACCTTCGGCGGCCAGCCGCTCGCCATGTCCGCGGCCCGCGCCACGCTCCAGGTGATGGAGCGCGAGGACGTCCCGGCACGGGCGCGGCACGCAGGAGCACGCCTCGAGGGGCGCCTGAGAGCACTTCCGGGGGTGATCGAGGTCCGGGGCCGGGGCCTCTTGCTCGCGACGCAGCTCGCCGCGCCGGTCGCGGCCGACGTCGCCTCGGCGGCGCTCGCCCACGGCCTGCTGGTCAACGCGCTGCGCCCGGACACCCTCCGGCTGGCTCCGTCGTTGCTCGTCGAGGACGAGGTCGTCGACGAGGGGGTCGCGCTGCTCGAGGGGGCGATCGCCGCGGTGCTCGGCGGCGGGGCGGAGGCGGGGCGGTGAAGCTCGGCAAGACCCAGCGCCAGCACCGGATCGCGCGCTTGCTCGAGCAGCAGGCGATCGGGAGCCAGCAGCTGCTCGTGGAGCTGCTGGCTGCCGAAGGCGTCGACGCGACGCAGACGACCGTGTCGCGCGACTTGGAGGAGCTCGGCGCACAGAAGGTCCGGCTCCCCGGCGGCGAGACCGCCTACGCGCTCCCCGATCTCCCCGCGCAGCAGATCGCTCCGGTGGACCACCTCCGACGGGTGCTGGGGGAGTGGGCGGTGGACGTCTCGCCGTCGCAGAACCTGGTCGTGGTGCGTACGCCGCCGGGGTGTGCGCATGTCGTAGCATCGGCGATCGATCGCAGCGGCCTCGACGGCGTCGTCGGCACGGTCGCAGGGGACGACACCATGCTGGTGGTGGTCGCGGAGAGCCACAGCGCCCGAGACGTCGCAGAGCACCTTGCATCGCTCGCGAGGCTCGGCGCCGAGTGGGACGATCGAACAACTGAGGAGGAACGATGCGACGAGTAGTGCTTGCCTACAGCGGAGGGCTCGACACGTCGGTGGCGGTGCGATGGCTCATCGAGCACAGCGACGCCGAGGTGATCGCCGTCGCGGTCGACGTCGGCCAGGAGGCGGACGCGACCGTGGACAGCTGGGAGGCGATCCGCCAGCGCGCGCTCGCCGCGGGAGCCGTCGAGGCGATCGTGGTGGATGCCCGCCAGGAGATGGCCGAGGAGTTCTGCTTCGCCGCGGTGCGGGCGAACGCGCGCTACGAGGGAAAGTACCCGCTCGTGTCGGCCCTTTCCCGGCCGGTCATCGTGCGCCACCTGGTGCGCGCGGCCAGGGAGCACGGTGCGCACGCCGTCGCGCACGGTTGCACGGCGAAGGGGAACGACCAGGTGCGCTTCGAGGTCGGAACTCGAGCGCTCGCCCCCGACCTCGACGTCATCGCGCCCGCGCGCGTGTGGGGCCTCACCCGCGAGCAATGCGTCGAGTACGCAGCGAAATGGGACATTCCCATCACGGTGACCAAGGAGAAGGTGTACTCCATCGACGAGAACCTCTGGGGCAAGTCCATCGAATGCGGCGTCCTCGAGGACCCCTGGGCAGGCCCGCCCGAGGACATCTTCACGATGACCAAGGTCACCGCCGATGCACCGGTCGACGTCGTCGTCGGGTTCGAGGAGGGCAACCCCGTGTCGCTCGATGGCCAGCGCATGGACGCGCACGACCTCATCATCCGGATCGGGCAGCTCGCGGGATCGACCGGGTTCGGCCGGCTGAACGTCGTCGAGAACCGCCGGGTGGGGATCAAGAGCCGCGAGATCTACGAGTGCCCCGGCGCGCTCGCACTGCTCATGGCCCACGCGGACCTCGAGGACCTCACCCTCGAACGCGACTTGCAGCACGAGAAGGCGCGTCTCGAGCCCAGGTGGGCGGAGCTCGTCTACGACGGGATGTGGTTCTCGCCGCTCAAGCAGGCCCTCGACGCCTTCGTCACCGAGTCGCAGCGCCACGTCACCGGAGAGGTGAAGGTCCGGTTCTCCCCGCCCGGTGCCGGCGGCGTCGTCGGGAGGCGGAGCCCCGCCGCCCTGTACGACCTGGGGCTCGCGACCTACGAGACCGGGGACACCTTCCGGCACGAGGACGCCGAGGGGTTCGTCCGGCTGTGGGGGCTCGGGGTCGCGACCTGGGCCGCCCGCCAGGGCGAGGGTCGCGCCGAGTCGTGACCCTGTGGCAGGGCCGCCTCGAAGGGGGGATGGCCGAGGAGGTAGCCGCGCTCTCAGTGAGCGTGTCGTTCGACCGGTGCCTCGCGGTCGACGACATCGCCGGGTCGAAGGCCCACGTGCGGGGCCTCGCGAAATCGGGGATCCTCGCCGAGGAGGAGCTGTCGGTGCTGCTCGACGCGCTGGACCGGGTGGGTGAGGAGCTCAGCTCGGGCACGTTCGTCTTCGAGCCCACGGACGAGGATGTCCACACCGCGGTGGAGCGGCGCGTCACCGAGCTCGCGCCCGACGTCGGTGCGAAGCTCCACACGGGGCGGAGCCGCAACGACCAGGTCGCCACCGATCTTCGACTGTGGACCCGGCGCTCGCTCCTCGAGCTCGTGGGTGAGGTGGTGCGGTTCCAAGAGGTCCTGCTGCGTCGCGCCACGGAGGCCGGTGAGGTGTACCTGCCGGGGTACACGCACCTCCAGCGCGCCCAGCCCGTGCTGCTCGCGCACCACCTCCTCGCGCACGGATGGGCGCTCGCGCGTGACGTCGACCGGCTCGTCGCGACGGTGGAGCGTCTCGACGTGTCCCCACTGGGCGCCGGAGCGCTCGCCGGGTCCTCGTTGCCCCTCGATCCGGACTTCGTGGCGGAGCAGCTTGGCTTCTCCGCGCGCTTCGAGAACTCCCTCGACGCGGTGAGCGACCGGGACTTCGTCGCCGAGGCGCTGTTCGACCTTGCGCTGCTCGGGGTCCATCTCTCGCGCATGGGCGAGGAGATCGTGCTGTGGTCGAGCCAGGAGTGGGGGTTCTGCACCCTCGACGACGCATACGCGACCGGCAGCTCGATGCTGCCCCAGAAGAAGAACCCCGACGTGGCCGAGCTCGCCCGGGGGAAGTCCGGGAGGCTGATCGGCCATCTCGCAGGGATGCTCGCGACGCTCAAGGGGCTCCCTCTCGCGTACAACCGTGACCTCCAGGAGGACAAGGAGCCGCTGTTCGACGCGCTGAACCAGATCCGGTCGGTGGTGCGCGCGCTCGCGGGGGTCTACGGCACTGCCGAGTGGCACCCGACCCGTATGCAGGCGTCGGCCGACGAGTCGACGTCTGCAGCGATCGACCTCGCGGAGCTGCTGGTGACCAGGGGGATGCCGTTCCGCAGGGCGCACGCGCTCGTGGCAGGGCTCGTGCGCGAGTCCGCCGCGCGCCGGGTCCCGCTGGTGGAGCTGGTCCAGGCCCACCCGGACCTCGGCGACGTCGGCGCGAAGCTGCTCGAGCCGGGGGTGGCCGTCACCCGGCGGACGACGCCGGGGGGCGCGGGACCGCTGCCGGTGGGCGAGCAGATCGAACGGTTTTTCCGCAGGCTCGACGTGGATCGGTCGCGGCTCGCCATCCACGTCCAGACGCTGCGGGCAGCGCCCGTGCCGGATGCGGCACCGGCGTCCACCCTCGCCGAGAGCCGTGCGCCTGGCGACTGACCGTGTCTTGCAGCCGCGGTCCGGTGGCCCGCGCGACGCTCGCAGCCGATCCGCTCGAGGTCGCTCCCTTCCTCCTCGGCAAGCTGCTCGTGCACGGCCGCCGGGAGGCGCGCATCGTGGAGGTCGAGGCGTACCGAGGTGAGTCGGACCCCGCGTCCCATGCCTATCGGGGCCGAACCGCCCGCAACGCGACGATGTTCGGACGTGCGGGCCTGCTCTACGTCTACTTCACCTACGGCATGCACTGGTGTGCGAACGTCGTGTGCGGGGAGCAGGGGGCAGCGGGAGCGGTGCTCTTGCGGGCGCTCGAACCCGTTGCCGGCCTCGAGGAGATGACCGCCGCGCGCGCCGCTCGGCGACGTCCGGGGTCAGCGCTGCGCGAGCGTGACCTGTGCAGAGGACCGGGGAACCTCACCGTCGCGCTCGGCATCACGAAGCAGCACGACGGCGTGGACCTCTGCGATCCGGCGTCGCCCGTGCGGCTGCTCGACGACGGCGCGCCCGTCGTGGAGGCAGGGCGCGTCGCGTCAGGGCCCCGCGTCGGGATCAAGAGGGCGATCGACGTCGAGTGGCGGTTCTGGGTCGCCGGAAGCCGCTACGTCTCCTGAGACGGGCCCGCGGACCGCGGCGGCGAGGCTCAGGAGAGCAGCTCTGCGAGCTGCGCGTACTCGAGCCCGTGTGCGTCGGCGACGGGCTTGCAGGTGATCTTGCCGTGCACGACGTTCACGCCTTGCGCGAGCGGCTCGTCCAGGCGGACCGCGTCCTGCCAGCCCTTGTTGGCGAGCTCGAGGGCGTAGGGCAGCGTCGCGTTGGCGAGAGCGTAGGTGGAGGAGTGGGGAACTGCGCCGGGCATGTTCGCGACGCAGTAGAAGACCGAGTCGTGCACCAGGAACGTCGGGCTCGAGTGCGTGGTGGGACGCGTCGACTCGAAGCACCCTCCCTGGTCCACTGAGATGTCGACGAGCACGGAGCCGGGCCGCATGCGGGCGACCAGGTCGTCGTTCACGAGCTTGGGCGCCCGTGCACCCACCACGAGCACCGCGCCGATCACGATGTCGGCGTCGAGGCACTGCTCCTCGATGGCGTGAGTGCTCGAAGCGATGGTCTCGAGCGCGCCGCGGAAGTGGTGGTCGAGCTGGCGGAGGCGCTCGAGGTTCTTGTCGAGGATGTAGACGCTGGCGTGCATCCCGACCGCGAGGGTCGCGGCCGCCATCCCCGCGACGCCTGCACCGAGGATCACGATCTTCGCCGCCTCGACGCCCGGTACGCCGCACACGAGGGTGCCTCGCCCGCCGCCCGGACGCATGAGGTGATGCGAAGCGACGAGCGGGGACATGCGGCCGGCGACCTCGCTCATCGGGGTGAGGAGCGGCAGGGAGCCGTCGGGGAGCTCGACCGTCTCGTACGCGATCGCCACGTTGCCCGCCGCGACGAGCGCGTCGGTGCACTCCCGGGACGCGGCCAGGTGGAGGTACGTGAAGAGCACCTGGTCCGATCGGAGGCTGAGCCGGTGGTACTCCTCGGCAACGGGCTCCTTGACTTTCAAGACCATGTCCGCTCCGCCCCACACCTCGTCGACGTCGGGGACGATCTTCGCCCCGGTGGCCGCGTACTCGGCGTCGGGGATCGACGAGCCTTCACCGGCGCCCTGCTCGACATGGACGATGTGCCCGGCCGACGTCAGCTCCCTGACTCCTGCCGGGGTGATGGCGACCCGGTACTCGTCCTTCTTCACTTCCTTGGGGACGCCGATGATCACGGTGCGAGGCTCCTTCTCGATGTTCTTGTCATGGCGGTTGTCATGGCCCTTGTCTTGTCTCGGTCGGCTCGCTGGTGGCGGCGGTCAGGCCAGGATGTTGCTCATCACGTGCTTGACACGCGTGTAGTCCTCGAACCCGTACATGGAGAGGTCCTTGCCGTAGCCGGACTTCTTGAAGCCGCCGTGGGGCATCTCCGCGACGATCGGGATGTGCGTGTTGATCCACACGCATCCGAAGTCGAGCCCCTTCGCCATCCGCATCGCGCGGCCGTGGTCCTTCGTCCAGACGCTCGACGCGAGCCCGTAGTCCACACCGTTCGCCCAGGTGAGGGCCTGCTCCTCGTCGGAGAACTTCTGCACGGAGATCACCGGGCCGAAGACCTCCTGCTGGATCATCTCGTCCTCCTGGTGGAGCCCGCCCACGACGGTCGGAGCGAAGAAGTAGCCGGCTGTGCCGACCTGCGTCCCCCCGGTGACCACCTCCGCGTAGTCGGGCAGGCGCTCGATGAACCCTCGCACGCGCGCGAGCTGGTTCGCGTTGTTGAGCGGGCCGTAGGCGCAGGAGTCGTCGTCGGGCGGGCCGGTCTTCTTCGCCTTGGCGTCCTCTGCGAGCGCGGCCAGCAGGTCGTCGTGGACCCGTGGCCCCGCCAGGACGCGGGTTGCCGCCGTGCAGTCCTGCCCCGCGTTGAAGTACCCGGCGTCGGCGATGCCCGCGGCGGTCGCCTCGATGTCCGCGTCGTCGAACACGATCACCGGGGCCTTCCCTCCGAGCTCCAGGTGAACTCGCTTCAAGGTCGCCGCGGCGGAGCCTGCGACTTCCATTCCCGCCCTGACGCTGCCGGTCACCGACACCATGGCCGGCGTGGGGTGCGCGACGAGGGCACGGCCGGTGTCACGGTCACCGCACACGACGTTGAAGACGCCGGGGGGAAGGTGCTCGGCCATGATCTCGGCCATGAGCACCATGGACGCGGGCGTCGTGTCCGAGGGCTTCAGCACCATCGTGTTCCCGGCTGCCAACGCGGGCGCCCACTTCCAGACCGCCATCATCATGGGGTAGTTCCACGGCGTCACCGCCGCGCAGACCCCGACGGGCTCGCGGCGGATCATCGAGGTATGTCCGGCCATGTACTCGCCCGCCGAGAGCCCGTGGAGCATGCGGGCTGCCCCGGCGAAGAACCGGATCTGGTCGACCATCGGCGGGATCTCCTCGGAGAGCACCAGGTGGACCGGCTTGCCGGTGTTGCGCGACTCGGCTGCGACGAGCTCCTCGGCCCGGCTCTCGATCGCGTCCGCGATGCGCACGAGGGCGAGGCTCCGCTGGCTCGGGGTCTGGTCCCGCCACTGCGGGAACGCCTTCGCCGCTGCGAGCACGGCACGGTCGACGTCCGCCGCGCTCGACACCGGTGCTTCGGCGTACGCACGCCCCGTGCACGGGTCGATCACCGGCGCCATGGGACCGTCGGCCTCGACGCGCGCGCCGTTCACGAAATTCGACAGCCGCTCGAGCGTACCCGTGTCCTCGTGTGGGCTCATCGCTTCCTCCCTGCATGGCTGGGTTGCCTCGCTGCGCAGGCCGACGAGAGGCGCTCCGTGCCCCCCTCGGGTAGCAGAGGCCGTTCGGCCCGCACACCACCACGATCGCAGATTACGCGGCTCTTGACAAGCGAGCAGAGCGGTTTGCGTGGGTCATCTGACGCCTGACGACCATATCGCTTGACGATCGGCGAAAATGTGACAGAATTCGGCGTGCACCCACTGCTCGACCTCACGGCAGGCGTGCCAAGAGACGAGGATGGAGCCGGAGTGAACCAGATGGAGCCCCGTGGCGGTGCCGGTGGTGACGCCAGGGATGTGGGTGCCCACGGCGAGAGCTTCTACGGCACCGGCCCGTCAGGGCTGCTCGACGACGCCAACCGGGCGATCATCGAGGCGCTGCAGCGCGACGGTCGATTGCCCTACGGCGCGATCGCCGAGGAGGTCGGCCTGTCGGAGGCTGCGGTGCGACGGCGCGTCCAGCGGCTCCGCGACGTCGGGGTCATCCAGATCGTCGGGGTCACCGACCCTCTGCAGCTCGGGTTCCACCGCCAGGCGATGGTGGGGGTGCGTGTCGAAGGCGACGTGCGCGTGGTCGCCGAGAAGCTCTCCGAGCTCCACGAGGTCGACTACGTCGTGATGTGCGCCGGCTCGTTCGACCTTCTCGTCGAGATCGTCTGCCGGGACGACGACGCCCTGTTCCGATTGCTCAACGACTCGATCCGCTCCGTCCCGGGCGTGCGGAGCACCGAGTCCTTCGTGTACCTGAAACTTGCCAAGCAGACCTACTCCTGGGGGAGCAGATGACTTCTGAGTACGAGACCCACACCGTGGAATTCCAAGGCGACGGCTGGGGCGACCAGCTGAGCGAGCGCGCACGGCGGCACCTGTGGATGCACTTCACGCGCATGGGGTCCTACAGCGACCAGCACGAGGTGCCCGTGATGGTGCGCGGCGAGGGCCCCTACGTCTGGGACCAGCACGGCAAGCGCTACCTCGACGGGCTCGCCGGGCTCTTCGTGAGCCAGCTCGGCCACGGGCGCTACGAGCTGGGCGAGGCCGCGGCCAAGCAGGCGGGCGAGCTCGCCTACTTCCCGCTGTGGACCTACGCGCACCCGAGGGCCATCGAGCTCGCGGACCGGCTCGCAGAGCTCGCGCCCGGCGACCTCGAGCACGTCTTCTTCACCTCTGGGGGCTCGGAGTCGGTCGAGTCGGCGCTGAAGCTGGCCCGCCAGTACTTCCGGCTGAAGGGGGAGCCGTGGCGCTACAAGGTGCTGAGCCGCGACATCGCCTACCACGGGACGAGCATGGGGGCGCTCGCGATCACCTCGATCCCGAGCATCCGCACGCCCTTCGAGCCGCTCATGCCCGGGGCGGTCAAGGTGCCGAACACGAACTTCTACCGGGCCCCCGAGCACGGCGACGACTTCGAGGCCTTCGGCCGCTGGGCCGCAGACGAGATCGAGCGCACGATCGAGCGTGAGGGCCCCGAGACGGTGGCCGCGATCTACCTGGAGCCGGTGCAGAACTCCGGGGGGCAGATCCCGCCCCCTCCGGGGTACTTCGCACGGGTCCGGGAGATCTGTGACCGCTACGGGGTGCTCTTCGTCTCCGACGAGGTGATCTGCGCCTTCGGCCGGCTCGGCGAGTACTTCGGCTCCCAGCGCTACGGCTACGAGCCCGACATCATCACCGTCGCCAAGGGGCTCACGAGCGGCTACGCGCCTCTGGGCGCCATGATCGCGAGCGACAAGCTCGTGGAGCCCTTCATGGGGGGCAACGAGAGCTTCGCCCACGGCTTCACCTTCGCCGGGCACCCCGTCAGCTGCGCCGTGGCGCTGGCGAACCTCGACGTCTTCGAGCGCGAGCACATCCTCGACCACGTGCGCGAGAACCGCGACTACTTCCGCTCCTCGCTCGAGTCGCTCTACGACCTGCCGATCGTCGGGGACGTGCGCGGCGAGGGCTTCTTCTACGGGATCGAGCTCGTGAAGGACAAGGCGACGAGGGAGTCCTTCGACGACGACGAGTGCGAGCGCCTGCTCAGGGGCTTCCTGTCCCCCGCGCTCTTCGACGCCGGCCTCATCTGCCGAGCCACAGACCGCGGCGACCCGGTGATCACCCTCTCGCCGCCGCTCATCATCGGCCGCGAGGAGATCGACCTCATGGTCCAGATCCTGCGCGACGTGCTCTCGGAGACCCAGCGCAGGTTCTGAGCGCGACCGCGTCCTGCAGCTGCTCCCGGCGGTCGACGGGCAGGGCGGCCGCCGGGTTCGCTGAGTCGATCTCCATCGCCAGGCGGTGCCCGTCGAAGACCGCCTCGGAGGTCATGCGCGGGGCGACCGCGTCGCCGATGCGGTAGAGGCCGGCGATCCCCGCGTCGAAGAGCGCCGCAGGATCGGCCGACAGCTCCTCCCACAGGCGGGAGTCCGAGACCCTCTGGGTGGCGACCACCACCGACCCGGCCCTGATCTCGACCGGATCACCGAGCTCGTCGACACCGGTGATGCCGGCCGGCGACACCGACCGGACGACCACGTTGCGCCGCATCCCGATCCCGAGCTCGTGAAGGTGTGCTCGCAGGAACGGCCCTTCGAGGGTCTGGTCGCTCACCGGCGAGACGACGTCGAAGGGCGTGACGATCGTGACCGCGTAGCCGTCGAGGCGGAGGCGCTCCGCGATGCCCGCTCCGACGAGGTAGCCCTCGCAGTCGTAGACGACCACGTCTTGGCCCGCGGGCTTCTTGTCCTCGAGCATCACCTGCTCAGGGGTGAGCACGAACGGCAGAGCGGCGTCGGCGCCCGGGATCGGCTCGTGCGTGCGTGGCTGGAGGCCGACAGCGCTCCACGACGATCCGGTGGCCACGATGACGATCGCGGCGCCGTAGTCGAGCACGTCAGCGGCTCCGAGCCGGCTCCCGCGGACGACGGTGACGTTCGCCAGCTTCCCGAGCTGGGTGGCTCGCCAGTCGACGACCCTGCCGAGCTCTCCCAGGGTGGGGAGCCGGCGCACCCACCGAAGATGACCGCCGAGCTCCTGGGCCGCCTCGACGAGATGGACCGCATGTCCTCGGCGACCGAGCGTGAGGGCGCACTCCATGCCGGCGGGACCGCCGCCGACGACGAGAACGGATCGGTCGGCTGCCGAAGACGGGGGCACCACCTCGGGATGCCAACCCCGGCGGAACTCCTCTCCGGCGGTCGGGTTCTGGACACAGCCGACGTGCCGGTTCACCTCCTCCTTCAGGATGCAGACATTCGACCCGGTGCACTCGCGGATGTCCTCGATGCGGCCCTCGGCGATCTTCGTCGGCATGAACGGGTCGGCGATGGCGGGGCGCGCGGCGCCGATGATGTCGA
>JAJZVL010000089.1 GCA_021845725.1 Actinomycetes bacterium | reverse complement strand
ACAGATCAGGCCGCGGCGTCCTGGGCGCCAAGGACCGCGCCGTCGGCGGAGAGGGCGGCAAGCGCCTCCTCCTCGGCGCGCCGCACCCTGCGGACCCCGACGCCGAGTCGCTCTGCGGTGGTCTGGAGCGACGCCGGGGTGTCGCCGTTGAAGCCGAACCGCATGCGCAGGACATCGCGCTGGAGCTCAGGGAGGCGGTCGACCGCCTCTCGGATCCGCTCGAACACCATCTCCCGGTCCACCCGCTCAGCCCAGTCGTCGCCATCGGGGGCGACGAGCTCACCGAGCGAGGTGGAGGAGTCGACCGCCGCCGGCTGGTCGAGGCTCGCGGTGACCCGGGCGATGTCCTCGAGGTTGCGTCGCTCCTCGAGCGTCATCCCGGTCACCTCGGTCAGCTCCTCCTCGGTCGGCTGGCGTCCGAGCTGGCCAGCCAGCTCTGCGGTGATCGCGTCGAGGCGCTGGAGTCGCTCTCCGACCTCGAGCGGGATCCGGATGGTGCGCCCGTGCTGCTGCACCGCGCGCTGGAGCGCCTGGCGGATCCACCACGTCGCATAGGTGGAGAACCGGAAGCCGCGCTCCCAGTCGAACTTCTCCACGGCGCGCAGTAGGCCGAACGTCCCTTCTTGCACGAGGTCCGCCAAGTCGACGCCGCGGTCCTGGTACCGACGAGCCCAGTGGACCACGAGACGGAGGTTGGCCGCCACCATCTCCTTACGCGCGCGGTCGTCGCCTGCGGCGACGCGCTTGGCGAGCGCGATCTGCTGCTCGTGGTCCGGCATGGGGTACTGGTCGAGGTCGCGCAGGAGCAGGCCGAGGCTGTCGGTGCCCGCTGCGCCGGTTTTGGTCGAGGTGCTCATCGTGTGCGGCTTCGTCGCTCTCTTCTGGTTCGTGCTCGTTCGTGTCGGTGCTCGGATATCCCTACCCGATCCTACGGATAGAACGCCCGCGCCCCCGATGTCATTCCATTCCGGGCCCGTTCCGTGCCTGCAAGAGCGCGGCGTCGGGCGTCGTGCCCAGGGCGACGAGCTCGTCGACCTCGCTTTTCCTCTCTTCACGTGCCCAGATCTCATCGTTGCGCAGCCGGGGGCTTGCGTGCACGCGCCCTTGGGTGCTGACGTGGCGACGTGCACATCTGGATGGTCCGGCATGCAGAGACCGAGTGGAGCGAGTCGGGCCGGCATACCGGCCGGACGGACATCCCGCTCCTGCCCGGTGCAAGGAGGGTCGCGGCAGACCTCGGGGAGTGCCTGAGAAGGGTGGTGCCAGATCCCGTGCTCGTGCTCACGAGCCCGCTCTCTCGCGCCGCCGAGACCTGCGCGCTCGCCGGGTACGAGGCGCGCGCGGAGGCATGCCACGACCTCGAGGAGTGGGACTACGGCGACTACGAAGGCCTCACGACCGACGAGATCCGCGCCGAGCGGCCCGGATGGACCCTGTGGGCCGACGGCGTGCCCCATGGCGAGACCGCGGCGGACGTCGGCCGCCGGGCGGACCGGGTCGTCGACAAGGCGCGGGCAGCCGGAGGGGACGTGCTGCTGTTCTCCCACGGGCACCTTCTGAGGGTGCTCGCGGCTCGGTGGGTCGGCCTGCCGCCGATCGGCGGGCGGCTGCTCGGGCTCCGGGCAGGCGCCGTCTCGGCACTGGGTTGGGAGCGCGAGACACCTGTCGTGCTGCGCTGGGACGTGCTGGTGGAGGGTCAGCCCGGGCGCTGAGCGCTCACGAGCCGGAGACGACGAGCGGCTCGAGCACCACGGCAAGGCTCCGGTCCCGCGCCCCGTTGCTCGCCGCCGGGCGCGATTGGCTCCGGCGCGCCGCGGTCTGCTCGGCAGGGCGATTTCCGCGTGCGCGCTCCACCATGTCGGCCAGGGTGAAGGACTGGAGGCGCTCGCGCATGGTGGCTCCGACCTCGGCCCATACCGCCAGCAGCACGCACTGGCCTTCGTGGTCGCATGCACCGTTCTCGTGTGGCTCCCCGAAGTCTCCGGCCACGATGGGCCCGTCCACCGCCGACACCACCTGCGCGAGCGTGATGTCGGCTGGGTCGCGTGCCAGGACGTACCCTCCGCCGACGCCGCGCTTGGAGCGGACGAGCCCTGCGCCCTTCAGTGCGAGCAGGATCTGCTCGAGGTACGGCTGCGGGAGCCCGGTGCGGTCGGCGATGTCGCGCACCGAGGTCGGTGTGCTGGTCGCGCCGTGCAGAGCGAGCGAGAGCAACGCCCTGCTCGCATAGTCCCCACGGGTCGACACTCTCACGCACCCCGATGTTACCGGCGTGACCGCGGCGAAGGGGTGCTCATGGTCGGTCGCCGCACAGGCCGTGGGTCGCCCCAGGGTCCGTAGGGTCGTACGCTTGGCGACCATGGTCGCCGGCTTGGACCAGGACGCGGCATCCCTCGAGCCCGTGCGACCGGATTTCGGGGGGCGATGCCTGACCGAGGTCGTGCCCGCGCTGCTCGCGGAGCTCTACGGGACAAGCGACGAGGCGCGGCCGCGATGGCTGCCCGAGCCGGTCGTCGGTGCGCGTCAGATCGTGCTTCTCGTGCTCGACGGGCTGGGCGCGCGCCAGCTCGATGCTCGCGCTGGCCGGCTGGCTCCGGTGCTCGCGAGCGGCGCGGGCACGACGCTCACCTCGGTGGCGCCGAGCACGACGGCCGCCGCGCTCACGAGCCTTGCGACGGGGCTCACCCCCGCCGTCCACGGTGTCGTCGGCTACCGCGTGGCGATCGGCGACGAGATCCTGAACGTCCTCGGGTGGCGCCTGGGCGCCCGCGACGCCCGCCAGAGCGTGCCTCCTCGGGAATTCCAGCCCTTCCCCCCGTTCGGCCGGTCCCCCGTCCCGACCCCGGTCGTCTCCCGCCACGACTACCGGACGACCGGGTTCACCGCGGCACATCTCGGTGACTCGCCCCTCTACGGATGGCACACGCCCGCAGGGCTCGTCGTCGAGGTGCGCCGGCTGCTCCGACGCGATGCTCCCTTCGTGTACGCCTACTACGACGGCGTCGACCGGAGCGCGCACGCGTCCGGGCTCGACGAGCACTACGACGCCGAGCTCGTCGCGGTGGACCGGATGGTGGGTGACCTTCTCGACGTGCTCCCGAAGGATGCTGCGCTCGTCGTCACTGCGGACCACGGTCAGGTCGAGGTGGGCACCTCGTCCGAGGTGCTCGGCGGCGAGATCATGGACTGCGTCTCCTTGCTCTCGGGAGAGGGCCGCTTCCGCTGGCTGCACGCGCGGCCCGGAGCGAAGGACGACCTGCTCGAGCGTGCCGCCGGGCTCTATGGCGCGATCGCATGGGTGCGCGACGTCGAGCAGGTGATGAGCGAGGGGTGGCTCGGGGGAGCCCTGAGCGCAGGCGTGCGGGAGCGTCTGGGTGACGTGGTCCTCGTCCCCTTCGCCTCCACCGCGTTCTTGGACCCCGCCGACACCGGTGAGCAGCGCCTGGTCTGCCGTCACGGATCTCTCACCCCCGATGAGATGGTCGTCCCGCTGCTCGCGTGGTCCCCGCGCAAGTGACGCCGGGTCGCCGCCGCCGGCGGGGGCGAGATTGCCGGCGGGGGCGAGATTGCCGGCGGGGGCGAGATTGCCGGCGGCACCCCTCGCTCTGGCATCATCGTCCGCATGAATTCACCACAGGACACGCCGTCGACAGGCGCGGGGGGAACAGGCGCCGGGGGAGCGGTCTCCCCTGACGAAGTCTTGCCGGCCCCTGGCCGCACGTCGCCTGCCGGGTCACAGGTGGGCACGGATGCCGGATCGACCGACGAGGACCGCGAAGAGCGCAGGGAGTCCGTCGAGCAGCCTGGCAAGGTGATGCGGATCGGCACCATGGTCAAGCAGCTCCTCGACGAGGTACGCCAGGCACCGATGGACGAGGCCGGGCGGGCGAGGCTCAAGGAGATCTATGAGCAGTCCGTCCGCGAGCTTTCCTCGGGGCTCTCCCCGGACCTCTCCGAGGAGCTGGACCGCATGGCGTTCCCCTTCGTCGCCGAGATCCCCTCGGAGGCGGAGCTCCGGGTCGCGCAGGCGCAGCTCGTCGGATGGCTCGAAGGGCTGTTCCACGGGATCCAGGCGACGCTCATGGCCCAGCAGATGGCTGCGAGGGCGCAGCTGGACCAGATGCGCCAGCGGGGGCTCCCTCGCCCCGACGAGGAGGTGCCGGCGCCACCGCGCCCGGGCACCTACCTCTGAGACGGAACGGCGAAGGCAGCCGTACCGGCTTGCTTCGACCCTCGAGCCGTGCCACGGGTGTGGGGCTTGGGCCCGGACGGTAGAATCTCGTCATGCCGATGGTGGTCACGACGAAGGATTGCACCGCGCTCGGCGACGCCGAGCTCGAGGAATTGGCCGATCTCGGGATGGAGACCTCCGGGTTCGACATCGGGTTCCTCTCCAAAGAGCGCGAGGAGTGGGTGCTCGTCACGACCGTGCGGGACGGGAGGAAGCTTCGCGGCTATTCCTTCTGCACCCTGGAGCGGATCGGCGGCACGCCGTCGCTGCTCGTAGGCGTGGCGTCGGTCGACAGGACCGGCCGGGCGGAGTCCGCCCTGAAGGCCATGATGGCGGACCAGTTCCGGCGTGCGCTGCTGGCCTTCCCCGACGAAGACGTGCTCCTCGGCACGCGCCTGCTCGGTCCGGACGGCTTCCGCGCCTTCCTCGGCCTGAGCGACGTCGTTCCCGCCGCGGGGCACCGGGCGTCAGGTGAGGAGCGTGCGTGGGCTCGTCGGCTGGCGAAGCGCTTCGGCGTAGAGGCCAGGTTGGACGACCGCACCTTCATCTTGAAGGGCAACGGCGGAGCTGCAGGTGGGCTCGACTTCGTGCACCCGAAGGTGAAGCTCCCCGACGGCGTGCACGAGCTGTTCTCGGAGATCGACCCGGCACGCGGGGACCGGTTGGTCGCCTTCGGTTGGGCGATGGCCGAGGACCTTGCCGGGGGGAAGTTCTCCCGCTGAGGTCCCGGCCCGGTCGCGTGCCGCCGGGGGCGCGTGTTCAGCCCTTCGGCAGCACGCCCTGGCAGATCTTGTAGCAGTGGCCGGCACGAGGGCTCGTCAGCGCGACGAGCAGGTAGTGCGGAGAGAAGCCCAGGGCGGTGGCGAGCTGCTTGCCCGTGAGCCGCTCACGGCGGGACGCGGCGAGCGCCCGGACCGCGCGGGGGTCCTCGACCGGGAGCCAGACGTCGTCGCGTTCCCAGCCGAAGCGGACCCAGGTGGACCCGTCCGCGTGGCGATGCATGAGCTGGGGCCCACGCGTCGGGTGGATCAGCGCCACCGACGGCCGGAGCCCGTGGAAGTCCCAGTAGGGGGCAGACGGACCTACGAAGCCGAGCAGCGGGCCATCGTGGGTGGCGGCGACGCGGGCGAGTATCGCCCGGACCCGCCGCCCCTTGAGCGACCCGACGTGACGAGGTGGGGCGACGACGGTCGCAGCCTCTGGCTTGGCGAGGTCGTCGCACTCGGGGTCGTCTGCGAGCGTCGCTTCGACCACGTCGAAGGGCGACAGGTCCGGCTCGTGGCCGGCCGGCCAGGGGATGCGCAGGCGCAGCAGCGAACCCGAGGCGAGGTCGACGGCCGTCGAGTCCTCCGGCGTGCAGGCGAGCACGAGGAGCCGGAGCTGGGCACCGCCCACCATGAGCGCGCGATCGCGGTGCGCCACGTCGCGTAGGAGCGCCCGGCCGCTACGCACCGGTCGCGCATCGCGCGGTGGAGCGCCGGGAGGCACGTGCTCGGCAGGCGCCGTCGGCTCCCCCCCGGCCGCAGCGCGGGGATCTGCAGCCCCGACGGCGACCTCGCCGAGGGCGCGCCGCTCGCCTACCGGGGGCCACGCGCCCGTGGGCGAAAGGCCTCTCGGATCGTCTCTTGGTGTCTTGCGCGCGTGCGCGGGCGCACGCCGGCGCTGGCGTCTGGTGCCCGGCACGCCGGTGCCCTCCTCGGCTGGCCGCCGGGACGGAGTCCCCGGCGATGGTCGGAGCCTACCGGCACCCGCCGGTCGCGAGATGCTCGAGCTGCGCGTCGAGCGTGGCGGGATCGCGGGCGGGCTCCTCGCACACGAAGCCGTGGCAGACGTACGCCGTTCCGATCGCGCGGTCCTTCCACAAGCGCCCCGACCCCGGCGCTCCCCACGCGATGGCAGCGTGAGGGAGCCACCGGCGCCGCACCGCTCCGAGCAGGTCCGGGCGATCCCCGACGACGACGACCTGTGCGCCGTGGTCCGCGAACGCAAGGGCCGAGACCATGTCGGGGACCGCCAGCGGCTGCTCGAGCGCGAGCGGGAGCACCGAGCTCGCGATCGAGATCCCCGCATCGGTCCAACGGTCCTCGCCGGTGAGCGCGCCGAGGCGCACCAGCGCGTTGGCCGCCGCGGCGTTCGCGGAGGGGAGCGCGCCGTCTACGACATCCTTCATGCGGGCGACGAGCGGCTCGGCGTCGCGCCCCGTGGTGAACAGGCCTCCGTGTCCGGGGTCGGAGAACAGGTCGAGCATGCCGTCGGCGACCTCCTCGGCTCGCGCCGTCCAGCGTTCGTCTCCCGACATGGTCGCGAGCCACGTCATGCACTCGACGCACCACGCGTAGTCGGCAGCGAACGCAAGGACCCCGCTGTCGGCGGAGCGCAGCCAACGACCGTCTGCTCGGCGGTTGCGCGCGAGCAGGTGCTCTGCGGCCTCCACGGCACGGCGCGCCCAGCGCTCGTCGCCGCACGCCCACGCGGCCTCGGCGAGCGCCGCGGTGAACATCGCGTGCCACTCGGTCAAGACCTTGTCGTCGCGCGCCGGCTGGGGACGGCGACGCCTGGCGGCGAGGAGCGCTCTCCTGGCGGTTTCGACCTCGGGTGCCCTGGCGAGGCCGGCCCCGGGCGGGCGGTGCAGGACGGAGCGGCCGTCGATGTCGCCCTCCTCGGTCACTCCCCACCATTCGCACACGGTGGCGGCGAGCCGCGCCGGGTCGAGCGCACCTGCGGCTTGGCCGATCAGTGCGGCGCGCCCTGTGGCGTCACCGGCGGGTGCGGCTGTGCGGGCGGGTGCGGCTGTGCGGGCGGGTGCGGCTGTGCCGACGTGCGCGCCCGCCGATCCAAGCGCGGCGCGCACCTCCGCGGGCGTCCAGGTCACGTGGCCTCCCTCGATGCCCCCCGCGTCCGCGTCGAGCGACGAGGCGAACCCGCCGTCGGGCGTGGACAGTGCGGCCATGACGAAGTCGATGGTCTCGCGCACGACCTGGAGGTAGGTCGCGGACCCCGTGACCTGCCATGCGTGCAGGTAGCAGCGTGCGAGCAGCGCCTGGTCGGGAAGCATCTTCTCGAAGTGGGGCACGCGCCAGCGCGCATCGGTGGAGTAGCGCGCGAACCCGCCTTCGAGATGGTCGTAGATGCCGCCAGCCGCCATCGCGTCGAGCGTCGTGATCGCCATGGCGCGCGACCGCGGCGATGTCGGCCCGTCGTGCCCTGCGACGTCGGGGCGAAGGCACAGCTCGACGAGCGCGGGTCGTGGGAACTTCGGCGCAGGCCCGAACCCACCCCACACGGGGTCAAAGCGCCGGGCGAGCTCGTCGAGCGCGTGCGCCGAGAGGGCTTCCCAGTGGGTCCCGCCGTCCGGTGCCACCAGCGCGAGGCGGTCCACGGCTCGCGTCTGCTCCCCGAGCGCCTCTGCGAGCGCGCTGGCCTGCGCCTCGATCTCACCACGGCGCCGCGTCCACGCGTCGGCGACCGCCTCGACCACCCGGCGCAGGGACGGCATCCCGTGCCGGTCTGACGGGGGGAAGTAGGTCCCAGCGAAGAAGGGGCGGCCGTCGGGCGTGCAGAACACCGACATCGGCCAGCCACCCGAGCCGGTCATCGCCTGGACAGCCGCCATGTAGAGCGCATCGACGTCGGGTCGTTCCTCGCGGTCGACCTTGACCGCGATGCACGTGCTGGCGAGCAGCTCGGCGACGCCGGGATCCTCGAAGCTCTCGTGCGCCATCACGTGGCACCAGTGACACGCCGCATAGCCGATGGAGACGAACAGGGGCTTGTCCTCGGCCTTGGCCCGCGCGAATGCCTCTGGTCCCCACGGGTACCAGTCGACCGGGTTGCCGGCGTGCTGTCGCAAGTAGGGGCTCGAGGCGTGTGCCAACCGGTTCACCTCGCCGATGGTAGGGCGCGCCGGGCATCGGTAGGGTGGGCGGTCGTGGACGTGCGGCTGGACGGGAAGGTCGCGCTCGTCACCGGCTCGAGCCGGGGCATCGGTCTCGCGATCGCCCGGCGCCTTGCCGAGGCGGGGGCGTCGGTCATGCTGTCGTCGCGGAAGGCCGATGCGCTCGAGGCAGCGGCACGAGACCTCGAGCAAATGGGCGGCGACGTGGCGTGGCATGTTGCGCATGCAGGCGACCCCGAGCAGGCCGAGGAGTGCGTCGACGCCACGGTCGAGCGCTTCGGCGCCCTCGACGTGCTCGTGAACAACGCAGCGGTGAACCCCTACTTCGGGCCCCTCCTCGGCATCGACCGTGCGCAGGCGACCAAGACGCTGGAGGTGAACCTGCTCGGCCCCCTCGCGTGGTGCCAGGCCGCGTACCGCGCGCAGCTGCGCGACCGCGGCGGCGCCATCGTGAACATCGCGTCCGTGGGCGGCTTCGGCCCGGAGCCGGGGATCGGCTGGTACAACGCGACGAAGGCCGCGCTGGTGCACCTCACGCGCCAGCTCGCCTACGAGCTCGCGCCCGGGGTGCGGGTGAACGCGATCGCACCGGGGCTCGTGCGTACCCGGTTCGCGCGGGCGCTGTGGGAGCCTGACGAAGACGCGGTCGCCTCGCACATCCCGATGGGCAGGATCGGCGAGCCTGACGACATTGCTCCGGTGGCGGTGTTCCTTGCCTCTGACGAGGCCTCGTGGATCACCGGCACCGTGGTCACCGTCGACGGCGGTGCGACCAGCCAGCCGTCGGGCGGTATCGGCTGAGCACAGCTCAGGCGAGGGCGGTCCGTCGCACCTTTCCCGACGCCGTGCGTGGCAGGCGGTCGGTGAGCACGAGCTCTTTTGGCGCGGCCCACGGAGGAAGCGTCTCGCGCACGGTCTCGACGAGCGCGCCGAGCTCGGGGGGGGCAGAGGGGTCCGATGGCACGACCCAGGCGACGACCCGCTCGCCCCACTCGGGGTCGGCCCGGCGCCAGACCGCGACGTCTGCGACCCCGG
>JAJZVL010000088.1 GCA_021845725.1 Actinomycetes bacterium | reverse complement strand
GCCTGCGCATCGAGATCGACTCCATGCCGACCGAGCTCGACGTCGTGACCCGGCGGATCCGCCAGCTCGAGATCGAGAAGGTGGCGCTCGAGAAGGAGACCGACGAGGCGTCGGTCGAGCGGCTCGCCCGGCTCGACCAAGAGCTCGCCGGGCTGCGCGAGCAGGCGAACGCGATGACCGCGCACTGGCAGGCGGAGAAGCAGGCCATCAGCACCATCCGCTCCTTGAAGGGCGAGCTGGAGGAGCGCCGCGCCGCAGCGGAGCGCATGGAGCGCGACGGCGACCTCGCCGGCGCGTCGGCCGTGCGCTACGGCGAGCTGCCGTCCCTCGAGCGCCGTATCGACGAGGCCACCTCGGAGCTGGCCAAGCTCCAAGAGCACCAGCGCTTCTTGAAGGAGGAGGTCGACGCCGAGGACGTGGCCGAGGTGGTGAGCCGGTGGACCGGCATCCCCGTCACCCGCCTGCTCCAGGGCGAGGTCGACAAGCTGATCCGTCTGGAGGACACCTTGCACGCGCGGGTCGTCGGCCAGGACGAGGCGGTGACCGCGGTCGCGAACGCGATCCGCCGGAGCAGGGCCGGGCTGTCGGACCCGAACCGGCCGATCGGGTCCTTCTTGTTCCTCGGCCCGACGGGCGTGGGCAAGACGGAGCTCGCCCGGGCGCTCGCGGAGTTCCTCTTCGACGACGAGCGGGCCATGGTCCGCATCGACATGAGCGAGTACATGGAGAAGCACACGGTCTCCCGGCTCGTCGGCGCGCCTCCGGGGTACGTCGGGTACGAGGAGGGTGGTCAGCTGACCGAGGCCGTGCGGCGGCGCCCCTACGCGGTCGTGCTGCTCGACGAGATCGAGAAGGCCCACCCGGACGTCTTCAACATCCTGCTCCAGGTGCTCGAGGACGGTCGCCTGACCGACGGGCAAGGGCGCACGGTCGACTTCACGAACACCGTGCTGATCATGACCTCGAACCTCCCCGGGGACCCGTACGCGTTCTTCAAGCCCGAGTTCATGAACCGCGTGGACGAGGTCGTGCGGTTCCGTCGGCTGACCGAGGCCGACCTCGCCGTCATCGTCGGCATCCAGCTCGGCAGGCTCAGGACGCGGCTCGCAGAGCGACGGCTCTCGCTCGTGGTCACCCCCGAGGCGGAGAAGGTGCTGGCGGCCAAGGGGTACGACCCCGACTTCGGGGCACGTCCGCTCAGACGCGTGATCCAGCGGGAGGTGGAGGACCCCTTGGCGCTCGCCGTCCTCGACGGACGGTACCCCGAGGGGGCGACCGTGACGGTCGACGCCGAGGGGGACGTGATCGCGCTTCGGTGAGCGGGCGGGCCCGGGCACGCAGACCCGGGACCGGGGCCGACCGCCGTCGGGTACACTGCGGCGTACACCGAGTCAGGGGAGCAGTGTGCCGGCAACGGTAGTCGTCGGAACCCAGTGGGGCGACGAAGGCAAGGGCAAGCTGACCGATCTGCTGGCCAGGGAGATGGACGTGGTCGTCCGCTACCAGGGCGGCCATAACGCAGGCCATACCGTCGTCGTCGACGGGGAGCGCTTCGCCCTCCAGCTGTGCCCGAGCGGCATCCTCTACCCGCACATCACGCCGCTCATCGGCAACGGCGTCGTGGTGGAGCCCGAGGCGCTGCTCGCAGAGCTCGACGTGCTCGAGCGCCGCGGTGTCGACACGTCCCGGCTGGTGGTGAGCGGCAACGCGCACCTGATCATGCCCTACCACCTCGAGCTCGACCGGGTCACCGAGCGCTACCTGGGCAAGAACTCCCTCGGGACCACCAAGCGCGGCATCGGCCCCGCGTACGCCGACAAGGCGTCGCGTGTCGGGCTGCGGGTGCAGGACCTCCTCGACCAGAAGATCTTCCGTGAGAAGCTCGACGTGGCGTTGAAGGAGAAGAACGCGGTGCTCGCCAAGGTGTACAACCGCCTGCCGCTCTCGGCGAGCGACGTGGCCGAGCGGTACCTCGGCGAGTTCGCCCCCCGAATCGCGCCGATGGTCGGGGACACCGTGGGCATCCTGCACGACGCGCTCGACGCCGGGCGCAGCGTCCTCCTCGAAGGTGCGCAGGCGACCTTCTTGGACCTCGACCACGGCACGTACCCGTTCGTCACGTCGTCGAACCCGGTTGCAGGCGGGGCCTGCACCGGCAGCGGGCTCGGCCCGCGCGACATCGACCGCGTGATCGGGATCGCCAAGGCCTACGTCACGCGTGTCGGTGCAGGCCCGTTCCCGACGGAGCTGCGCGGCGATCTCGCCGAGCTCCTGGTCGAGCGCGGCCAGGAGTACGGCACCGTGACCGGGCGCCGCCGGCGTGTCGGCTGGTTCGACGCCGTGATGGTGCGCCAGGCCGTGCGGCTGAACTCGCTGACCGAGATCGCGCTGACCAAGCTCGACGTGCTCGACACGGTCGAGACGCTGCGGGTCTGCGTCGCCTACGAGCACGGTGGCGAGCGCTTCGGGCTCCCCCCCTACCACCAGTCCACCCTGCACCAGGTGACCCCGCTCTACGAGGAGCTTCCGGGGTGGTGCACCGACCTGACCGGCGCGACGTCCGCGCAGGACCTGCCCGCCGCGGCGAGGGACTACGTCGAGCTCCTCGCCGACCAGATCGGCGTGCCGGTGCGGCTGGTGGGCGTCGGCCCCGGGAGGGAGCAGATCGTGTCCTTCGCCGCAGCGTGAGCCGGTCGCGCGTCTGCGTCGTCGGCTCCGGGGGGAGGGAGCACGCGCTGTGCCTCGCGCTCGCCCGGACGGCGGACGTGGTGGCGACGCCGGGCAATGCCGGGATGGCCGCGCTCCTCGGCGGAGGCGCCATCACGACGACCGCCGCCCCGCCCGAGGAGGTGGAGGCCGACCTCTACGTGATCGGGCCCGAGGTGCCGCTCGTGGCAGGGCTCGCCGACCGGCTCCGCGCGCTCGGGCGTCGGGTCGTCGGGCCCGGTGCCGACGGGGCACGGCTCGAGGGCTCCAAGGCGTTCATGAAGGAGGTCCTGGTCGCGGCGGGCGTGCCGACGGCTCGCTACCGCGTGTGCGAGAGGTTCGCCGAGGCTCAGGCCTTCCTGCGCGGCCTGCGGGGCCCGTGGGTCGTGAAGGCCGACGGGCTCGCGTCGGGCAAGGGGGTCCTCGTCGCCGCCACGCTCGAGGAGGCGGAGCAGGACGCCGCGTCGAAGCTCTCGGGAGCGCTCGGCGACGCGGGTCGCCAGGTGGTGGTCGAAGAGGGGCTGGCGGGGCCCGAGTGCTCGCTGCTCGTGCTCTGCGACGGCGCGACGGTCGTTCCCATGGTCCCTGCCCAGGACTCCAAGCGCATCTTCGACGGCGACCGGGGGCCGAACACCGGCGGCATGGGGGCGTACGCGCCGCTGGCGCAGCTCGACGACGCAGCCGTCGACGATCTCGTCGAGCGGATGGTGCGCCCGGTCGTGCACGAACTGCGCCGCAGGGGCATCGAGTACCGGGGCGTGCTGTACGCCGGGCTCATGCTGACCGACGAGGGCCCGCGGGTCCTCGAGTTCAACGTGCGCTTCGGCGATCCCGAGGCGCAGGTGGTCCTGCCGCTGCTCGGTGAGGACCCCTTCGAGGTGCTGGCTGCCGTCGCGCAGGGGAGCCTCGGCTCAGCGGTCCCCTCGGGGCGCCTCCAGCCGACTCGCGCCGGGGCAGTGTGCGTCGTCATGGCGGCCGAGGGCTATCCGGAGGCGCCGAGGAGCGGGGACCCGATCGAGGGGCTCGGTCCCGATGGCCAGCTGGCCGACCCGGTTCCCGGGGTGACCGTCGTCCACGCCGGCACCGCGCGACCCTACGGGAGCGGCCCGTTCCTCGTCGCGGGCGGTCGCGTGCTCGGCGTCACCGCCGTCGCGTCGTCGGTCGCCGAGGCTCGGCAGCGTGCGTACGCCGCGGTCGATCGGATCACCTGGCGAGGCGCCCAGTGGCGCCGCGACATCGCCTCGGCCCCAGCGGAGGCCGTCACGTGATCCGGCGCTACAGCCCCTCCGACATGGCCGCGCTCTTCAGCGACGAGGCACGGCTGGCCACGTGGCTCGAGGTCGAGCTGCTCGCCGTGGACGCGCTGGCCGCCACCGGCAGGATCCCGCACGCCGACGCCGCGGCGATCCGCGAGCGCGCGCCGAAGGTCGACGCGGCCTTCGTGGCGGACGTCGAGGCGCGCGAGCGGGTGACCGACCACGACGTGGCTGCCTTCGTCGACGTCGTCCAGGCACGCATCGGGGGTCCAGAGGCGTCGTGGGTCCACTACGGGCTCACCTCGTCCGACGTGGTGGACACCGCGCTGTGCGCGACGCTCGTGCGCGCGGCCGACCTGCTCGTAGAGGCCGCCGGCGAGCTCGTGGTCGCGCTGCGCCGGCGCGCGGAGGAGCTGATCGACGTTCCGGTGGCGGGGCGGACGCACGGGATGCAGGCGGAGCCGACGACCTTCGGGGCCAAGTTCGCACTCTGGGCGCTCCAGGCCGATCGGGACCGCCGCCGGCTGTGCCGGGCGCGCCGGGCGGTGGCTGTCGGGAAGCTCTCGGGGGCCGTGGGGACCTACTCGAACGTCGACCCCGCAGTGGAGTCCCACGTGTGCCGCGCGCTCGGCCTCGAGCCCGTTCCCGCCACCCAGGTGATCGCGCGTGACCGGCACGCCGAGTACCTGTTCGCATGCGCGTCGGCAGGCGCGACGGTCGAGCTGATCGCGACGGAGGTCCGCCATCTCGCGCGCTCGGAGGTCGGGGAGGTGGAGGAGCCGTTCGCGCCCGGGCAGAAGGGGAGCTCGGCGATGCCCCACAAGCGCAACCCCGTGCTCTCCGAGCGGCTCTGCGGGCTGGCCCGGCTCCTTCGCGGCTATCTGGGCGCCGGGCTCGAGGACGTCGCGCTCTGGCACGAGCGCGACATCTCGCACAGCTCGGTGGAGCGCGTCGCCCTCCCCGATGCCTCACTTCTCACCTGCTACGTGCTGCGCAAGGCCACCGGCCTCGCGTCCGGGCTCGTCGTCCACGCCGAGCGCGCGCGCTCGGGCATCTCCGAGCTCGTGTTCAGCCAGTCCGTCCTCCTGGCCCTCGTGGACGCGGGGCTCTCGCGCGACGACGCGTACCGCATCGTCCAGCGCGACGCGCGGCTCGCGTCCGCGACAGGCAGGGGGTTCCAAGAGGTGCTGTCCGAGGATCCCGAAGTGGCCCTGGACCCTGGAGCGCTCGACGCGGCCTTCGACCTCGACCGCGTCCTGCGGCACCGCCGCCGCTTCCTCGACGCGCTGGAGATGCTGGACGAGCCCGGGGCGCGCGACGAGCCCGGAGAGGCCGACGAGCCCGGGGAGGCGCGGGGATGAGCGCGACGCTCGTCCACTCGGGCAAGGTCCGCCAGCTCTACGACGTCGGTGACGGGATGCTCTTGATGGTGGCCTCCGATCGCGTGAGCGCCTACGACGTGGTGTTCGCGGAGCCGATCCCGCACAAGGGTCGGGTCCTCACGGCGATGACCGCGTTCTGGAGCGAGCAGCTCGCGGACGCAGCCCCCGGCACCGTTCTCACCGCCGACCCCGCCGAGATCGTCGAGCGCGTCCCCGAGGCAGCGTCCCTGGCCGGTCGAGGCTGGTCCTCTATCGCCGGACGCGCGCTCCTGGTCCGGCGCGCGGAGATGCTCGGCATCGAGTGCATCGTGCGCGGCTACCTCGCCGGCCAGGCCTACGAGGAGTACGCGGCTCACGGGACGGTGCACGGCACGCCCATGCCCGAAGGGCTGCAGCTTGCCGAGCGCCTTTCCGAGCCGATGTTCACGCCCTCGACGAAGGCCAAGGAGGGCCATGATCTGAACATCGGCTTCGACGCGGCGGCGCAGATCGTAGGCCGTCACGCGGCGGACGAGGCGCGCCGGATCTCCCTGGCGCTCTACGAGCGAGCCGCGGCGCGGGTGGCCGCAGCCGGGCTCGTGCTCGCGGACACGAAGTTCGAACTGGGCTTCGTCGACGGCGAGCTCTGCCTGTGCGACGAGGTGGTGACGCCGGACTCGTCGCGCCTGTGGCCCGCCGACCAGGTAGTGCCTGGCCGGACGCCGCCGGCCTTCGACAAGCAACCGCTGCGGGACTGGGCGGCGTCGAGCGGCTGGGACAAGCGCCCGCCGGCTCCGCCGCTGCCCCCCGAGATCGTGCACGCGACCTCGGAGCGCTACGTGGCCGCCTACGAGCGCGTGACCGGTCGCCGCCTGGCCGACTGGTACGGTGCGCGGCCATGAGGTACGCCGCACGCGTGGAGGTCCGCCTGCGGCCGGGCATCGCCGACCCGGAGGGCGCGACGATCGAGCGCGCGCTCCCGGCGCTCGGGTTCGACGACGTCCGAGAGGTGAGGGCCGGGCGCTCGTTTCGGTTCGAGGTCGACGCGGACGACGAGGACGGCGCCCGCCGACGGGCCGAGGAGCTCGCGCACCGGCTCCTCGCGAACCCGGTGATCGAGGACAGCGAGGTGGAGGTGCACCAGATGGCGCCTGCAGGCGGGTCGCGATGAGCGCCCGCATCGGGGTCGTGGTCTTCCCTGGGACCAACTGCGAGCACGACACGGTCCTGGCCTTCGAGCGCGCCGGCGCGGCGGCGTCCCTCGTGTGGCACACCGACGAGCGGCTCGAGGGGTTCGACGCCCTCGTGCTGCCCGGTGGGTTCGCGCACGGCGACTACGTGCGGCCCGGGGCGATCGCCCGCTTCTCCCCGGTCATGGGCGCGCTGGCGCGCTTCGCGGCCGGCGGTGGGCCCGTGCTCGGGATCTGCAACGGCTTCCAGGTGCTGACCGAAGCAGGGCTCCTCCCCGGGGCGCTCGTGAAGAACCGCGGCCTGCGGTTCGTCTGCGCGCCCGCTCGTGTGCGGGTGGACTCCGACCGCTCCGTCCTCACCGCCCGGATCGAGCCCGGCACGGAGCTGGAGATCCCGGTGAACCACTTCTCGGGCAGCTACGTATGCGACACCCGCACCCTGGCGGAGATGCGTGACGCCGGTCGGGTCGTGTTGCGCTACGTCGAGAACCCGAACGGCTCGCTCGACGACATCGCCGGGATCACGAGCCCCGAGGGCAACGTGGTGGGGCTGATGCCGCACCCCGAGCGGGCGAGCGACGCCTTGGTGGGCTCGGCCGACGGCCTGCCGCTGCTGCGAGCGATGGTCACCGCAGCGGCCGCCGTGCACGCGGCGTGAGCGCGGGCCGACCGGGCTCCGAGGAGCGGCCGGCGCTGCACCGGGCACTCGGCCTCACCGACGACGAGCTGGCCCGCATCGTCGAGCTCCTCGGCCGCCCGCCCAACGAGCTCGAGCTGGCGCTCTACGGGGTCATGTGGAGCGAGCACTGCTCCTACAAGTCCTCCCGGCGCCACCTCCGGCGCCTTCCGACTGCCGGCGATCGCGTGCTGGTCGGTCCTGGCGAGAACGCCGGGGTGATCGACGCGGGGGACGGCATCGCCGTGGCGATCCGCATCGAGAGCCATAACCACCCCTCTGCGATCGAGCCGCACCAGGGTGCCGCCACCGGGGTCGGCGGGATCCTCCGGGACGTCTTCACGATGGGCGCCCGTCCGCTCGCCGTGATGGACTCCCTCTTCTTCGGGTCGCCCGACGACGCGCGCCAGCGATGGCTGCTCGAAGGGGTGGTGTCGGGGATCTCCTCCTACGGCAATTCGGTGGGCGTCCCGACGGTGGGCGGCGAGCTCACCTTCGACTCCTGCTACGCCGGCAATCCGCTCGTGAACGTCCTGTGCCTCGGCGCGCTGCCGGTGGAGCGTCTGGTCCTCGGGCGCGCGTCGGGCAGCGGGAACCTCGCCGTGCTCCTCGGATCGGCGACCGGGCGCGACGGTATCGGCGGGGTGAGCGTCCTCGCGTCTGCCGGCTTCAGCGGCGATGCCGGCGACGCCAAGCGCCCAAGCGTGCAGGTCGGCGACCCCTTCGAGGAGAAGCGCCTCATCGAGGCGTGCCTCGCGCTCCTCGACGCCGGCCTCGTCGTCGGGATCCAGGACCTCGGCGGCGCAGGGCTTGCCTGCGCGACGAGCGAGACCGCGGCGCGCGGCGGGGTGGGCATGGACGTCGACGTGTCGGCCGTGCCGCGTCGCGAGCCGGGCATGGCGCCGTCGGAGGTCATGACCTCGGAGAGCCAGGAGCGGATGCTCGCCATCGTGACCCCCGAGGCATGGCCGGCCGTCGAGGCGGTCTGCCGGCGCTGGGAGGTGCGGGCCTCGCTGGTCGGGACCGTGACCGACGATGGCGAGGGAGCCGGCAGTCTGCGCGTGCGCGACGGGGACAGAGTGGTGGGCGAGGTGCCCGCGGCCTCCCTCGCGCTCGACGCCCCTATGTACGACCGGCCCGTGCGCGCCCCTGCCGACATCGAGTGTCTCCGCGCCGACGACCCCACGACCACCGAGGTGCCCGGCGACTGCGGCTCGGAGCTGCGCTCGCTCCTGCTCGACCCGAGCTGGGTCTACCGCCAGTACGACCACCAGCTCTTCTTGAACACCGTGGTCGGCCCGGGCGGAGACGCGGCGCTGCTCAGGCTCGCCGGTCCCGGCCTGCCTGCGAGCGAGCGCGGGGTGGCGGTGACCACCGACTCCGCCCCGCGCTGGTGTGCGGTCGACCCGCGCCTGGGTGTGGCGCTCGTGCTCGCAGAGGCGATCTCGAACCTCGCGTGCGTCGGCGCTGCGCCAGCCGCCGTCGTGAACTGCCTGAACTTCGGGAACCCGGAGCACCCCGAGGTCATGTGGCAGCTCTCGGAGACCGTCGACGGGCTCGCCGACGCGTGCAGGGCGTTCGATCTCCCTGTGATCGGCGGGAACGTCAGCCTCTACAACGAGACCACAGGCGCCGACATCCCGCCCACGCCGGTGCTCGGGGTGCTCGGCCTCGTCGAGCGCCTCCGCCGCCGGCCGCCGCCCCCGGCGCTGCGCGCGGGCTCGAGCGTCGTGCTCCTCGGGGCGCGTCGCGCCCCGGGAGCAGCCGGCGGCGGGCCGGGGCATCCGCTGGCAGGGAGTCGCTGGGCGGTCGAGTGCCGCGGCCGCCGCCACGGGGTCCTTCCCCCGCTCGATGCCGAGGCGCACGCCCGTCTCACCCGGTTCGTCGCGTCGCTCGTCGGCGAGGAGGTCGGCGGGGCAGTCGGCGAGGAGGTCGGCCGGGCAGTGGGCGAGGAGAACCGGCTGCTCGACGGCGTCCACGATGTCTCGGGAGGCGGGCTCGCGGTCGCCCTCGCCGAGATGGCCGTCGCCGGG
>JAJZVL010000087.1 GCA_021845725.1 Actinomycetes bacterium | reverse complement strand
TCGACGGCGAGACGCTGGAGTGCGACGAGGCGCGAGCGCCGGCCGTCGGAGACGCTGGGCATGTCGGGTTCCTTCCTCTGGGTCCTCTGGGTTGTCTGGGTCGTCTGGGTCTTCCGGGCCGTCTGGGTCTTCCGGGCCGTCTGGACGGTCTGGACGGTCTGGGTCCTCTGGGTCCCGGGCGCGCTCAGGCTGCGGGGGGGGCGCCGGCCGTGTCGAGCAGCCCGGCCGCGGAGGTGTCGCGGTCCTCGCCGACCGGATCGAGGTCCGTGCTCGCAGGTGCAGCCGTGGTGACCGCGAGCGCCGCGGCGAGGACGCGCAGGAGCTCGCGCAGCTCAGGGGGAGGGGGGAAGTACTCGTCCTCGGTGGTGACGGAGACCACGTCCGTGCCGAGCGCCGGGTCCAGCCGCTCGATCACGGCCTCGACGACCGACTCCGGCGCCGACGCGCCGGCCGTCACGCCGATAGTCCCCTCGAGATCGCTCGGCAGCTCCTCGGGGCGGTTGACCCGCACGACCCTCTCACAGCCCGAAGCCCTGGCCACCTTCTCGAGGGCGACCGTGTTCGAGGAGTTGGCCGAGCCGATGACCACGATCGCGTCGACCTTGCCCGCGATCGCCTTCAATGCCGCCTGGCGGTTGGTCGTCGCGAAGCACAAGTCGCTGCGCGCCGGGACCCAGAGGTGGGGGAAGCGACGCGCCGCTTCTTCCATGAGCCCCTGCCACTCGTCGTGGCTCAGCGTGGTCTGGGCGAGCAACGCGACCGGCACGTCGGCGCCCAGGTCGTCGAGGCCGTCCAGGTCCTCTTCGGTCTCGATGAGCCGCACCGCGTCGGGCGCCACCGCCATGGTCCCGATGGCCTCCTCGTGGCCTGCATGGCCGATGTAGAGGATCGTGTAGCCCTTCTTGCTGCGGACCTTCACCTCGTGGTGGACCTTGGTGACGAGGGGGCAGACCGCGTCGACGACCACCCCGCCTCGGCCGCGGGCCTCGTCGACGACCTCGGGCGCGGTCCCGTGGGCGCTCAGCATGAGCGGTGCCCCCGGGGGCACCTCCGACACGTCGTCGACGAACACGACGCCCTGGGCTCGGAACCGGTCGACCACGAGCTGGTTGTGGACGATCTCGTGGTAGCAGTACACGGGCGGCTCGAAGACCCTGACCATCCAGGCCAGTGCCTTGATCGCCTTCTCGACCCCAGCGCAGAAGCCCCGAGGCTCCGCCAGGATCACTCGCTCCACGGTCACCACGTCAGGTTACCGGCCCAGTTCGAAGCGCAGGATGCCGCGACGCCCGTGGCTCGACCGAGCGGCCGGGGTCACTCGGGGACGATCAACCCGTAGTGGCCGTCGTAGCGCAGGTAGAGCACGTTGCCCCGACCCGACTGCGCGTCCTGGAAGAAGAGGTGGCGCTCGCCGCTCGAGCCCAGTCGCTCGATCGCCTCGTCCAGGCTGAGGACCGGCGCCTCGGTGTCGGACAGCTCCACGGGCTCGGCGGTCGGGCCCAGCTCGGCTGTCGAGGGCACCAGGCGCGTCATGCGGTAGGTGGACTCCTCGGTCCGCTCCACGACGCTGTCGAGCCCGCTCGCGAGGTCGACGAAGAGGTAGAAGTCGTCGTCGAGCTGGTTCATGTCGAAGATCGCCTCGTCGCACGTGAGCTCCCCGACGGCGAAGGTCTTGTGCCGGACGAGCTGGCGCTCGGCGACCGGACGGTCGAAGTACGGCGGGCGCTCGGTGGGCAGATCCCCGTGCCGCCATTCCCCGGGCCGGGCCACGCCGTCGAAGCGTTGGAGCTCCTCGAGGCGCCGCGCCCGGTGCTCGAGCTGGTGCCGCAGGCGATCGGCGAGCAGGTCCACCGCCTCTGTCATCTCGTGCGCCGTGGCCTGCACCCGCAGCGGCTCGCCGTTCACGTCGAGCAGCACTTCCGCACGCGCCCGGCGCGGCTGGGCGGGGTCCGGTTCCCACGCCAGCTTCACCCTGGCGAAGAGGACGGGCGTCTCGTGCTCCGCGATGATGCTCGCCACCTTCTCCCGGGCGCGCGTCTGGGCCCGCTCGCCGACCGGTCCCCAGGTGGTGAGTGCCAGCGCCTCGGCGCCGCCGCCCGGGGCCACCTCGGTCGGCGCGGCGGCCTCGAGCACCTGCTGCTCGACCTGCTGCTCGACGATCTCGCCGTGCGCGATCCGGGTGTCGAGCGTGAGCCCGGCCTCCCCGGGGGCCTCGGCCGGCCACGAGACGACCACCTGGTCAGCTCGGTCGCTGCTCCCGCGGACGTGCGCATGGCGCGCGCAGCCGAGCGCGGAGCTCTCCGAGAGCCACTCCTGGAGGGCGGCGCTGCCCTCGATCGATCGGCCGTCTCCCGTGCGCACGGTCGCGTTGGGCGAGTAGAGGGCCAGCGCACCCGCGACGTCGCCGCTCGCGACGGCCGTCGCCCAGCTCCGGGCGACCTGGAGGGGGTGTGCCTCGGCGAGGTGCAGCTCGGGATGCGCCTTGGCCACGACGGAGGGTCCCTTCGTGTCGGAGCGCCTCGCCCCGGCGAGCGTGCCGAGGCGGTGCCGGTGCCGCGATGCGACGGCGCTCTGGCGCAGGCGCACGTCGATCGCCTCCTCCACGCCGTCCACCCGCTCGATGTCGAAGTGCACCCTCGCTCCGGGGTGGCGGGCACCGGGCTCGAGCGCCCCTGGTGGCGCGTGGTAGGGGCGCCCGTCGCGGAGGATCTCCGCGTCGCCGCGGGACTCGTCGAACCATCGCACCACGCCCTCAGGCATCGGAGGGCTCCAGACCTTCGGTGCGGCCATGGGTGCGACCTTCGGTGCGGCCTTCGGTGCGCGCCCACGCCGTCACGAAGGCGCCGATGTGCCCGAGATCGCCCAGCTCGTCGTCGGGGAGCGCCACGAGCGCCACGTCGTGGAGGTACGCATCGCCGACGGCTGCGTCGACGACGTTCTCGACCGGCCGGACGTGCCCGCCGCAGCGCGAGCACGGCCTCACGGCTGTGGTGACGAGCAACCCGCAGTTCTCGCATCGGCCGCCGGGCATCTCGAAGGTGCGCTCGACGAGCAGGCTCTCGGCCTGGCCTGCTCCGAGCAGGGCCAGGCAGGGGTCGATCCCCGCGACGGCGCGGTCGCCCGTCGCCACGCGCCCGCGCAGCTCGGCGATTCTTGCCGAGCGCCGATCGGCGTCGGCGGCCTCGAGGACCTCGCGCGCGCAGCGAGCCAGCTCGGTCGGACCGGCGTCCAGCTCGAGGTGGGCACGCCCCTCGACCTGGGCGCGCACGTGCTCGGGGAGGTGCGCCTCGAGCTCACGCAGCGACTCTTCGGGCCCGCAGAGCACCACGCGCGCCTCGGGCCGCCTGCGCAGCTCCTCTTCGAGCGCGCGCGCCACGCGGCGGTAGTGCTCGCGTGCCAGCTCCTCGTCGTGGTGCCCGAACCCCGCGAGCTCGATGTCGACATCGATCCCGTGGGGAAGGCGGTCGTCGAGGACGTCGACCTCCTCTTCCCCGCCGTCGTCTGCGAGACGCACCATGCGCCATCGCTCCCGATCCACCCCGAGCGCGATGGCGCGCCAGGTCGCCGAGGTGAGGAGGCACAGCTGCGCGACGTCGGGCTCCAGGTCGACGACGACCTGGTCGCGCACCGGAACCGGGAGGAGCAGGCTTTCGAACAGGCCCTTGGCGGTGCAGGAGAACAGCGCGACGCCCCGGACCTTCGACCTGTCGAGGTCGCGGCCGAGCCACCGCTCGATCTCGGCGATGTCCGCTTCCACCGTCTCCGTCGCTGCCCTCGAGGCCGTGCTCCCGGCCCCGAGCTGTCCCAGGGCGTGCGCACGCTGGCGAGCGAGGCGCACCAGGTGGCCGGCACGCAGCTCGACGTCCGGCCAGCGCGGCGAGCGGCGCCCGTCCACGTCCAGGTAGAAGCTCGTGATCAGCCCACCTCCAGCCCATGCGGAGATCGACCGGATCACCGAGGAGTCGATCATGTGACGACCACCCTCTCCGTCTTCCCTCGTCCCGCGTGCGGCACGGGCACCACGTCGATCATGCGCGACCCCGCCCGCGCGCGAACAGGGCCGATCGTCCACTCCTTTCCGCTGGGAAGGGCTCGCCTGCCGTGCACCGCGCGTGCCCGGCAGGCGCCGCGCCACGGGTAGCCTTCGGGGCATGTCGGCGCCCAAGGTGACCGCGGTCGCCGAGGCGTCCCCGGCGGCGCGCGCTGGTCTGCGCCCCGGCGACGAGCTCCTCTCGCTCAACGGGCGACGCCCCCGCGACGTCATCGAGTACCACGCGCTCGTCGACGACGAGGCGCTCGAGGTGCGCGTCCGCCGGCCGGTGGGGTCGGGTGGCGGGCCCGAGGAGCTCGAGGTGCGCGTCGGCAAGGACGCCGGCGAGCCGCTCGGGCTCGCGGTCGAGTCCGCGGTCTTCGACCGTGTGCGCACGTGCGACAACCACTGCGCATTCTGCTTCATCCACCAGCTGCCCAAGGGGATGCGGCGCAGCCTCTACCTGAAGGACGACGACTACCGCCTGTCCTTCCTCTACGGCAACTTCACCACGCTCACCCGCTTCACCGAGCTCGACGCCGAGCGCGTGCTCGAGGAGCGGCTCGGGCCGCTGTTCGTGTCCATCCACGCCACCGATCCCGAGGTCCGGGCGCGCATGCTGCGCAACCCGAAGGGCGCGACGAGCCTGCGGTGGCTGCGTGTCCTGCTCGACGGTGGCATCGAGGTGCACGGCCAGATCGTCGTCTGCCCCGGGGTGAACGACGGCCCAGTGCTCGACGACACCCTGCTCAGCATCCTCGACCGGTATCCGACGCTCGCCACGCTCGGTGTCGTCCCCCTCGGGCTGTCGCGCTACTCGCACGAGCCCGACATGCGCCCCCACACCGTCGCCGAGGCCGAGGCGGTGTGCGACACGGTGGCCGGGTGGCAGGACACCTACCGCCGGACGCTCGGCCGGCGCCTCGTCTACGCCGCGGACGAGTACTACCTGCTCGCCGGCCGGGACTTCCCTCCGCTCGACGCCTACGACGGGTTCCCCCAGCACGAGAACGGCATCGGCATGGCCCGCGCCTTCGAGGCGGCGTTCCACGGCGACACGGGGGCTGCGCACGGCGTTCGGCCCGGCTTCTTCGCCTGGGTCGAGGGCGCCCCGGCAGCGGGCTACCGGGCGCCGCGGGCGCCGACATCCGGTGGAGCGCCCGCCTGCTCCTCGCACGAGCGCCTCGACGAACCGCTCGACGAACCGCTCGACGCGCGCCGCGACGAGCGGCCCACGACGGTGCTCACCGGCTCCTACGGCGAGCGCGTCCTCGCCCCGCTCCTCGAACGCTTTCCCCACGTGCGGGTGCTCGCGGTCGACCACGACTTCTTCGGCGGCAACATCGGGGTCGCGGGGCTCCTCACCGGCCATGACCTCATCCGGGTGCTCGAGCACGAGCCCGAGGGTCAGCGCTACCTCCTGCCCGACGCGTGCCTCTCGGAGGGGCGCTTCCTCGATGGCAAGACGCTCGCCGACCTGCCGCGCCACGTCGAGGTCGTCGCGTCGGACGGGCGGTCGCTACGCGAGGCGCTCGCGCCCCTCCCCTCGTCATGAGCTCCCGCCGGCGTGCTGGCGCCGTCGCGCAGCGGAGCCCCCGGCCCGTCGTGGTCGTCGCAGGTCGCCCCAACGTGGGGAAGTCCTCGCTCGTCAACCGCATCGTGGGTCGGCGTGCGGCGGTCGTGGAGCACCAGCCCGGGGTCACCCGGGACCGCAAGGAGCTCGACGCCGAGTGGGCAGGCGTGCCCTTCGTGGTGGTGGACACCGGCGGGTGGCTTGCCACCGGAGACGCGCTCGACGCGAAGGTGAGCGCGCAGGCCGAGCGCGCGTTCTCGGACGCGGACCTCGTCCTCCTCGTCGTCGACGTGACGGTCGGCGCGACCGAAGAGGACCTGGCGACGGTGCGCGCGGTGCGCAGGGCGGGGACGCCCATGATCCTCGTCGCCAACAAGGTCGACGACGCCTCTCGTGAGCCCGCCGCGTGGGAGCTGCTCAGGCTGGGCGCGGGAGACCCCTGGTCGGTGAGCGCCCTGCACGGGCGGGGAACCGGGGACCTGCTCGACGAGGTCGTGCGCCGGCTCCCGCTCCACGACACCGAGCCCGCAGCGGAGGGCGAGGCCGAAGCCGAGGGGAAGGCCGCGACCGCCGCCCGGACTGGCACGGGGTTGGCAGGATCGGCGGCGCTGGCGATGGCCGCAGACCTCGAGGAATGGGGGCCGCCCGAGGGCGAGCGTGAGGTGGCCCGGGTGGCCATCGTCGGACGGCCCAACGCCGGCAAGTCGACCCTCTTCAACCGGCTGACCGGCGAGGAGCGCTCGATCGTCCACGACCTGCCGGGGACCACCCGCGACTCCATCGACACCGTGATCACTACCGAGGACGGACCGCTGTGCTTCGTGGACACCGCCGGCATGCGCAGGCCGTCGAGGACGGACCGCGGCGTCGAGGCGTACTCCACCCTGCGCGCGCTCGAGTCGCTCGACCGCGCCGACCTCGCGCTGCTGGTGATCGACGCGACGGTCGGTGCCACGCACCAGGACCAGCGGCTCGCCGAGCGGATCACTGCCGCTGGCTGCCCCGCGGTCATCGTGGTCAACAAGTGGGACCTGGTCGCGACCGGCGACCGAGAGGGCGTGCTCGCCGGGGTGGGGGAGCGCCTCGCCTTCTTGGGCATGGCGCCGGTGCTCCGGGTGAGCGCCGCGAGGGGCCGCGGGGTCCACAAGATCCTCCCTGCGCTCCACGCTGCCGCCGAGGCCTACCACCACCGGGTGCCGACCGGCGCGCTGAACCGCGCGCTCCGCGACATCCAGCAGGCGCACCCCGCGCCCGGAGCCCGCATCCGATACGGCGTGCAGGGCGCGGCGGACCCGCCCACGTTCACGCTCTTTTCGACCGGGAGGCTGCCCCAGACCTACCTGCGCTACATCGAGCGCGGGCTTCGAGAGCACTTCGAGCTGGGGCCCACGCCGATCAAGCTGCGCGTGCGGATCGGCGGACGCTGAGCGAGGCGACGCGATGGCCTGGTGCGAGGAGTGCGAAGAAGTCGTCGAGGACGAGGACCTCACCGAGGACGGGGAGTGCCCGACCTGCGGAACCCAGCTCGTCGAAGAAGTGCGCAAACCCGTCCCCTGGTACTTCAAGTTCATGCTCGCGGCCTCGGTCGTCTACCTCGGCTACCGCGCCTTCCAGGGCATCACATGGGTCGCCCACCACATCTGAGGGGCCCGCGGCGCTAAAGCCGCGACCTCTGAGGTCGCCGCGCCCCCGGGCCTGAGCCGGGGTCCGGGCCGGTCCAGGTCGGGCGACCGTTGACGAAAAGTTGATCGCCCATAGCGGCAGGTGTGGCACGAGGACCGGAAAATGCGCGCCGCCCCACCTTTCTGACGCCGGCAGCCGAGGGGGGTGAGCGACGATGCCCACGGAGCATGAGAGACGCGGAGACCAGCAGGGGCGGAGGCCACGGGCCCCGACGCGCGGCGACGAGCGAAGACGGCGTGGAGCGCTCACCGGGGCAGCCGCCCTCGCAGCCGTTCTCGTGATCGCAGCCGTCCTCGCAGCGGGGATCGTGATGGCAGCGCCCGGCGCGATCGCCTCGGCGGCGATCACCCACGCGCCTTCCCCGGGTGTCACCCTCGACGGGGGGTGCCGAGGGTCGGGGTCCTCGCACCGCCACGACGGAGCCCTCCTCGGTGAGGCCAGCGCCCCGGAGGTGTCGGGAGCGACCGCCTCGCTCCCGCTGCACCTCGTGTCGGGCGGGACGATCAGTTGGGCAGGGTCGACGCCCGAGGTCGTGACCGACGGCCACTGGTGGCTGCACGTCGACGGCGTCCCCATCCGCTCGGGCACCTCTCTGAACGCGGCGCACGCCCAGAGCGCCTCGGGGGTCGTCGAGGTCAGCTCGTACCTGCCCTCCTGGCTGGGCCTCACGGGTGTCTACTACGTGACCGGGGAGCTCAGCGGGCGGGGGGGAGCCTGCACCGGAGCCCTCTACGTCGCGTTGACAGGGGACCCCGCGACCGGGGCCCTGCTGTGGGCGGGGATCGTCTTCGTGCTCGCCGGCCTCGCGCTGCTCGTGGGCGTCCGGCCGGCCTGGGTCACCGCCTACACCGCCGTGCCGACGGGCTCCCGGGCGTCCTACCAGGTCACGAGCGCGATGTCCCCCGCCCGCACGCTCAGGCGCCACCCCGTCGCGGGGTTTCTCGGAGGACTCGTCCTGGGCGTCGGAGCCGTGGTCCTCCTCGCGCTCTCCGGCGCCGGCCCCTTCAGCTCCTGGTGGCCCTTCGCGGCGCTCGCCGGTGGTTGCGCCGCGCTCGGCGTGCTCGTCGGGCTCGCCGCGCCTGCCCGCGGCTCGAGCCTCTGATCCTCCGGGGAGAGAGCATCCGGATACCGCACCACGGGCTCTCTGGTGGTGAGTCATGTGGATACCTCCCTGAACAGGGTAGGGTTCGGCGCCGTGCCAGACCACAGCCGCGAAGACGCCATCAGGGTGGCTGCGGAGCTGAACTGGACGGTCGTCGGGTTGAGCGGGAAGGGTTACACGAAGCTCCACTGCCCCTGCGGGAAGCACAAGAAGTGGCTGAAGAAGACCCCCTCTGACCCCAACTTCTACAAGAACGCCATCGCATACATGCGCAGACAAGCCTGCTCCACTCCGCCGGCCCAGGTGGTCAGCATGCTCGGTGAGGTGGGCAACAAGAAGACTCCCAGGAAGACAAGGTGAGCCCGGCCTTGGACGATCAGGCCTCCGGTGGTACCGTGGTGCTAGCGGAAGGGTCCTTGCGCGGCGGAAATCGAAGCGATAGGAGAGTCCACCGTCCTGAGTGTTCGACTGGCGAGAGGAGCGACCCGTGCACTATGTAGTCACGCTGTCGGGCACCATCGCGGTCACGGATGACGATGGTCTTCGGCTGGTCGGCGATGAGGCCGACACCCTTATTGAGCAGCACCTCGATGCTGTTATGGACGCCCTGGAAGACATGGACGCCCAGGACCCAGATATCGAGCTGGATCTCACGGATTGCTCGGTCCGTTTTGCGATCCTCGTGGAAGCAACGGACCCTGAACACGCCATCGACATCGCGAGTCCCCAGGTGCGGAAGGCCATCGATGCGGCCGGGGGGTCCACGCCCGATTGGCCTGACTCAACCCACAGGGCCTGGGCGGTTCGTCGTGTCAGCCTCAGCGCCAGCCCTGTCGAGCTCGTCGCGGCCTGATCGCCTAGC
>JAJZVL010000022.1 GCA_021845725.1 Actinomycetes bacterium | reverse complement strand
TCCCATCCGGTCATCAACAAGCCGACGAAGCAGGAGGTCGCCCTCATCAAGAAGTACGACGTCGGGGGCACAACACGCTCGGGCACAATCCCGTTCTCCGACTGGGGCAACAAGGTCATCTTCTCCGGGGCGAGCTACAACCCGAACCCGCTGCAGGGGCTCTCTCGTACAACAATCGCCGCCTCGCTCAAGGACCCGAAGAACCCGGTCACCAAGCTCATCCTCGGTTCCTCGAACTACATGTCGGCAGCGGTCTGCAGCATCGACGGGGGGAAGCCCGGCGCGGTCTGCTCGAGCGCAGGCGTGAAGGCCGCCGCGAAGGCGCTCGGGCTCACAGTCTGAAGGGCCTGGTCATGAGCACCACGCGCACAAGGTCGGGCCCACCCGTACGGACCACCCGCCGTGCGCGCGCCGAGCTGCAGTCACGTGCCGCTCGAGCGCGCCAAGAAGCCCCTCCCGGCCCCCTCGAGCGCGCGGCCCGGTTCCTCGCCAAGCCTGACCCCGAGACGAGCACCGTCTCGGAGCCCGCTCGCTGGCGCCCGTACGCCGCGCTCGCGCTCTCGATCGCCGGCCTCGGAGTCTCCTCGTACCTCACTGCCGCCCACTTCTCCGGTGCGCGCCTCGCGTGCGCGGACAGCGGGCTCGTGAACTGCCAGAAGGTGACGACGAGCGCCGAGTCCTATTTCATCGGCGTGCCCGTCGCCCTGTGGGGACTCCTCTTCTACGCGGCCATGACGGTGATGAACCTGCCGGCCGCATGGCGGTCGGCGGACAGGCGCATCCACGCGCTGCGGCTCGCGATGGCCGTCGTCGGGATCTGCTTCGTGCTGTACCTCGTCTCGGCCGAGCTCCTCATCATCAAGAACATCTGCCTTTGGTGCACCTCGGTGCACGCGGTCACGTTCCTGCTCTTCGTGCTGGTCGTCGTCACCGTGCCAAAGATGCTCGGATGGGGGACGACATCGCCGTCGCGCGAGGGGACAGGCTGATCGACGCGCGTCGGGCCAGATCGCCGCACATGACCACTGAAGAATCCGCGACAACCGAAGAACCCGCACCGCCGTCGGAGGGGCCGCCGTCGGAGGGGCCGCCGTCGGAGGGGCCGCCGTCGGCTCGGACCTCGGAGCGCGGCGACTTGGACCCGGACGGCCCGCAGCCGGCTGCGCAGCCGTCATCACCCGATCCGGGCGCCGCACCCCGACGGCCCGCCACGTCGCTCCTCGCGTGGGGGACGGTCGCGCTCGTCCTCGTGATCGTGATCGTGCTCGTCGTGATCAAGATCACCGGCGGCCCGGTCGTCCCGACACCGACGAGCGCGCCGGCTCCGACACCTGCGCCGCCCGCGGTCGTCAAGGCCGTCACCTCCATCCCTGCGTCCGTCTACGACGCAGTCGGGGTGAAGTCCACCGACGCGGCGCTGACACCGCCCACCCTCCTTCGTGGCCAGCCCGATCTCACCTCCGCAGGCAAGCCCGAGATCGTCTTCGTCGGCGACGAGTTCTCGCCGTACTGCGCGGCCGAGCGGTGGGCGCTCGTCGCCGCGCTCTCGCGCTTCGGTACCTTCGGCACCACCCTCGACGCGATGCAGTCCGGGTCCGCCGAGGTGTTCCCCGGCACCCCCACCTTCACCTTCGTGGACACGCACTACCGGTCGAGGTACCTCAGCGCGCTCTTGGTGGAGCACTACGGGAACAAGAAGAACAGCGCCGGGACCGCCTACAGCGTGCTCGAGCCGCTCACTGCAGAGGTGAAGGCGCTGCTCACCAGGTACGGCCGCACGACACCGGGGTCGGCGGCCCCAGTCGTCCCGTTCGTCGACGTCGCCAACCGCGCCATCGTGGCGGGCGGGGAGTTCTCGCCTGCAGTCCTCCAGCAGCTCGGAGCCAACGACATCGCCGCGGGGCTCACCGACCCCCACGCTCCTGCGACCCAGGCGATCGTGGCGGCAGCGAACTACCTGTCGGCGACCATCTGCGAGGCCGACGGCGAACAGCCGTCGAGGGTGTGCACGAGCACGGGCGTCCGTGCCGCGAGGAGGGCACTCGGGCTCCCTGGTTGACCAGCAGGGCCGGACAGCCCGGGTCAGCCGGCAGGGGGGGTCAGCGGGCAGGGGGTCATCCGAGGGAGATCAGCCCGCGCGGGCCTCGAGAAGCTGCTTGCGCTCGGCCTCGTTCAGCCCCCCCCAGATGCCGTGAGGCTCGCGGATCTTGATCGCGTAGTCGAGGCACTCCTCGCGCACGACGCACCCCGCGCAGATCTGCTTCGCCCGGGTCTCCCGCTCGATCCGCTCGTCCTTGCGCTCGGGGTGGACGGGAGGGAAGAAGGCGGCGGACTGCGGCCCGCGGCACGCAGCCTTGGCCTGCCACGCCTGTCCTGCGCTCCGCATCGCCACCGCGCGGTCCCCCCTTCACCTGCGTTGCCAACAGTACCGTTCTTCCGCACGTGCGGACAAGCGTACGCAACCAGGAACTTTGCCCTCGGGCGACGTAGGGCGGCATCGGTCCCGGGCGAGCGGAGCTACGCTCGCCCGGGATGGACGTCGCTGCGTGGTGCAGCCAGAGCCGGGTATGGGTGATCGCCGGAAAGGGTGGTGTCGGCAAGACCACGATCACGGCGGTCCTGGCGGCGACGGCGGCGTCGGCCGGCCTGTCCGTCCTCGTCATCGAGCTCGAGGGCAAGCACGGACTCGGTGGGATGTTCGGGCGCACCGGCCCCGTCGGCTACGAGGCGGTGGCACTTCGCGGTGCGCGTCCCGAGGAGGCCGAGACGACCGGCAAGCCGCCGGCGGGAGCGATCTGGGCCAGGAGGCTCACGCCCGACGACGCGCTGCTCGAGTACCTCGCCGACCATGGCCTGCAGCGGGTGTCGAGGCGGCTCGTCTCGAGTGGAGTGGTCGACGTGGTCGCCACGGCCATCCCCGGCATCCGCGACGTCCTCGTCCTCGGCAAGGTGAAGCAGCTCGAGCGGGCAGGCGTCGCCGACATGGTGATCCTGGACGCTCCGGCCACGGGCCACGCCATGACGTTCCTCACGTCGGCGAGCGGCCTTCTCGACGCTGCGCGGGGCGGTCCCGTGCGCCAGCAGGCAGCCGGCGTCGTCGAGCTGTTGCGCGACCCGGCCCGGTGCAGGGTGCTCCCGGTCACTCTCCCCGAGGAGATCCCGGTCAGCGAGACCGTGGAATCCGCCCAGCTCCTGCGCGAGCGGGTGGGGATCCACCTGGGCCCGGTAGTGGTCAACTGCTTCGAGGAGGGGCCCCGCCAGCTCGGAGTGCCCGCCGCCGAGGCCGCCAGGCAGGCAGGGATCGGCCTCGACGAGACGACGCTCGACGCGCTGGAAGCTGCCCGAACCTTCCGGCTGCGACGGCTCCAGCTCGTCGAAGAGCAGGTCGGGCGCCTCGCCCACGAGCTTCCGCTCGCGCAGCTGCGATTGCCGCGCCTCGACGTCCCCTCGATCAGGCCTGCGGAGCTGGACCGTCTCGCCGAAGCCATGGCGCGTGCGATCGACGCCCTTCCCGGACCGGACGGAGCCCCATGAGGGACACATCCCCGGTGGAGACGGCAGGGGAGACGGCAGGGGAGAGCGCAGGGGAGACGGCAGGCGGCCCGGATGTCGCCGGCGCGCCCGGCCACGACGTGCTCGGGGAGCTGCGCAGCGTCGGAGATGTGGTCGCCCAGCGGGACGTCATCGTGTGCTGCGGCCCAGGCGGTGTCGGCAAGACGACCGTCTCGGCGAGCTTCGCCCTCGAGGCCGCCCGGCGTGGGCGGCGCGCCTGCGTGGTGACCGTCGACCCGGCGCGCCGGCTCGCGGACGCCATGGGGATCGAGTCGCTCCCCAACGAGCCCGTCGAGGTGGCAGGCGACTGGCCCGGCACGCTCCACGCGGTGATGCTCGACTCGAAGACCACCTTCGACGAGCTCGTCGAGCGCTACTCGCGCACAGCGGACCAGGCGGCGGCGATCAAGGCGAACCGGCTGTACCAGAACCTGACCGGCGCGCTCTCCGGCACCCAGGAGTACATGGCGATGGAGAAGCTCTACGAGCTCACGGGCTCGGAGGACTTCGACGTCGTCGTCGTCGACACCCCGCCGACGCGCAACGCCCTCGACCTGCTCGACGCACCCAGGCGCCTGACCCAGTTCCTCGAGAACCGGCTCTTCCGCGCGCTCATGGCGCCGACCCGCCTCTCGCTCCGGGCACTGAACCTGGCCACCCAGGCCCTCTTGAAGACGATCTCGCGCGTCGCGGGTGCCGAGATCGTCCAGGATGCGGTCGCCTTCTTCCAGGCGTTCCAGGGAATGGAGGTCGGCTTCGACGAGCGGGCGCGTGCGGTGCGCGAGCTCCTCGCCGACCCGAAGACCGCGTACGTCGTGGTCACCTCGCCGCGCGCCGACGCTCTCGAGGAGGCCGAGTTCTTCACGTCACGCCTCGAAGAGCGCGACATCCGCACCGCTGCACTCGTCGTGAACCGCATCCATCCCCGCTTCGGGCCAGGCGATCTTGCGCTGCCCGACGCCCCCGCAGGCACGGCCCTCGGCGTGCTCACCGACAACATCAGGGATCTCGATGCCGTCGCAGACGAAGAGGAGCAGTCGTTCTCCGGGCTGGCCGCCGCCACCTCGCCCGCTCCCGTCGCCCGTGTCCCGCTCCTCGGGACCGATGTCCACGACGTGGACGGGCTGATCGCCGTCGCCGACGCGCTGTTCCGCGGCGATCCCGGCGGCGGCGATCCCCGCGGCGATCCCGGCGGCGGCGATCCGGTCCGGCGGGCGTCCGAGCCGCCGTCGGCTGGCCGCGCTGCGGTCGGGTAATCTCACTGCGTGCCCCGGATCCTCGTCGCGAGCGACGCGCCCAGCGTACGCCGTGCCATCGCGTCGATCACCAGGGGTGGCGGCGTCGACGTGATCGAGGCGCCTTCTGGCCCTGACGTGGTTCGCATGGTGCGCGACGACCCTCCTGATCTGGTGCTCCTCGACATGCAGATGGGCAACATGGGTGCGATGGCCGTCTGCTTGGAGCTGCGTCTCGAGGAGTCGTACCACGACGTCCCCCACGTGCCGGTGCTGATGCTCCTCGACCGCCGGCCCGACGTCTTCTTGGCCCGACGATCCAGCGCAGAAGGGTGGCTGGTGAAGCCACTCGACGCTCTGCGCGTGCGACGTGCGACGCGCGCGCTGCTCGCAGGCGAGACCTACTACGACGAGTCGTACCAGCCGGTGCCGGTGCTCGTCGGCTCCCCGCAGCCGTCGTTGCCAGGCACCCGCGCCGGCTGAGCCGGGTCCACGTGGTGGGGCGCCGCGCCAACCGGCCTCCACCAGAGGACGCGGTGCCCTCCGGGGCCCGCCACCGGCTCCTCTGGCGACACAGGGAGGCCGCATCCCGGGCCCGTCAGGCTCGCAGCGACGCCGCCTACGAGGCGTCCGACGCCGCCGAGCAGGAGCGCGTGATCGTCGAGGCGCTGGCCGACCTGCGTGACATGGACGTGCGGGAGGTGATGACGCCCCGCACCGACGTCGTCGCCCTCACCATCCCGGTGACGGCCGAGGACGTCGCAAGGGCCGTGCGCGAGTCAGGGCACAGCGCGTACCCGGTGGTGAACGGCGAGCTCGACGACGTGGTGGGCGTGCTCTACGTGAACGACCTCTTCCGCACCCGTCGCTGGCGCGGCGGGCTGTTCGGTTCCGACGGGGACCGCGCACAGGAAGAGCTCCCCCACGGTGCCGAGCCCGAGGGCTCGCACACGCTGGCACGCGATCGTGCCCAGGCACCCACACCCCCCCATTCGGCGGCCAGTCCGCGACCGTCGGCGGCAAAGACCGCGGAAGGGCGCGAGCCCGCCGGACTCTCGCCGATCGAGATCTCGCGGCGGATCCGGCAGGCGTACGTCGTGCCCGAGTCGCGGCCGATCCTCGCCGCGCTCGTCGAGATGCGACGCCACCGACGCGGGTTCGCGGTGGTCGTCGACGAGTACGGCGGCGTCTCGGGCGTGCTCACGGTGAAGGACCTTCTCGAGCCCATCGTCGGCGAGCTCCACGACGAGCTCGACGCCGACCAGGGCCCGACCATCGTGCGGATCGACGCCCAGCGCTGGCTCGTCGACGGCCAGACCAACGTGGACGAGGTCCGCGACCGCCTGAAGATCGATCTGCCCGAAGGCGACTACGTGACGCTCGGCGGCTTCATCCTCGATGCGCTCGGTCACATCCCCGAAGAAGGCGAGACCGTGGAGGTGGACGGCTGGGAGCTGACGGTCCAGGACATGGACAAGCGCCGGATCGCGCGCGTCCTCGTGCGCTCCGGGGAAGAGGAGCGCCCAGGCACAGGTGGGGATGCCGGCGAGGGTCCAGCGCCAGGTGGCGAGAGCCTGGCTGACGAACGCGGCGATGCGGCGCCGGCCCGGGGCGAGCGCTCACCCGGGACGAGCTCCGACCCGGCGTCGGACGAGACTGTGCACGCCCGCGAGGCCCCCCGGACACTGGGGTAGTCTGGGCGCCTGCCGGGTACCACCCGGTGGCGCGGGCTGTGGCGCAGTTTGGTTAGCGCGCTGCGTTCGGGACGCAGAGGTCCCCGGTTCAAATCCGGGCAGCCCGACCACATCTCGAGAGGGAAGCTGCGACTTCCCTCTGCGCAGCGATCTCGAAGGACACCGTCGCCCTGGAGATGTGCCACCGCCAGGTTCCCGACGCGCGCCGCCAGACCGAGGAGCTAAGAGCGGCGAAAGACGACCGCCCCATCGGCGACGGTCAGGTCGACGGCCACCGCGCCGATCTCTCGCGTCGGCGTCGCGAAGAGGTCACGGTCGAGCACCGTCACGTCTGCACGCTTTCCGACGGTCACCGAACCGGTCTCCGCGTCGAGGTGGTTCACGTAGGCCGATCCTATCGTGAACGCCGTGAGCGCAGCCTCGAGGTCCACCCGCTCGTCGGGAAGGAACGGGATGTCGGAGGCGTCGCCCCTTTGCTCGTCGGGCGGAGCGCTTCGATTGACCGCGACGTGGACCTGTGACATGACGTCGGGCGTCGACACCGGCCAGTCACTCCCGAAACACAGCCGTGCCCCCGACATGAGGAGGCTCTTGAACGGGTACTGCCAGCTCGAGCGCTCCGGGCCGAGGAACGGCATCGTGAGGTCGGTCATCTGCTGGTCGCTCTGCGCCCAAAGGGGCTGGCCGTTGGCGACCACGCCGAGCGTGGCGAAACGAGGCAGGTCGGCAGGGTGGACGACCTGGATGTGGGCGGCGCAGTGCCGGCCGTCAGACCACCCGTTGGCGCTCCTCGCTGCGTCGACGGCGTCCAGCGCCTCTCGGACCGCACGATCGCCGATCGCATGGAAGTGCGCCTGGAAGCCGTGGGCGTCGACCAACGTCACGTAGCTCGCGAGCTCATCGGGCTCGAAGAAGCTCTTTCCGCAGTTGTGCGTCTCGAGGCCGGCGCGATCGAGGTAAGGGGTGAGCATCGCTGCAGTGAAGTTCTCGCAGATGCCGTCCTGCATGAATTTGACCGTGCCGGCGACGAACCGTGACCCGCCGGAGGCCTCTTCCCTCCTCGTGAGGAGATCGTCGAGCTGTCGCTCGCCTACGTCCCTCGCCCACCACAGCGCACCGATGACCTTGCCGGTCAGCTCGCCGCTTGCGTCCAGGGCGCGGTACGCGTCGAAGCAGTCCGGTCTTCCCGGGCGCGGCCCGACCCCCGCCTCCTGCCATGCGGTGATCCCGAGCCTGTGCAGCTCGCGTTGAGCATCGAGGAGCGCCGCCGCGATCTCAGAGACGGTCGGCAGCGGGACCAGGTGCCGGACAAGGTCCATCGCGCCTTCCTGGAGAGTGCCCACGAGCTGGCCAGATGCGGTTCGCTCGATCCTGCCGTCGTGCGGGTCCGCGCTGGAGGGGTCGAGGCCGGCGTGGTCGAGCGCCAGGGAATTGACCCACGCGGAGTGGCCGTCACGGCTCCTCAGGAAGACGGGGCGGTCCGGCACGACCGAGTCGAGGTCCTCTTTCGTCGGGATGCCTTCGGGGAAGGCATCCATCGCCCACCCGCCGCCGCTGATCCACGCGAGGCCCTGGTGCGTCGCGGCGTACTGCGCGAGGTGGGCCAGGTAGTCGCAGCGATCATGCAGACCCGAAAGATCGCAGCTCCCACGTTCGAGGCCGGCCGTGGAGGGATGGGCATGCGCGTCTTGGAACCCGGGGAGCAGGGTTCGCCCACGCAGGTCGATCGTCTCGGTCCGCCGGCCGCGCAGGTCCTGTACCGTCGCGTCGTCGCCGACCGCGACGATCCTTCCTGCACGGATCGCCACGGCCGAGGCGCGCGGCAGGCTCGGGTCGACGGTGTAGAAGGACCCGTTCACGAAGACGAGGTCAGCCGGTTCGATCGTCGAGCGCTCGCTCGCTTGTCCGGGCATCGACCGCATCTTCGCGCCAAACCGCGTGGCTGCTCGGTTTCAGGTCCCCCCATCGGCCAGGTTCCGATGCAGGTCCTCGACCATCGCGCGGAGGCGTTCGATCTCCCGGCGGTGCTCGCGGTGAGAGCTCAGGACCTTGAGCGTGCCTCCCGCGGCAATGCACGCGCCGAGGTCGCTCGTCACGTTCGTGTAGTTGCCGCCGACCAGCTCCGAGAACGACGAGACGTGAGCACCGCCAAGCGGCAGCAGCACCAAGTACACGCCAAGGGCGGTCAAGAAGACGATGTGCGGCTTGGAGGACAGCGCTCTGGGCACGAGCGCCAGCACTCGTGCCAACCTGGACGTCGCGCCCGGCGCTGCGCCCTCGGCCATCTGGTCGATCGTGGTGGCCATATCGTCGTCCTCCCTCGTGTCGTGGGCCTGCACGCGTTGCCGCCAGTGTCGATGCCGGCAGTCCCGCGTTGCCGCCAGTGTCGACAGTCTCGGTAGACTAAGCGCACGGGTACCCTGACCGAGGCGACGCTGCCACCGCCGCATCTGCCCGGCGTCATGGCTCTGATCGGGTCGATCCAGCGCGCGATGACCGTGCACGAGGTCCAGACTGCGTACCTGTCCACGATCGGCGACGCCGTCGCCGACGGCGGTCACGGCTTCTACGTCCTGGACCCGTCGGACCTGCGCCCGACGAGCGTCGTCGCCACGGTGCCGGACAGGTTCCTCGCGCACTACGAGGAGGAGGGGCGCCGCGACGATCCCGTGCTCGACACGGCGATTGCGCAAGCAGCGGTCGCCACGTCGAGCCGGCTCCCCGCCAGTCGACCCTGGAAGAGCTCCCGGGTCTACGGGGTGCTCTGCGAGGCAGGGTTCGGCCACTCGCTCGAAGCACCCGTGCTGGTCGACGGGGACGTCGCCGCCACGCTCAACATCGCGCGACCCGTCGACGCGTCTCCGTTCTCGCGTGGCGACGCCCGCTCCATGTCGGTCATCGCCGACCACGTCGGCGCGGCGCTCACCCGCGCACGGCGCTACCAGCAGATCGCCGACGAGGCGCTGGTCCTCGCCGACGCGCTCGACGCAGCGGACCAGCCCATCGTCGTCACCACGATCGACGGGCAGCTCATCTACTCGAACCGGATGGCGGGTCGCCGTCTGCCCGACTGCCCGGCGACCTACCTGGAGAGGGGCGAGCCGGTCCTCGTCGAAGCTCTCGAGCAGCTGCGTGGCGTGAACCGTCGCGTGGTCACGGTCTTCGAGCATCGCCCTGAGTGCGAGAACGGCGAGGGCTGCGAATTCGGTGACTGCACCGAGGCGCACCTGCGGACAAACGGTTTCCTCGCGGTCAAGGCGGTACGCCTCCGTTCTCGTGCAGATGCGGTGGTGGCGTTCCTCTCCCACCGGCCCGAGTACGGGGGCGGACTGCCCGACCATCCGCTACCGCTGTCGCCGCGCGAGCGCCAGATCGCCGACATGGTGAGCAAGGGGCTCACCAACCGCCAGATCGCTGCGCTCTCGTACGTGAGCGAGAACACGGTCAAGCAGCACCTGAAGCACATCTTCTCGAAGATGAACGTCAGCTCGCGCGCCGAGCTCGTCCAAGCCGTCTGGGCTACGAACAGCGGCAAGGCGAACGACGACCCTGTGCTCGAGCGCACAGCGCCCACGCCTGACCATGGCCCACGGGGCTGCCGCTCCTGACGGCCCGATCCTGGCACCGCAGCTCGCTGCGAAGCCCTGTGGATCAGGACCTGTGGATCAGGACCTGTGGAACCGGGGCAGAACGCCGCCACTGAGCCCACGGCGCAAGCCGAGACGCTGTTGCCAGCGCCGGAGAACGTATCGACTCCCGGGCCGCAACCACGAAATTACCCGTAAGGGGAATGGCGACGGGCTCCGAACCACGGTATCTCTGCAGTAGGTCATCGCCCGTGGCGGCGAGGAAGGCGGCGCATAGTGGCTATGGACGTGAGCACGCTGGCTCGGCAGTTCATCGGCGGCCAATGGTGCGAGGGCAGCAGTGAGAAGTCGCTCATCGATCGGAACCCCTACTCCGGAGAGCCCCTCGCCGAGGTGCCGATCGCGACGAGAGACGACATCGACCGCGCCTACCGTGCGGCGAGCGAGGCGCAGCACACATGGCGCGCCGTGAACCAGTACGCCAAGCGCACCGTGTTCGAGCAGGCGGTCCGCTTCGTCGAAGAAAGCCGCCGCGACATCTCCAGGATGATCCTGGAGGAGCTTGGGGGCACCGAGCTGAAGGCCGCGTTCGAGACCGGCTTGGTGATCGACATCTTGAAAGAGGCGGCCACCTTTCCGCTTCGCATGGAAGGAAAGATCTTGCCCTCGCCGATCGACGGGCGCGAGAACTACCTCTACCGCGAGCCGGTCGGCGTGGTTGGCGTGATCAGCCCCTTCAACTTTCCGTTCTTCCTTTCGATGAAGGCGGTCGCGCCTGCGCTCGCGGCCGGCAACGGGGTCGTCCTCAAGCCGCACGAGGACTCCATGGTCACCGGAGGCACCTTGCTCGCAAGGATCTTCGAGGAAGCAGGGCTCCCCGCGGGCCTGCTCGGCGTCGTCCTCACGGACATCCCCGAGATCGGCGACTATTTCGTCGAGCATCCGATTCCCAGGGTGATCGTGTTCACCGGGTCGAGCCAGGTCGGCGCCCACGTGGCCGAGGTCGCGGGGCGCAACCTGAAGAAGGCCATCTTGGAGCTCGGCGGGAACAACGCCTTCATCGTGCTCGACGACGCCGACGTGGACCTTGCCGTCGACGCGGCGGTGTTCAGCCGGTTCACCCACCAAGGGCAGATCTGCATGTCGGCCAACCGGGTGTTGGTCCACTCGAGCATCTTGGACGAGTTCCGTGACAAGTACGTGGCCAAGGTCGCGTCCTTGAAGGTGGGGGACCCGGGTGATCCAGACACGATCATCGGCCCGCTCATCAACCAGAAGCAGGCAGCCCGGCTCGACTCGGTGGTCGAGGAGGCGGTGGCCGCCGGCGCCACGGCCCTGCTACGCGGCCCCGTCGAAGGCACGCTCTTCTCGCCGGCGGTGCTCACCGGCGTGACCAGGGACATGACCGCGTACCAAGAAGAGATGTTCGGCCCGGCAGTGGTCTTGATCCCCTTCGAGACCGACGAAGAGGCCATCCGCCTGGCCAACGACAGCAACTATGGCTTGAGCGGCGCCGTGCACACCACGGACCTCGATCGTGGTGTGCGGTTGGCCCGGGAGCTCGACACCGGCATGGTGCACGTGAACGACACCTCGATCCACGACGAGCCGATCGTCGCTTTCGGCGGCGAGAAGGGGTCGGGGATGGGTCGACTGAACGGCCAATGGAGCCTGGACGAGTTCACCACGATGAAGTGGGTCTCGGTCAACCACGGTCGCCGGCAGTTCCCGTACTGACGGCGCGGGCGATGGCGGTGCCACCGCCCGACCTGAGCGGCGTCCGGGCGGTCGTGACCGGAGCAGCGGGCGGGATCGGATCCGCCCTGGTGACGGCGTTGGCGCAGCAGGGCGCCCGCGTGCATGGCCTGGACATCCTCGACGTAGCGACCGCCGAGGGCGACGATCGCGTGACCGGGGTCCGCTGCGACGTCACCGACGCGGCGGCAGTCGCAGACGCGCTCGCTGGCGCGGCCAGTCCGCAGGGCGCGATCGACGTCGTCATCGCCGCAGCCGGACGTTTCCCGAACCGGCCGCTCGAGCAATGGAGCCTGGAGCAATTCGAAGCCCTTTGGCGGCTCAACGTCGGAGGGGTGTTCAACGTGGTGCGGGAAGCGCTGCCGTACCTGCGTCGATCGTCCGCCGGCCGGGTGGTGCTCGTCTCGTCGTCCGCCGCCCACCAGGCAGTACCAGGGTTCGCGCCGTACGCGGCGACCAAGGCGGCACTCATCGGATTTGCCAGGAGCGCTGCCGCTGAGCTGGCGCCCGACGGAGTCACCGTGAACGTGGTGACTCCGGGCCTCACGGCCACCGCAGCGGCGCTCGGCGGCGACGTCGCGCCGTTCTTCACCCCGGTCGTGGCAGGGCAGCTGATCCGACGACCTCTCGAGCCTGGCGACCTGGTCGGGGGGGTCCTTTTCCTCTGCTCGCCCGGCTCGGCCATGGTGACCGGGCAGGTCCTCAACATCGACGGTGGAAGCGTCACCTACTGACGCTGGCGAGCGCCAAGCGCGATCACCCCCGTTCGCCGGCCGAGCAACGTCTCGAGCCTCGAACCTCAGGCCAGTCGTCGCGATCGGAGGGCGGCCTTCAACTTGAAGGACCCTGACTTGTGCGCCCGGTCCAAGAGGATGGCGATCAGCAGCACGGCGCCGGTCACGACGTCCTGCCAGTAGGCACTCAGGCCGAGCAGATTGATCCCGTTGGCCAGCACCGCGAGCACGAGCACGCCGCACGTCATCCCGGCGAGCTTGCCGACGCCACCGGCCAGGCTGGCTCCCCCCAGCAGGACGGCGGCGGCGCTGGTCAGCTCGATCGCGCCCCCGGCCGTCGGCGTCGCCGCAGACAGTCGGCCGGCTGCCACGACACCGGCCAGCCCGCTGCACAACCCGCTGAAGGCGTAGACGCCGACCAGCGTCCAGCTCACGGGGACCCCCGAGAGGCGTGCCGCCTCCGGGTTGCCACCGACGCTGTAGACCGCTCGGCCGAACGTCGTCTTGCGCAGCACGAACCATCCCACGATCAGCGCGCCGACGCAGATGAGGAACGAGATCGGCACTGTGCCGACGGTGCCGTTCCCGAGCGTGCTCAGCAAGGAAGAGCTGATGGGAGTCGTGACGCCGCCCGAGGCGACCTCGATGATGCCCTGCAACAGGATCAGGGAACCCAGCGTGGTGACGAAGAAGTTCAGCTTCAGCACCCCGATGGAGATGCCGTTCAACACCCCGCCGATCGCGCCACAGCAGGCAACGGCCAGCACGATCGCGAGCAGCGGGCTCACGTGCATGTCGTTGATGAAGATGACCAGCATCCACCCCGACACCGCCATCATCGAGCCGACCGACAAGTCGAAACCGGCGGAGATGAGGGTGAACAGGATGCCGATGGAGACCAGGAACAGCGGGGCGTTGGTCTCCAGCACGTTCTGCACATTGCCGACTGCGAAGAAGCCCGACTCGGTGGACCCCAGGACGACCACCAGGATGACCAACGTCGTCAGCGCACCCAGGTACTCGCGCATGCCCCGGCCGGCCCGCCGGGTCAGACCCGTGCGACCAGCGACCAAAGGGGCGACGTGCCCCGGCACGAACCCCATGGACTCCGCCCGATCCCCGCCGGCCGGGCGGAACCCCCGTGCGCCGTCAACCCCGTCGGGGGTCTCTCGGACCGTCCCTTCAGTCACGACACCACGCTCAGCGTGGACGCGGCCAGGGACTCGATCTCACCCGCTGTCGTATCGCCAGCCACGAACCGTCCGACGACGGCGCCCTGCCTGAACACCAGGATCCGGTCGCACATTTCGAGAAGCTCCAGCACGTCCGAGGACACGACGGCCGCAGCCGCCTGCCCACCGACGACACGGCGTCGGATCTCCGCGTGGATGTCACGACGAGCCCCGATGTCCACTCCCCTGGTGGCGTCGTCGAGCAGCCACAAGCGCGGCTCGATCAACGCCCAGCGGGCGAACAGCACCTTCTGCTGGTTGCCACCCGACAGCGTGCTGATCGGAGCGTCTGGATCGCCGGGCCTGATCTGGAGAGCGGCGATCTGGGCGAGTGCCGCCCGGTAGGTGCGGGCGAGAGCCCGCGGGCCATGGAACACCGAGCGATCTCTCACCATGGCGATGTTGCCGGCGACGCTCACGGCAGGGATCAGCCCCTCGGCCTGCCGATCACCCGAGACGTAGGCGACTCCGGCGCGTACCGCCGCCGCGGGCCTTCGAGCCGAGTATGGCTTGCCGAACAGCCGGACCTCCCCTCGCTCCATGGAGGTGAGCCCGAACAACGTGCGCAAGAGCTGTGAGGATCCCGAACCGGGCAGCCCAGCAAAACCCACGATCTCACCGCGCTCGATCGTCACGTCGATCCCGGTACCCCGCCCCGGCATCACGGCACCTCGGACCACCAGGGCTGGCGAGGTCGCGTCGCGTCGGCATCCTCCCTCTTCCAATGCCACCGCCGAACCCCGTAGTGGCCGATGCGCCACCCTCGACCCGTAGAGCATGAGGTCGACGACCTCCTCGGACGTGATGTCGCCCACATCGGCGGACTCGACGATTTCGCCCTCGCGCAAGACCATGATGCGGTCACAGAGCCCGAAGATGTCATCCAAACGCTGCGATACGATCATGACCGTACGTCCCTGCGCGGCAGTGGCCCGAAGGACCTCGAGCAGACGCCTGACCTCGTCGGCCCCCAGAGCGCTGGTCGGCTCGTCCAAGAGCACGACTTCAGAGCGCCGGAACAGCGTCCGGGCCAACACGACGAGCTGCTGGTCGCCGAGCGTCAGGTCCCCGACCGGGGTGGCAGGGTCGAGATCGGCGCCGATCTGGGCGAGCGCCTGCTCGACGATGCGGAGCTGCTCCGCCCTCCGGAGCACTCCGGCCCGGGCGGGCCAGTTCCCCATCACGACGTTGTCTGCCACGCTCAGCCGCCGCACGATCGGCAGCTCCTGGGGGACCATCGTGACCCCCAGCTGTCCGGCGTGTCGAGCACTGCGCGGCCGGTATGGCTTTCCTCCGAGGAGCATCTCGCCACTCGTGGCCCGCTCCGCCCCGGCGAGGATCTTGAGCAGGGTCGACTTCCCCGACCCGTTGACACCGACCAGACCGTGCACACTGCCGGCATGGAGCTCGAATGAGACGCCACGCAGCGCCTTCGTGGCACCGTACGCCTTCGTCACTCCGGAGATGACGAGGCTCGGGTCCCCTGCCGGCTCAACCGTGGGCATCGTTCAACCGACGAGCGCGGTGTGCGCCAACGATCACGACTTGGGCCTCCCGAACGCCGGCTTGTTGGAGAGCTTCACGTTGAGCGACGTCCTGCCGTCGGCGATGGCCTTGATCCCCTTTGTCCATGTCTCCCAGCTGCCCACGTTCTTCTTCGTGAGCATCGAGATCGGCAGCCGCACGTACCTCAGGTACGGCTTGCCGTCCACGATCAGCTGCCCCTCCTTCAGGGCCCACAGCGCCGCCGTGTAGGGCTTCGTATCGATGTCCGCTTGGATCTCGCCCTTCTTCAGGGCGGCCACGCCGATGGGGTTGCCCTGCTGGCCGACGATGATCACGTGCTTCATGCCGGCAGCCTTGAGCGCCTCGTAGGCCCCGATCCCCGCGATGTCGGTGTAGGCCATCACCGCCTGGATGTTCCCCTTGTAGCGAGTGATGGCGTCCTGCATCGAGGTCCGGGCTCCGGCCAGTGTGTCGGTGGCATCGGGCAGCGTTCCCAGCCAGTGGATCCCCGGATGGCCCTGCGTCACATACTTCTGGTAGGCCCCGAGCATGGCGTCCAGCGAGGGAACCGGGACGGGGATCTTGATGCCCACCACGTTGCCCTTGCCATGCAGTTGCTGGGCGACGAATTTGCCCTCGGCATACGGGCCTGTCACGTATCCCCAGTCGAGGTCGGCCGAGTAGGGGGCCGACACCTTTGGCGTCGCGCCGGCAGCCGGGGGCATGATCGCGTTCAGCCCGATGATCTTGATGCCGGCATTCGCGGCCGTCTGGAGGATCTTGGCCTCCGCTGCAGGAACGAGCGGGAAGACGATGATGGCTGTCACCTTGTCGGTGATGAACGTTTGGATGTCCGAGACCTGCACCTCGGGTGTTGCCTCACCGTTCAAGGTGATGACCTTCACGTGGGCTCGCTTCGCTGCAGCGTCCAGAGCTTTCGTAAAGGCGATGAAGATCGGCTGGATGCCCTGCGGGTTGGCCCATCCGATCGTCTTGAGCTTGTGCGAGGCTTTCGCCGCCACCGCCTGCGGGCTCTTGGTCGCCGCCGCGGAGACGACAGGGGTCAAGGTGACTGCTGCCAAGCCGGCGAGAACCCCCAGTACGAGACGAAATCCTCTCGAGTGCACTAGACCCCCCTTGCGAGTCGAAATGCTCTTACGTGTCCAAGACCCCTGCGAAGGCCGACTTTGGCTCCACGGAGCTCCACACGCGAGCGCCAGGTACGATCGTTCGACCGCTGGCAACAACAGCTACCTCAACGTCTTCGTCACCGAAATCTAGCGATACCCCCCGGTGCCGACTATCCCCCGATCGGGGGATATCGATCCTTCGGCTCGATCCTCTCCCCGCCCGACCGAAGCCCGCCGGGGCATCACGACGGGTTCCGCCCCTCGAAGAACGGGGCGAAGCTGGCCGGGACGGCGTCGAGGAGGCCACTCGCGACGAGTCCCTCTGCCGCCCGCCGCATCTGCGCATCGTTCAGCTTCATGGCCGGGGCTCGGATCGGCCCGCCGTTGTAGCCCTGCAGCCAGGCTTGGTACTTCCAGAGGTAACGGTGGTTGAAGTTCGCTCCCGAAGCCTGGGCCCGCAGCGCCTCGCGCGCTTGGCGCGCCGGCTGGATCTGCCAGTAGAGCCGGAGCGCCTCCTCGCGCCGGCCCTCGCGCTGGGCCGCCAGGTACCGCACGACGGTGTCGCCGTAGTACTCGTAGTTGCTCGTCCCGATCCACGGCGTGCCGTAGAGGTCGTCCCACATGAGCAGGTTCGGCTCATAAGGGTCGCAGACGAGCACCCGGCGGCCGGCGAACTCGGTGAAGACCTGCCACGAGCCGACCACCCCGGGATGGCCGACCTCGTACTTGAGGGCAACGGCGTTGGGCTGGTCCACGAGCTCGTGCCACACCTCGAGCGGGAAGCCGCTGCGGTCGAGGCGCTCGAAGTTGTAGTGGGGGGCGCAGAAGAGCACGACCGCGAGGTCCGTCTTCTCGCACAGCGCGCGGGTGTACGCGCCGAGCTCCGCCGCCGTCGTCGGATAGAAGCTGTTCGGGTACGCGACGAGCAGCCCGTCCACCCCGATCGCGCGGGCGTCACGGGCGCATTCGATCGTGTCGTCGAGCGAGTCGAAGGAACCATGCAGGAGGAAGTACTGGCTGCCCTTCGCCTCGTCGACGGCGATCTCCATGAAGGTGCGCATCTCCTCGGGGGTCGTTCCTGCCTCCGAGACGAGCAGAGCGCCCCAGAACCCGAGCTCTGCGTTACGGCGCACGTCGTGGCGGATGCCCGCCTCGTTCAGCCCGCGCAGGTCGGCGGTGAACGAGGGGATGATCACGTTGCACACCCCGCGGAAGTTCTCCTCCGCCCACTCCTTGGCCTCGGACTTGGCGAACGTGTCACGCGGAGGCATCGAGGGCACGCTTTCTCTCACGCATATGTCTTCACCTCGGGAAAGTCTGGGATGCTCCGGCCTGCTCCCGAGGCGAGCGCCAGCTCGTACGCGCCGACCGCCACCGCGACGTCTTGCATCGCGTTCCCCGCGGACTTGAACAACGTGACCTCCTGCGCGCCGGAGCGCCCCACCTTGCCGACCACGAGCTCGAAGAGCTCGGGGAGATCGTCGGGCACGACCCCGGCCTCGAGCGCCGCGCGGCCGTCACCGGAGTGGAAGACCGTGACCCTGTCGTCGACGACGACGAGGTCGCTCCCGGTCCATACGCCGTCTTGCACCTCGCGGGCTTCGGCGCGCACCGAGCTCAGCCCGGTCACGTGCACGCCCGGGCGCAGCCAGGCGGTCTCGTAGACCGGAGATCGTGGAGCCCGCATCGCGAGCACCACCGTCGAGCACTCCTTCGCCACGGCCTCCGCCGAGCCGAGCGCCTCGACGGGAACGCCGATCTTCTCGCCCATGCTCTTCGCGAAGTCCGCGCGGCTCTCGGGTCTCGGGCTGAAGACGCACACGCGTTCGAGCACACGCAGCGTCGCGTAGGCCTCGAGGAACGCACGAGCCTGCACTCCCGATCCGATGATCCCGACCGTTCGGTCCCCAGCCGGGGCGAGCAGGTGGGTGCCGAGCGCGTTCGTCGCCGCCGTGCGGCGCGTCGTGATCCAGTTGGCGTCCATGAGCGAGAGGAGCTCGCCCGTCTCGATGCGGTAGAGGCCCACCAGGTAGCGCATGCCGACGCCGGCCGCTCGGTTCATGGCCTTGAACCCCATGTAGCCAGACCCGTTCAAGAAGGCCTGGCTGATCCGCAGCCAGTTCTGGCCGTCCTGAGTGTCGGTCGTCTGGCGTGGCGGCATCTGGACCTGGCCGCGGGCTTGCTCCTCGTGCGCACGCCGGACTTCCTCGATCGACCGCCTGACGTCGAGGAAGCCCTCCATGTCACGTCCGTCGAGCAGCAGCATCAGTCCGGGCCTCCACCAGGCCTGGCGGCACCGCGACGCACGGTCATCCGGGGATCCTCCCTTCGTAGAAGGCGCTGTCGTCGGTCGGTACCGAGTACCCCGACGCCTCGACCCCGGCGCGCAGCGCGCGCATCTGGCCGGGGTGGAGACGCATCTGCGGCATCCGCAGAAGGCCGCCGTTGAAGCCCTGGAGCCAGCCGAGGTACTTCCATCCCACTCGGTGGATGAGGTTGGACCCGGCCCACGTCTGGCTCCATGCACCCTTGGCCTCACGAGCAGGCTGATAGCTCCAGTACAGCTCCATCCCCTCGTCCCACTTGCCCTCGTGGAGCAGCTTGAACCAGCGAGGCACGCGGTCGCCGAACGCCTCGTACCCGCTCGTGCCGATCCACTGCATCCCGAACCAGTCGATGAGGGCGGGAGCGGTGTGCTCCATCGGGCACTGGACGATCGCCTTGTCGCCGCAGCGCCGGAGCAGGTCGGCGACCCCGGTGACGATGCCCGGCGGGTTCGCCTCGTACTTGATCGCAGCGACGGTCTCGAGGCCCGCCATCTCGACGATCGCATCGTGGGGGAAGCTCGCCGGGCTGAGCGACCGGAAGCCCCAGGTGACGACCGCGAACACGATCATGGCGAGGTCCGTGCGGTCCGTGAGGTCGCGCGTCCAGTCGACGATGTCGCTCGGGGCCTTCGGCACGAAGTCCGGCGGGTACCCGAGCAGCCCGGCTTCGAGCCCGAGCGCGTACGCGGCGTCCGCCACCCGCAACGCCTCCTCGGTGTTCGCGAAGCTCAGGTGCGCGACCAGCTTCAGCTCAGGCGGCGCGGCGTCGGCGGCGACCTCCATGAAATGGATGTACTCGTCGACCGTCGTTCCGCACTCCGACGCGATCAGGGTCCCCCAGAACCCCATCTTGGCGGCGAGGGCCACGTCGTGGCGGATCGCCTCGTCGTTCAACCCGCTGAAATCGCTCGTGAACGACGGAAGGGTCACGTTGCAAGCGCCGTGCCACTGCGCACGGGACCGCTCCTTGACCTCGTCTCTACTGTATGCCGCTGGCATCCGGTTCCTCCTCAGCTTCATGTCGGGATCGTGCAATATCGATGATGCAGGGTCTGTGTACGTGTTCGCAGCTCGTCAGTCACCCCCCAGATCGACGGGGGGCGTGACCACGACCTGGCGTGCGGCGGCGGGGGTGTTCCGGCTGCGCAGCACGCGCACCTTGCCGCCGATCACGACCGCCGAGATGCCCGGCACGTCGCCGAGGGCGAGCGCCGCGCACGCGGACTCGGCGACCGATCCCCATGGCGCGTCCATCACTACGAGGTCTGCGACCTCCCCCACTGCGATGTGTCCACCCGGGATGCCGAACGCCCTGGCGTTGTTCCCGGTCGCGAGCGCCCAGGCCGTCTCGCCGTCGATGCCTCCGAGCGAGCACAGCTCCGCGAGGGTCTTCACGACCCCGAGGGGCATGACGCCCGTGCCGGTCGGGGTATCCGATCCGACCACGACGCGCGCAAGAGCATCGAGCTCGCGCGCGATGTCGAGGATCTCGAGCGAGGAGCGGAGGTTGCCCGCCTGGACGAGCTGCAGCGTCCCGTCGGTCTCCCCTATGAGTCGCCGAACGCCGTCCGCGCGCAGCGCGGTCGGCCCGCCGTTCACGTGACCGTAGACGTCGGGGCGGAGCACGAGCAACGTCTCGGCGTCGATCGGCCGCGATCCGGGCACGCTCGCACCGCCGCAGTGGCTCATCACCCCGATGCCGTGCGCCTGAGCCGCGCGCACCTCACGCGCCCCGTCCCGCGGGTCCGCGTAGTCGCCGAACCCGAACTTGGCGAGCCTGACACCACCTGCGGCGAGCTCTGCGAAATCGCCGTCCGAGAGCCCCGGCTCGAGGATCACCGTGCCGGCGTGGACGCGCATGCCGTTCGGTGAGAAGTTGGCGAAGCAGGCTCGTGCAGCGAGCGCCAGCGCCTTGACCGCGACCGGATCGTGAGGACGTCCCGGCGCGTGGATCTCGCCTGCAGAGACGACCGAGGTGATGCCGCCGTGGGTATAGCTCTCCAAGAACCCCACCGTGCGCTGACGCGGGGTGTAGTCGCCGAGCACGACGTGGCAGTGCGAATCGATGAGGCCGGGCGCGACCGTCGCTCCGCCCGCGTCGATGACGACGTCTGCACGCCGAACGGACTCGTCGATGGACTGGTCGGCGGCCCGGCCGCCGACCGCGGTGATCAGCCCGTCCTCGCTCACGACGGTGTCGGCACCCGCGACGACGGGCGCGTCGATCTCGCCGGAGAGCACGCTGCCCGCGCCGACGACCGCCAGGGTCGTCATCGACCGCCGGCCTTGGCGACCGCTTCTTCCAGCGTCATGCCGCCGAGGCGCGCATGGAGCCGGCCCCGGTCTGCGACAGCTGCGATGACGACGATCTCGTCGGGCATCGGCGCATCCGGCACGCGCACCTCGATGGCGTCGTAGTGGCTGCGCACCCACAGCTCGTCCTTGTAGGCGAGCGGCACGTCGATCGCCGTCCCCGGCGCCCCGACCTTGGTCGCGGAGCTGATCCACGCCTCACCACCGCCGATCGCCTCGCGCAGGGCATTGCCGAACGCGGAGGTGAGACAGGCGTTCGCATGCTCCTGCTCGCCAGCGATCCCACAGATCGCCGCCTTGCCGTAGCTCTGGACGGGTCCCCCGAGCAGCTCGAGGGCGCGCGCGCCGAGCTCACGACCCAGCTCCTCCGACGGCTCGACGAGCGCCGAGAGGTCCTCGACGAACCCCATGCCCGCGAACGGATTGCGCACCACCGCCATCGCCGCCACCTTGTGCAGGGAGGTGGCTCCAGGCCTGCCGGCAGCCAGCCTGGTCTCCTCCACGACGCACAGCACCTTGCGCACCTCGAGCGTGCTCAGCTTCTTCCTCCTCCGTCTCGCAGGTTCGATCCGACGGCTTCACGCCGCCAGAACCTTTCGTCGACCTCCACCGCCCCGCCGGCGTCCTCCTCGGAGGCAATCGGCTCTCCGCGTCCGCCGTCGGAGCACACGACCATCCCGGTGACAGCCGGAGACAGGAGCGGCGACACCAGGTAGAGATACGTACCGGCGTGGTCGGCCGGGGTCGCGGCGCGCCGCAGCAACGCTTCGGCGGCGATCCGCTCGTCGCGCCCAGGATCCGACGCCACCGTGCGCGACGCGTCCAGCGCGGCCGGCGCGGACAGCGAGGTGCCGGTCGTCCCACCCGGCGCGACCCCGTTGACTCGCACGTGGGGCGCGAGCTCTCGGGCCAGGTGCACGACCAGGCCGCGCACCGCCCACTTGCTCGAGCCGTAGAGGACGCCGCCACCCTCGGGATGGAAGGCGGCCACCGAAGCGGTGAGGACGACCGCGCCCCGACGGCGCCGGAGCGATGGCATCGCCGCTCGGGTCGCGAGGAGCGCGCTCTTCACGTTGACTGCGAAGAGCTCGTCGAAGGCCGCCGAGAGCCGGGAAATCTCCAGGTCGCCGACCGCGGTGCGGAAGTCGAAGACGCCCGCGCACGTCACGAGCGAGTCGAGGTCGCCAAGGTGCTCGACGACCTCGGCGACGGCGCGCTCGTGGGCATCGGGCGTCGTCACGTCGCCCACGATCGTCCTCACGGCGTCGCCGAACGCACACCCGAGCGCGTCGAGCGCGCCGGCGTCGCGGTCCAGCACTCCCACGCGGGCACCCTCGGTCACGAAGCGCTCGACGACTCCTTGGCCGATTCCCTTCGCCCCACCCACCACGAGCGCCACCGAACCCTCGAGCAGGCCCGTCACCGCCGCACATCCCCGTGGGCTCGCCCGTTGGACTTCGCACGAGCGCGCTCGGGGGGCCCCTCAGGGATCCCGGCGGGCTCTTCCTTCTCACCCGAAGGCCCGAAGGGCTCGGTGAGCATCGCAGAGAAGGCCGCTGCCTCCTGCCAGGTGAGCGCCTCGAGCTGCAGGGGATCCAGACGGACCGCGCGGTGCAGCCTGGGTGAGGACACCTCGAGACGCACGCCGTTGTGCGTGAGGACGCGCTGGACGAGGACCTCGGCGAACTCGTTCGCGACGACGAGGGTCTCGACCTCCGATCCGGTTGCACGGCCCGGGTCCGACGGCGCCGCAGGCGCTCGGGTCGCGTCGGACGCGTCGCGCGGTTCGAGAGGGAAGGGCGTGGTCACGCCGAGCTCACAGGAAGATCGAGAGGCTGTCGCCGCTCATGTTGCTCTGGTCCACGACGAACCACCGGCGCCGGATGCTGAACATGGCGGCTCCGCTCGTCATCACGAGCTCGTCGTGCCGGTCAGCCGAGTACAGCTCGAAGTCGGTTTGCTCCGCTCGGTTGCGGTAGACGAGGACGTTCGAGCGCACCGCGATGGCGCCGTCGTCGAGCCAGCGCGCGCGCACGTTCGACACGAAGTGCCGCGTGCGCGACGGAGGCTGCTCGGCCCACGCGTACTCCGACAAGAGCCTGCGGACCCGGACCTCGAGCGTCGCCTTCGTGTCCGAGAACAGCCGGCCACGCTCGGAGAGCTGCGACGCCTGGCGGTCCCGCGTCACGCGCAGGGGTGCCTCGTAGGTGGCGTCCGCAGAGAAGAGCGAGAGCCACTCCTCGAAACGGCGGTCGTCCAAGATCTCGGACTCGAGGTACAAGAAGCGCTCGACGGCGTGCTGCAGATCGGCGTCGACCCCGTCGGGCAGCGACGGTGCCGATCCTGTGAGATGGCCCGGGTGACCACCCACGTCGGCAAGAGGAGTGACGCGGTCGGTCGTCATGGGCGCTCCAGGTACTCGAGCCAGGTCTGCCAGAGGTTCCGGAAGTTCGTCTCCGTCATGTAGGGCTGCATGACGACCCCTGGTCCGGGGAAGTCGTCGAGCGGAGCCCGTGTGAGCCCCATGAAGTACGGGAAGCTCAGGTCGCGGCACAACGGTGACGACGCCATCCTCGTCACTCGTGACCAATTGTCGAAGTCGTCCTGCTCGAACATCCCCGCCTGTCCGAAGGCGAGCGTGTAGGCGCGGTATGCGGCGTCCTTGTACTCCTTGGACGCGTCGGCCGGGACGAGGCACCACGAGAGCATCTGCATGCGCCCGACGCCGACCGGCTGCCAGAGCCTCATGGTGCAGAAGCGGACCCCCGGCTCCCCTGGCACCGTGCTGAATGGCTGGATGAGGAGGGACAGGTTCGGGAAGACCGTGCCCACCGCAGTGCGGACCTCGCGGAAGATCGAGAGCTGCGCCTCGGAGAGCACGTCTTCCATGCCCGCCACGACCTCGGGCGGGTAGCCGAAGAACGGCGACATGCCCGGGGTCTGGCCGAGCCCGATCCCATGGCCCTTGTGCGGGATGTGCACCGCGTACCCGTCGGCGTGCGTGGTCGCCGAGGAGGCGTAGTAGCCCAGCTCGAAGCCGAACTGGTGCGCGACCGGCGTGTGGTAGCCGTCTCCGGCGAAGTTCTCGGCGCAGATCTTCCAGTCGGTGCCGGCCTCCCAGCGGTCGGGGGGCGCGTAGGCCTCGGTGCCGTTCGGGCCCGGGCGGAGGTACAGGTCGAGGTAGAACTGGAAACCGCCCAGGTACTCCTCGAGGCTGGGCGCGCCAGGGTCGAGGCATCCGAACAGCAGCCCCGCGTACGACTCGGTCCGCACCGGAACGAGCCCCCAGTCCGACCGCTGCATCTGGCCGGGGTCGTAGACCCTGCGGATGTGGGGCACGCCGATCAGCCTGCCGTCGTTGGCATAGGTCCAGCCGTGGTACGAGCAGCGGAAGTGCGACGCGTTCCCCTCCGACGCCTTGCAGACCTGGTTCCCGCGATGCCGGCACATGTTCAAGAAGCAGCCGATACGGCCGGACTCGTCGCGGCTCACGATCACCGAGTTGCCGGCGAGCGACCGCAGCACGTAGTCCCCCGGGTCGGGCAGCTCCGACTCGTGCGCCAAGAAGAGCCACGCCCGCTGGAACAGGCGCTCCTGCTCGAGCGCGAACACGACGTCAGAGTTGAAGATCTCGACGGGGACCCGTCCCTCGGACATCTCGGAACGGGCCCGGCCGAGGAGACGATCGATCTCGGTCGCCTGCGACAGCGTGCTGCTCATGGGCTACCCCCTGCCTCGATGCTCGTACGCGTGACGCTCGCTGTGACGCTCGCTGTGCCGGCCTCTGGCGCTGCGACCGCCACAGCGGTGCCGGTCAGCCACGCCGGCACCGGCTCGTAGGCGAGGGTCCGGAACCTCGCACCACCTGCTGCCCCCGCTGCGACCAGCCATGCGCGGACCTCGTGCGCTCCGTTGCCCGATGCCTCGAGCTCGGCATCCGACAACGACAGGAGCCGCTCGGCTCGGCCCGCCTCGAACGCGTCGAGCACGCGCCGGTCGAACTCGGTGTCGATGGTCCCGGCGCCCGCCACCCCGACCCAGTGCGACAGGCCGCCCGTGCCGAGCACCATGACGCGCTCTGCGACGCCCTGTGCCTCGACGATCCGCCGGATCGCCGCACCCAGCCGGTGGCAGCGCGCGAGCGGCGGGTAGGGAGCGTGCACGGCATTGACCACGATCGGCACGACCGGGATGTCCCGCCCACGGGCGAGCAGCGAGAGCGGCACGGCGAACGCCTCGTCGAACCCGTACCCGCCCGCGACGAGCGCCGGGTCGAACTCCTCGGCGAGGAGCCCGGCGTAAAGGGCCTCGCCGAGAGTCGGGTGGCCTGGGTAGCGGCGCCGCTCGATCCCGAGGAAGGCCGCGAACGCGTCGCTCGCCGGAAGGTCGTAGCCGGTCGCCGTCCCGACCGCGAAGCTCGGCAGGTTGGACACGAAGAAGTTCGTGAAGTGCTCGGTCGACACCACGACGAACGCGTCGGGGTCGGCCTCGTCCACGACGGCGGCAAGCTGGTCGACGCCTGCGAGGACGGCCTTCGCCGCCTCGGGATCCGCGCGCTCGGGGAACCCGGTGATCCCCGGGGAGTGCGACATACAGGCGACGCCGACGACCGAGGAGGTCATGCGCGCTCCGGCACGCGCGGCTCGAGACCGTCTGCAGGAGCCTGCGCAGTCAGGGCCGCGTAGTACTCGTCACGGCTCACGCCCATCTCGAGCGCGCCGAAGTAGAGGAGCATCGGCGCGACACCGAACGAGAGGAGGCGCCCGAAGTTCCGCGCCAAGAGCGCGTCGATCTCGTCGTGGGACAGCCCGTACCCGCGCATCGTCCCGGCGGGATCCTGCCGGATGCGAGCGACGACGCGCGGGTCGTGGCGCAGGTCCCAAAGCAGCTGCTCCAGCTCGAACGGTTCGGTCATGGCTCCTCCGGGGCGCAGCGATGCGCCGGCCACAGGCAATCAAAGCGCCCTCGGACAGGGGGCGGTATCGCCCGAACGGGTACTTTCCGCAGGCTGCCCGGGTGGACGAGGGCGCTGCGGCGGTCCCCGCGGTAACGTTCCGCGTGCGCGGCAACGAGGGCAAAGAGATCGTGGCGGTCTCCTGTTCGAACCCGCCCGTCTCCGCCATCGTGTGACGAGCATGGGCACACGCACGGTCGACGTCTCGGACTGCACGCCGCACCACTCGTGGGATCCCGGGTTGGCGCCCGTCGCGGTCGTCGTCGATGGCGACGAAGTGCACGCGACGCTGAGGGAGATCACCGACGACCAGCTGAGCCCCGACGCGACCAGCGCCGACCTTCTGGCTCTCGACCTCTCGAGGCTCTACCCGCTGCTCGGGCCCGTCGAGGTCGAGGGGGCGCAGCCGGGCGACACGCTCGAGGTCGAGATCCTCTCCGCGAGCCACCGCGGCTGGGGCTTCACCGCGGTGCTGCCAGGGATGGGGCTGCTTCAGGAGGACTTTCCCGATCCCTACCTCCACATCTGGGATCTCGGCGAACCGTCGAACGCGGTCGCGCGCTTCGGCGACATCGCCGCCGTCGCGCTGCGCCCGTTCCCGGGGACGGTCGGGGTCTGCCCCGACGTGGCGGCTCCGGCGCCGATCATGCCGCCAGGGCATTTCGGCGGGAACATCGACTGCCGGGACGTGGTGGCCGGCTCGAGGCTCTTCCTGCCGGTCCAGGTCCCCGGAGCGATGCTCTCGATCGGCGACGGCCACTCGGCGATGGGTGACGGAGAGGTGTGCGTGACCGCCATCGAGAGCCCGCTCGACGTCGCGCTCCGGCTCCGCCTCCACAAGGACCGCTCCATCCCCGGTCCCCAGCTCCTCGTGCGGGGCCCGCTGCATCCTGGCACCGAGGCCGGCGAGTGGTACGTCACCATGGGCGTGGGACCGGACCTCATGGCTGCGGCGAAGGACGCCACCCGCGCGCTCGTCGACTGGACGGCGTCGCGCTACGCGATCACGCCGGTCGAGGCGTACGTGCTCGCGTCGGTGACGGCGCACCTCAGGATCACCGAGATCGTGGACGCTCCCAACTGGGTGGTGTCGGCCTACCTCCCGCTCGGGATCTTCTCCTCGCGCTCCGCAGGGTGACGCGCCTCAGCGCCCGGCGACCAGGGCGCGGACGACGTCGCCGAGCGCGCCCACGCGGTCCGCCGGCAGCACGGCGTCGCAGTAGGGAGCGGCCGCCGCCATCCCTCCCACCAGCGGCTCGTACCCGGGCGCGGCCAGGCGGGGATTCAGCCACAGCACCCGGTGCGCCCGTCGCCGCAGGCGGGACATGGCGGCGACCATGGCCTCGGGCGGATCGGTGTCCCAGCCGTCCGAGGCGATCACCACGAGCGCGCCCCGGCACGCCTCCCCGTGGCGGGAGGACAGGAGCGTGAGGAGGCTGGTGGCGATGCGGGTGCCGCCGAAGCGGTCGTCCACCCGTGCCGTCGCCTCCTCGATGGCGGCCTCGGCCGACGACGTGCGCGCCAGCACTGCGGTGAGGCGCGTCAAGGAGGTGGAGAAGGCGAACACCTCCGCCGCGGTGGCCACCGCCACCGCCCGCTGCAGGTGCAGGTAGGCGGCCACGTAGGGCTGCATGGACCGACTCACGTCGCAGAGCATGACGACACGCCGCGGGCGCCGCCGCGGGCGCGTCCGCACGAGCGCCACCGGCTCGAAACCGGTGCGGCGGGCGGCGGCCATCGTCGGGCGCAGCCCGACGCGTCGGCCCGAATGGTGGGGATCCCATCGGCGAGACGGCCGGGTCGGCCATTGGCGTAGGCCCTCGGCCAGCCAGTCGCCGAGGAGGGCGAGGTCCGCCGGGTCGAGGCGCTCGAACGGCACGTCGGCCACGGCGCTCAGGCGGCTGGGGAGGCGCTCGGGCAGGTCCAGAGGCGCCTCGTCCCCGTCGGCGGGCGCCACCGCCGCGGGCAGGGTGGCCCACGGGAGGCCGTCTCCTGCGACCTCGACGGCAGCCGCGCCTGGGACCGAGCGGTAGGACCCGCGGGCCGCGGCGGCGCCTGCAGGGCCGGAGCCCCGGCGAGCGGCGGGATCGAGCGCCAGCCCGGTGGCGCAGAAGACGGCCCGGAACACCGCGTCGAACGACTCGAGGTCCGCCTGTCGCTGGACGAGCGTCACCCGCGCCATCCAGTAGAGCATGCCGATCGAGCGGGGCTCCCACGTGCCGAGCGCACGGGCGAAGGCCTGGGTCGCCGTGGTGCCGACGACCACGCCGCTCTTGCGCAGGCGCACGGCAAGAGCCACGGCGAAGGCAGCCCGGTCCACCCCGGCAAGCAGGGCGGCACCTTCGTCACTCACCCGCGAGCCGCCGCCCATGGCCCTCAGGCACCGTCGCTCGTTGCGTACCCCAGCTCGTCCAGCGAGGCGCGCACGAGGTCGCCGTCGTCGGGCGTCTTCACGATCGCCCCCAACGTCCGCTCGACGTCGTCACGGGTCAGATGGGCCACGCCGAGCACGGTGAGGGCGGAGAGCCAGTCGATTGCCTCGGCCAGCCCCGGAGCCTTCTCGAGGTCGAGGGTCCGCACGCGGCCGACGAAGGCGGCGGTCGACGCCACCAGCGGCTCACGTGCCGCGGGCACGGAGCGCCGGAGGATCGCCACGACCCGCTCGGCGTCGGGGAACTCGATCCAGTGGTAAAGGCATCGGCGGCGGAGCGCGTCGTGCAGGTCACGCGAGCGGTTCGAGGTGAGGACCACGGTGGGGCGCCGGGTGGCCACGAAGGTGCCGAGCTCGGGCACGGTCACCGAGGCCTCGCCGAGGAACTCGAACAGGAGCGCTTCGAACTCGTCGTCCGCGCGGTCGATCTCGTCGATGAGCAGGACGGGCGCGACCGGGCCGGCGCAGCGGACGGCTTGGAGGATGGGCCGCTCCTGGAGGAACTCCTCGGTGAACAGATCGGCGTCGTGGAGGGTCTGATGGTGCGACTCGGCGAGGCGGATCGCCAGGAGCTGGCGCTGGTAGTTCCACTCGTACAAGGCCTCGCCGGCGGTCACCCCCTCGTAGCACTGCAGGCGCAGGAGGGGCGCCCCCCAGGCTCGGGCCAGCGCCTTGGCCGCCGCCGTCTTGCCCACGCCGGGCTCCCCCTCGAGCAGGAGCGGCTGGCCGAGCGAGAGCGCCAAGGCGAGCGCGGTGGCCAAGCCCTCGTCGACGAGATAGCCGACCCGGTCGAGGCGCCGGCGCACCTCGTCGGGGTGGACCCGCTCTGGTTCGTCCGCCACCTCAGCGGGCGTACCGGTCGCGACACCCGGTGCTGCAGAACCAGACGTCGGCACCCTCGACCACGCGGTGCGGAGTGTGCGGGCCGGCGACGACGCTCATCCCGCACACGGGATCGACGGCCTGGACGGGAGCTGCCGGAGCGACGTCACCGGCAGGCGCGCGCAGCCCTTCGGTCCGCACGGCCCGGACCAGCTCGGCTGCGATCGAGACCGCGACCTCCGAGGCGGTGCGCGCGCCGATGGCGAGGCCGACCGGCGTGCGCACCCGTGACCGCTCCTCGGCGCCGAGGTCCATCGCGTCCACGACGGCCTCGCCGCGGCGCTGGCTGGCCACCAGCCCAACGAAGCCCACCCCCGCGTCGAGGGCGGCGCGGATGGCCTCCGGCTCGTCGTGACCACAGCTGGCGACCAGGACGGCGGTGGCTCCCCCGGCAGCGCCGGTAGCCAGCACGGGGGTCAGGTCGGCTCGGTAGCCCAGCTGTCGGAGCAGCGAGGCGACGGCACCGGACAGTGGCGTCTCGCCGACGATCACCACGCGGCGAGGTGGCAGGCGCGGCTCGAGGAAGATCTCGAGGGCACCCCCCGACAGGCATGGGTTGACCACCGACCGGGAGCCGAAGGCCGGCGGGTAGCCGGGATCGCCGTCGGGCAGGATGCGCAGGAGGAGCGGCTCACCTTCCGCCAGCACTTCGAGCGCGGCGGTGCGGACCGACTCCTCGGCGCACTGGCCGCCCACGAAGCCCTCCATGGTGCCATCCTCCAGGATCAGCGCCTCGTCCCCAGGCCGGGCGGGCGTCGGCGGCTGCGCCCGCACCACCGTGGCGTGGACGAACGGCGTCCCCTCCGCGCTGAGCGCGGCGAGCCGCTCGGCGAGCGAGGACCCGACCGTCGTCATACCGGTGGGCGAGGGTGACCTTGCATGGCATCCCAGACCCGCGAGGGCGTGAGGGGCATGTCGGCGTGCCGGATGCCGAAGGGGGCAAGGGCGTCGACGATCGCATTGACGACCGCAGGTGGCGACCCGACGGTCGCCGACTCTCCGATGCCCTTCGCACCGATCGGGTGGTGGGGGGACGGCGTGACGGTATGCCCCGTCCGCCAGTCGGGGACCTCGAGGGCCGTCGGGATGAGGTAGTCCATCAGCGAAGCGCTGAGACAGTTGCCGTCCTCGTCGAAGGCGATCATCTCCATGAGGGCCATGCCCACGCCGTCGGTGAGCCCGCCGTGCACCTGGCCTTCGATGATCATCTCGTTGATCCGCGTGCCGCAGTCGTCGATCGCCACGAACTTGCGCACCTTGACGGCGCCGGTCCCCGGGTCGACGTCGACCACGCAGATGTAGGCGCCGAACGGGTAGGTGAGGTTCTCCGGGTTGTAGCAGACCTCCGCCTGCAGGCCGCCTTCCACGCCCTCGGGCAGGTCGCCCGCGCCGTACGAGCGCATGGCCACGTCCTGGATGGTGACCGAGCGCGTCGGGTCACCCTTCACCCCGAAGGCGCCCTTCTCCCACTCGAGGTCGGCGACGGAGACCTCGAGCATCCCCGAGGCGATGATGCGGGCCTTGTCGCGTACCTTGCGGGCCACCATGGCGGCTGCCGCTCCCGACACGGGCGTCGACCGGCTGCCGTAGGTGCCGAGGCCGAAGGGCGTCTGGTCGGTGTCGCCGTGGACCACCTCGATGTCTGCCGGCGGGATCCCGAGCTCCTCGGCCACGATCTGGGCGAAGGTGGTCTCGTGCCCCTGCCCCTGGGTCTGCACCGAGAGCCGGACCACCGCCTTGCCGGTCGGGTGCACCGTGAGCTCGCAGCCGTCGGCCATCCCGAGGCCCAGGATGTCCATGTCCTTGCGGGGGCCGGCGCCGACCGCCTCGGTGAAGAAGGAGAGGCCGATGCCCATGAGCTCGCCCCGGGCGCGCCGTTCCGCCTGCTCCTTGCGCAGCTCGGCGTAGCCGGCCGTCTCCATGGACAGGCGCAGCGCCCGCTCGTACTCGCCCGAGTCGTAGACCCAGCCGGTCTTGGTCGTGTAGGGGAACTGGTCGGGACGGATCAGGTTCCGCAGCCGTAGCTCGGCTGGGTCCATGTCCAGCTCGCGAGCCAAGACGTCGACCATCCGCTCGACCAGGTAGACGGCCTCGGTGATCCGGAAGGAGCAGGCGTACGCCACCCCGCCGGGGGCCTTGTTCGTGTAGACGGCCGTCATGTGGCAGTAGGCGGCCTCGAGGTCGTAGCTCCCCGTGAACACGCCGAAGAAACCGGCCGGGTACTTCACCGGAGCCGCCGTCCCGTTGAAGGCGCCGTGGTCGGCGAGCACGTTCGTGCGGACGGCCAGGATCTTGCCGTCGCGGGTGGCGGCGATCTCCCCGCGCATCAGGTAGTCCCGGGCGAAGCCGGTCGAGATGAGGTTCTCCGAGCGGTCCTCCATCCACTTGACGGGCTTGTGGAGGACCAGCGACGCCACGATGGCGCACACGTAGCCGGGGTAGATCGGCACCTTGTTGCCGAAGCCTCCGCCGATGTCGGGCGAGACGACCCGGATCTTGTGCTCCGGCAGGCCGGCCACCAGGGCGTACAGGGTGCGGTGGGCGTGGGGCGCCTGCGACGTCGTCCACAGGGTCAGCTTCCCGCTCACCCGGTCGTAGTCGGCCACGCAGCCGCACGTCTCCATCGGTGCCGGGTGCACGCGCGGGTAGACGATGTCCTGGCTCACCACCACCTCGGCCCGGTCGAACACCGCCTGGGTCGCCGCCGCGTCGCCCGTCTCCCAGTCGAAGCAGTGGTTGTCGGCCTTGCCCTCCAGGTCGTCCCGGATCACCGGAGCGTCGGGGTCGAGGGCATGGCGGGCGTCGACCACCGGCGGCAGCGGGTCGTAGCGGACGTCGATCAGCTCGAGCGCGTCGCGTGCCGAGTAGCGGTCCTCGGCGACGACGACGGCGACCTCCTGGCCCTGGAAGCGAACCTTGTCGGTGGCGAGCACGGCCTGGACGTCGTTGGACAGGGTGGGCATCCACGCCAAGCCCTTCTCGGCCAGGTCCGCCCCGGTCACGACGGCCTTCACCTTCGGATGGGCGAGCGCGCGGCTCGTGTCGACCGACACGATGCGGGCGTGGGCGAACGGCGAGCGCAGGATCGCCATGTGGAGCATCCCGGGGAGCTGGATGTCGTCGCAGTAGTGGCCGAGCCCACGAACGAAGCGCGGGTCTTCCTTGCGCAGCATCCGGCCGTAGCCGACCGGCTTCTGGTCGTTGTCGACGAAGCTGTCGAGCGGGCGGGTTCCAAGCGTGGTCACGATGCGCTCCCCACGGCCTGGCTCGCCTCTGCCCGGCTCGCCTCTGCCCGGCTCGCCTCTGCCCGGCACGCCTCGTAGGCGGCGGCCCACTGGACGGACCGCACGATGGTCGCATAGCCGGTGCAACGACAGATCTGCCCGGAGATGGCCTCCCTGATCTCCTCTTCGCTGGGAGCGGGATTCCGGTCGAGAAGGGCTCGGGCGGTCATCATCATGCCGGGGGTGCAGAAGCCGCACTGCAGCCCATGGCACTGCATGAAGCCCTGCTGGACCGGGTCGAGCTCGCCATCACGCTCGAGGCCCTCGACCGTACGCACCTCGTGGCCGCCGGCCATCGCGGCGAGCACGGTGCAGGACTTCACCGGCTCCCCGTCGAGCCAGACGACGCAGGTCCCGCAGTTCGACGTGTCGCAGCCCCAGTGCGTGCCCGTCAGTCCCAGGTGGTCCCGGAGGAAATGCACCAAGAGGAGGCGGTCCTCGATCTCGGCGGTGACCGGATCCCCGTTCACCGTGAGGCGCACCTGCATGCTCAGCCCTCCCTTCGGCACCGGGCGACGGCACGCCGGAGCGCCCGGCGGGTGAGCTCGTCGGCCAGGTGGCGCTTGTACTCGACACTCCCCCGCAGGTCGGCGACCGGGTTGCAGCGCTCTGCGGCGATGGCACCCGCCTGTGCGTAGGCCTCTTCCGAGGGCTCCCGACCGCGCAGGGCCTCGGCGATGCCCTCGACGGCCGTGGTGCTCGGCCCCACGGCAGAGAGGCCAACCCGCACGTCGGCGATCCGCCCGTCGTCGTCCAGCCAGAGCGCGGCGGCGCTGGCGGCGACCGCCCAGTCGCCCGCCCGCCGTTCCACCTTCTCATAGGCGCTCGACCCACGCGGCCGACGCGGCACACGCACCTCGACCAGCAGCTCGCCGTCGCCCACCGCGGTCTCGAACGGCCCGCGGTAGAACTCCGCCATAGGCACCTCCCGGGTGCCGCCGGCACCGCGGATGACGCACGCGGCGTCGACGGCGGTGCACACGGCCGAGAGGTCCTCCGCAGGATCGGCCTGGCACAGGGAGCCGCCGATGGTGCCGCGGTTGCGCACGACCGGGTCGGCGATGACCCGTTCGGCGTCGCGGAAGACCGGGTGGACCGCCGCCAGGTCGTCGGACTCGAGCAGCTCCCGGTGCCGGGTGAGCGCGCCGATCCGCACCTCGCCGGGGTCCACCCTGACGTAGCCCAGCTCGCCGTGGAGGTCGTTGATGTCGACGAGGCGCTCGGGCGTCGCCAGCCGGAGCTTCATCATCGGGAGCAGGCTGTGACCGCCCGCCACCACCCGGGCCGACGAACCGAGCTCGCCGAGCAGGTCGATGGCCTCTTCCACGCTCGTGGCGCGGCGATACTCGAAGGGCGCGGGTACCTGCATGCGATCCCCCCTTGTCGGGATGGAGAGTGCCCCTCAGTATGCGTCGAAGTGACCGGCCGGTCAATCAGACCGATCAGCTGGATCGCTTCGAGCGATCTCCCCGCGACGCGAGATCGCCGCGCTCGGCGCGCTCAGTGCGCTCGGCGCCCTCGGCGCGCTCATCGGCGCGAGCGCAGCCTCCAGACGATCCAGACCAGCGCGGCGATCCCGAGGACGGGGATGATCCGCTTTGCCAAGGCCGGACCGGCGACTCGGACGAGGTCGACCGACGCCTCGGCACCGGGGGCGGGAGCCGACCCCTCTGCCACCGCCTCCTCTGAGCCACCCGCCTCGGCTGTGGTCCCGGCCCCTGCCGGTGCACCGCTCTTGCCGGAGAGCACCATCGTCTCGAGCGAGTCGACGAACTGGCCCAGCAGCTTCGTGCTCACGTCGGCCAGCACCCCGCGTCCGAACTGGGCGACCCGCCCCGTGATGGTCAGGTCGGTGGTGACCGAGACCCTGGTCGCCGTGCCCGCCGGCTCGAGCTGCGCCGTGATGGTGGCACTGGCGTTGCCCTGACCGCGAGCCTCGCGGCCCTCGGCGCGGAGCACGGCCCGATGGCCGGCGTCGTCTCGCTCGACGAAGGTCGCCTTGCCGCGGTACTCCGCGGTCACCGGGCCCACCTTCACCTTGACCGTGCCGTGGTACTCGTCACCGTCGACCTGGTCCAGCCGGGCACCCGGCATGCATGGCGCGATCCGCTCCAGGTCCGTGAGGACCGGCCAGGCCTCTTCGATCGGCACGTCCACCGTGAACTCGTTGGTCAGCTCCACGTCCGCCTCAGCTCCCCTCGCAGGTCCCTCCGTCGTGTCGGACACCAGTCTTCTGCAAGGACGCCACCCTTGACCAGCCGGTCGGACCTGTCGGACCCAGTCCTCCCGCTCAGGTTCGGGATGTCGCGCAGACCACGCGCGCGCGAACCTCGGGGCGGCGCTCTGCGAGGTAGTCCGGGCGGGGGTCGCCAGGGTCGGGGCGCAACGGCACGGTCACGAGGCGCACGGCCGGCTCGTAGCCGGGAAGCTCGGCGACCGCACGGCCCGCCATGTCGGCCACCGTCGACCCCCCACAGAAGCGCAGGCGGCCCTCTTGACCCACTGCGTTCACATAGACGTGGGGGATGCGGTTCTCCACGGCACGCGCCCTCGCGTAGAGGGCATGGTCGGAGGCGTAGGGGTCCATGTTGGCAGACACGGTCACGAGCAGCTCCGCTCCGGCCGCAGCGACCGTGCGAGCCGCCTCGGGGAAGTCGAGGTCGTAGCAGACGAGCAGCCCCACGGCGACGCCGGCGAGTGTCACCACGACGTACTCGTCCCCCGGCGAGAAGAGCCGCCTCTCCGCGCCGAAGAGGTGGACCTTGCGGTAGGTCGCCGCGAGATCTCCTTCCTCGTCGATGCACAGCGCGGCGTTCGCCATACGCGGTGCGCCCGCCGTCTCGAGGATCGCCGCGCCCACGACCAGCGCGGTGCCGTGGCGGCGCGCGCAGTCGCTGAGCGCTCCAAGGGGCCCGTCAGCCGCGTGCCCGCCGACCGGCCCGTCGACCGGCCCGCCGACCGGCCCGCCGGCTGGGTGCACGTCGATCGGCTCGATCCCCCTCAGCGCGTAGGACTGCAAGTACAGCTCACCGAAGACCGCGAGATCCGCCTCGGGGTGCTCGTCGACCAGCCGGCACGCCTCGCGCACGTTCGCCTCCACGTCGTGAGTGCGCGGGGCGAGCTGTGCGACGAGCACGTCGAGCGCCGCACGGCGCGCCGGCGGTCTCATCGCTGCCAGCGGAACTTCGTCCAATCGGTCACCGGGACGGCGCCGAGGCGGCGATAGAACTGGCTCGCAGCGTCGTTCGTCACGTGCACGTCCCACTCGACCCGCCCCTCGACCCTCGCACGCAGCGCGTCGAGCAACTGCCTCCCAAGGCCGGTGCGCCGGTATGCAGGACGCACGTAGAGGTCCTCGACCCACGCCCCGGGCACAGCGGCCCACGACGAGTACGTCGCGTACCACAGCATGCAGCCCGCCGAGACGTCTGGGTCGTCCTCGGTGAACGCGACGAACGCGCGCAGGGTCGGCGCGTCGCCGAAGAGCGCCGCGCGCGCCGCGCGCTCGTCGAAGTGGCAGTGCTCGAGCGCGCCTTCGTGCGCCGCGTGCTCGCGCACCATCGCGGCGATCTCCGCAGCGTCGGAGACCCTGGCCTCCCGCACCGCCACGTCAGGCTCGCCTCACTCGCGCGCGCACGTCTGCGACGGCATAGCCGTCCTCGTACGCGAGCACCGGGTTGCACTCGATCTCGAGCCCGGGCTCTCGCTCGGCCAGCTCGGACATCGCAGCGACGAGCTCGGCGAGGGAGCCCAGGTCGACACCCGGCTGCGCCCGCCAGCCCCGAAGCAACGGCGCAGCGCGCAGCGAAGTCCACAGCGCGAACGCCGCGTCCGAAGAGACCGGCGCGAGCGCGATCGCCACATCGGGATCGACCTCGGCGGCCACGCCGCCGCGGCCGACGATGACGAAGGCGCCGAACGTCGGGTCTCTCCCCAGGCCGACGAGCAGCTCTACGCCGGACGAGAGCATCGGCATCACCACGAGCTTGCGCCCGGGGAACCGCCGCCACAGCGCCTGGGCCGCGTCCTCGGCCGTGTCGCGTGCGACGTCGAGCACCACGCCGCCGACGTCGGACTTGTGGGAGATCTTCGGGTCCTCGATCTTCAAGCAGAGCGGGAACGGCATACGGGCGACTGCGTCGGCAAGCTCGGCACCGTCCGAGACGGTCGTGACCGGCGGGACGACGATCCCCACAGCCGCCAGGCGAGCCAACGCCTCGGCGGTCGGCACAGAGACGCGCGCCTCGGGCACCGGCGCAGCGACGCGATCGCCAGCGGGAGTCGCTGCCAGGCCGTCGCCGGCAGTGGAGGACGGCCCAGCACCTGGACCAGACACCGCACTGCCGGCGGTTCCTCGTGCTGCGCCGAGCGCGATGGCAAGGCGCCGCGCCGTCGGGTACACGGGGACCCCCGCTCGCCGCAGCGCGTCCACCGGCTCCTCGTCGTCCGCAGCGAACGCCGAGTGGACGAGCACGGGCGTTCCGGCGCGCGCGAGCGCCGCGAGGCGCGCCACCGCGTCGAGCTCTTCCGCCCTGCGGCCCCGGTAGCCGCCGAAGGTGCCCGACACCACCACCGCGTCGACGGCGCCGTCGATCGCGCCCGCCTCGGCGCAGCGCGCGATCAGCCGTGGGTCGTCCTCGAGCCCGCCGGCCGTGTCGAGGGTGACGGGGTTGGCGCCTTCGGCACGAGGTGCAGCGGGAGGGGTCAAGGCGTCGAGCACGGCCTGGGTGCCCGGGCCGAGTGAGGCGAGCGGAATGCCGGCGTCGTCGAGGGCGTCGGTCATGAGCACCGTGTCCCCGCCGCCATCGCTCAGGACGAGGACACCGCGGACCCGGCGCCCCCGGGTCGCCGTGCAGGCTTCGAGCGCGTCGACGAGGGCCGCAGGATCGGCAACCTGGCGGGCGCCGCCCTCGCGCAGCGCCGCGTCCCAGACCCGGCGGTCCCCGCCCAGCGCCCCCGTGTGGCTCGCGACCGAGCGGCCGGCGACGTCCGAGCGCCCACCTTTCAGCACCACGACCGGCTTGCCCGCCAGCGCGCATGCGCCAAGCGCCTGCACGAGCCTCCTCCCCGAGGTCGCGCGCAGGCCTTCGACGTACAGCGCGATCGCGTCGGAGTCGGCCGACCCGGCGTGGTGCTCGAGCAGCTCGGCGACGTCCACGTCGAGCTGGTTCCCGATCCCCGTGCAGCTCGACACACCGACGGTGGAGCGCGCCATCATCCGGCACAGCGCGATCGCGACGTTCCCCGACTGGGTGAGGAGCGCCACCCTGCCCGCCGGAACCTCCCGCCACCCCGTAAGGTTCAACCCCGCCGAACCTGCGTAGAGCCCGAACCCGTTCGGGCCGAGCAGCCGCATGCCGGCTGAGCGCGCGACGCGCGCGATCTCCTGCTCGACCGCCGCCGCCTCGCCGCCGAGCTCGCCCAGACCCGCGGCGGCCAGCACGGCCGCTCGCACCCCCACCCGGGCCAGCTCGTCCACCGCGGCGAGGGTGCCCGAAGCGGGCAGCGCGACGAGGGCGAGGTCCGGCACCTCGGGAAGGTCGCGCACGGAGCGCACGACGGGCCACCCGCCGATCGGCTCGCCGTCGGCGAGCGGGTTCACGCCGTACATCGCGCCGGAGAAACCGAGACGCGCGCACTCGACCATCACGTCGTGGCCCAGCTTGCCGGGACGCCGGGACGCGCCCAGCACCACGACGCTGCGCGGCGAGTAGAACGCACCGAGCCCGCTCATCGGGGGGGTTTCAGCGTGACCGACCTGGCGAACCATGGGCGACGTTGCTCGAGACGTGACCGACCTCCTCCGTGCACGTGGGACGACGACCTGACAGACTCTAGCCGGTCGAACGATCGACCGACGAGAGACGAGAGCCGAGAAGGACCGGGAGCGACAGTCTGTGACGACAATGGCAGAACGTCAGCCGAGAGAGGTGCTCGGATCATGACGAGAGCAGTCGACCTCGGGGTGCACATCGGCACCGGCGCGCCCGGGCCTCTCGACGCGATCACCGACGTCGCCGGGGTGCGCGTCGGCCACACCACGATCGTCCGGGGGAACGGGCCGCTGCGGGTCGGGGAGGGACCGGTGCGCACGGGCGTCACCGTGGTCGTGCCCTGCGAGGACGTGGGACAGCGCCTCGTGTTCGCGGGGTGCCATCGACTGAATGGCAACGGCGAGCTGACGGGGCTCGAGTGGGTCCGCGAGTCGGGCGTGCTCACCTCACCGATCGCGCTCACGAACACCCACAGCGTCGGGGTCGTGCACGACGCGCTCATCGCAGCACAGGTGCGCAGCCAGCCGATAGGGGAAGTCTCCTGGAGCCTCCCCGTGGTGGGGGAGACCTGGGACGGCGTCTTGAACGACGTGAACGGGATGCATGTCCAGCCTTCACACGTCTTCGCGGCGCTCACCTCCGCGTCGGGCGGGCCGGTCGCAGAGGGCAACGTCGGCGGCGGCACCGGGATGATCTGCCACGAGTTCAAGGGGGGGATCGGCACGGCTTCGCGCGTGGTCGGCGCCGCCGGGGCCATCTGGACGGTCGGTGTCCTCGTGCAGGCCAACTACGGCACGCGGGCGCGCCTCAGCGTCGCGGGCGTACCGGTCGGGCTCGAGATCGGCGTCAGCGAGGTGCCGGCGCCCCCCGACGACGACCACCTCGCCGGCACGGGGTCGATCATCGCGGTCGTGGCGACGGACGCGCCGCTCCTTCCCCACCAGTGCGAGCGCCTCGCGCAGCGAGCCGGCCTCGGCGTGGCCCGTATGGGCGGGGTCGGCGCCAACACGAGCGGGGACCTCTTCATCGCCTTCTCCACTGCCAACGCCGACCTTCCGCTCGCCTCCGATCACGACGAAGCGGCCCCGGTCACGACAGTGCGCATGCTCCCCAACAGCGCCACCAGCGCATTGTTCGAGGGGGTCGTCGACGCGACCGAAGAGGCCATCTTGAACGCGCTCGTCGCCGCTCAGACCATGACCGGGCGCGACGGGATCACCGCCTACGCGCTCCCCCACGACCGCCTCCAGGACGCCATGCGCGCCTACGGCCGCCGGTGAGGCCGGTGAGGCCGGTGAGGCCGGTGAGGCCGGTCAGGCCGGTCAGGCCGGTCAGGCTGACCGTGACCGCCGCGGGTGGCTGCCCGGGCGACCCCCTCGGTAGCCGTTTCCGAGTACCCGTCCATGTACCCGTCCATCTATCGGTCGATCGATCGCTATAGTGAGGCCCATGGCCACGCACGACCCGGCGGGCACGTCGACGGCCGAGCGCGTCGAGCAGGCTGCGCTACGGCTGTTCGCCCTGCGGGGCTTCGAGGGAACGGGCATCCGCTCGATCGCGGACGAGGCTGGCATCACGCTCGGATCCCTCTACCACTACATCGGCACGAAGGAGGACCTCCTCGACCGGCTCATGCAGAAGAGCATGCGCGGCCTCCTCGACCCCGGCCGTGAGATCGTGGAGGCGACCGAGAGCCCCCGCGGGCGCATCGTGAAGCTGGTCGAGCTCCACGTGCGCCGGCACGCCGAGGACAACCTGCTCTCGATCGTCGGCGACGCCGAGATCCGCTCCCTCACTCCGGCGCGCCGGCGTAAGGCCGTCGCTCTTCGCGACGCATACGAGGCCCTGTGGGAGGAGGCGATCTCCGACGGGTCACGCCAGGGGGACTTCCACGTCCCAGACGTGAAGCTCGCGACCTTCGCGTTGCTCGAGATGTGCAGCGGGGTCGCGTACTGGTACTCCTCGAACGGCAGGCTCTCGCTCGACGCGATCACGAAAGCGTTCGTGGAGATGACGCTGAGCCTCTTGGGCGTGGAACCTCTCGCCTCGAAGCCCGACGCGGGTCCCGGAGGCCGCCTGCGACGCGGCGCGCACCCGTGACGACGGAGGGCTCCGGAGGACGCGCGCCCACGGTCCGCTTCGCGCGGACAGGGGAGGTCGTCGTCGTCACGCTCGACCGACCCGAGCGACTGAACGCGGTGAACGACGCGCTCGTCCGGGACCTGTGCGACGCGCTCGCCAGGGCCGGGGAAGAGCTCCCATCCGCCGTCGTCCTCACCGGGGCCGGCCGCGCCTTCTGCGCGGGGCACGACCTGAAGGACGCACCCGAAGACGAGGACGACGCCGCTGCGCTCGCACGCCTCGACCGCCTCGCAGAGGTGACCCGGAGGATCCGCCAGCTCTCCATGCCCGTCGTGGCCGCGGTGCGCGGCTACGCGCTGGGGGCGGGGTTCGAGTTCGCCATCTGCTGCGATCTCGTGATCGCCGACCCGGGCACGGTGTTCGGCTTCCCCGAGGTGGAGGTCGGCCTCGCCGTCACCGGAGGGGTCACCCATCTCCTGCCAGCCATGGTGGGCCCCGCCAAGGCGAACGAGCTCGTGTTCATGGGCACGCGCCTCGACGCGCACAGCGCGGCCGCGCTCGGGCTCGTGAACCTGGTGGCGGAAGACCCGCTTGCTCGCGCGCTCGAGTGGGCCAACGTGCTCGCCGGAAAGCCCCGGCGTGCGCTCGCTCTCGCCAAGAGCTGCCTCGCCGCCGGCCTCACGGGCGGTCTCGAGCAGGCGTTCACGCTCGAGACGACCGCGTCGCTCGCGCTGGCGGCCACGCCGGCGGCGCGCGCGGCCGCCGAAGCGTTCCGAGGCCGCCGTGGGGGCGGCGAACCGGCGGTGTGACGCCATGAAGGTCGACGCCGTCATCCGGGCCAAGATCGCGACCTGGGACCCCGCGCGCCCGACTGCGAGGGCGATGGCGGTCCACCACGGGCGCGTCGTCGCCTTCGACGACGACGCCGAAGCGCTCGCACCGGACGCCACGCAGCGCGAGGAGCGCGACGGCTACCTCTTCCCGGGCTTCCACGACGCCCACTGCCACACCGTCGCGTTCGGCCTCTCCCTTTCCGAGCTCGACCTGTCCACCCCGCCGATCATGACCCTCGCGCAGCTCTACCGCGCCGTCGAAGAGCGCGCGAGAGCGGCGCCCCCAGGCGAGTGGGTGATCGGCACGGGCTATGACCAGAACAAGATCGGTGGGCACCACCCCGAGCTCCACGCGCTCGACGAGGCGGCGCACGGCCACCCCGTGTGGCTGCACCACACCTCGGCGCACATGTGCGTGATCAACTCGGCCGCCGCGTCGCAGATCGAGCTGCCCCGGGTCGTCGACGGTGGCCGGGTGGTCTTCGACGACGAGGGCCGGTTCACCGGGCTCCTCGAAGAGCAGGCGCAGTTGCTCGTCCAACGCGTGGTCCTTCCGCGCTCATTGGACACGATCGCCGCCGCGATCGGCAGGGCCCATGAGCGCTACCGCAGCGAGGGGATCACCTCCGTCTGCGACGCGGGGGTCGCCGGAGGATGGATCGGCCAGAGCCCCGCAGAGATCGCCGCGTACCAGCTCGCTCGTGAGCGAGGCCTGCTCGGCGTCCGCACCACGCTCATGGTCGCGGCCGACGTGCTCGGAGAGCTTCACGGCCACCGCGACGACGGGTTCGAGGGAGCGCTCGGCCTCCCGGGGGGCATCCGCACCGGCTTGGGCGACGACCGGCTCAGGATCGGGCCGGTCAAGGTCTTCGCGGACGGCTCGCTGCTCGGTCGCACGTGCTGGATGGAGGAGGGCTTCGAGGACGATCCGCAGAACACCGGCTACCCCCAGGCCGACCCCGACGAGCTCCGACGCACGATCGTGGGCGCGCACCTGGCGGGCTGGCAGGTCGCGACCCACGCCATCGGCGACCGGGCAGTGCGCTTCGTGGTCGACTGCTACGAGGAGGCCCTCGCCCGCCGCCCCCGCCGCGACCACCGCCATCGCATCGAGCACTGCGGAGTGACCTCGGAGGAGGCCCTCTCGAGGATTGCCGCCCTCGGCGTCGTCCCCGTCCCCCAGGGGCGCTTCATCGGCGAGATCGGCGACGGCATGCGCGCCGCGCTCGGCCCCACCCGCACCAGGTACGCGTACCGTCTGCGCAGCTTCCTGGCCGCGGGTGCGGTCCTGCCGGCGAGCTCCGACCGGCCCGTCGTCACAGGCCGTCCGCTGCTCGGCATACGCGACATGGTCGTGCGCCGCACCGAGTCCGGCCAGCCCTTCGGGACCGAAGAGGCGATCAGCGCCGAGGAGGCGCTGCGGGCCTACTCGTTCGGCGCCGCGTTCGCCGAGCACGCCGAGGCCAGACGAGGCGGGCTTCGCCTCGGCCAGCTCGCAGACTACGTAGTGCTCTCCGAGGACCCCAGGCGCGTCACACCGCAGGACATCTCGAGCATCGAGGTGCTCGCGACCTCCCGCCCGGCGGACGATCCCAGTTGTGCTACGATGTAGAACATGACGACGGTCGGCATCCGAGCCCTGAAGCAGAACGCCTCGCAGGTAGTGGCCAGAGCCGGCGCCGGGGAAGTGGTGACGATCACCGATCGCGGAAGACCGGTTGCACAGCTGGTTCCGGTTCCGCATGGGCGGGTGGCGGCGCGCATTGCCTCAGGTCGGGCTCGGCCGGCGAAGCGCTCCCTCGCCTCCCTTGGCGTGCCCCCCGACACAGGCTCCACGCAGCCGCTGCTGTCGCACGTCATCGCGGCCGCACGCCGCGATGCACGCTACTGATGGCCTTCTACCTCGACACGTCGGCGGCCGCCAAGCTCGTCGTCTTCGAGCCTGCGTCAGATGCCCTGGCAGCCTGGGCAGCCACACATGAGACCGAGATGATCGCCAGCGACCTGCTGCGCACCGAGCTCCTTCGGGCGACGTGGCGCGCGGCTCCAGACCGGATGCAGCGCGCACGGGCCGTGCTCGACGCGCTCGTCTTGCTCGACCTCACGTCTGCCACGTTCGAGCGTGCAGCCACGCTCGATCCCAAGGAGCTGCGCAGCCTCGATGCCATCCATCTCGCCGCCGCCCTCGAATTGGGCGACGAGCTCGACGGCATCGTGACCTACGACGACCGCATGTCGGCAGCCGCTGCGCTCTACGGCATCGCAGTG
>JAJZVL010000086.1 GCA_021845725.1 Actinomycetes bacterium | reverse complement strand
TCGACCTCCTCGTACGACGACGGGGCGAGCACGGTCATGCCCGGGACCTTCGTGAGCAGCGCGAGGTCGAAGATCCCGTGGTGGCTCGGGCCGTCGTCCCCGGTCACCCCCGCGCGGTCGAGGCAGAAGACGACCGGGAGATGGTGGAGACCGACGTCGTAGAGCACCTGGTCCCACGCTCGATTGAGGAAGGTCGAGTACACGGCGACCACGGGTCGCAGCCCGCCCATCGCCATGCCTGCCGCAGCCGTCACGGCGTGCTGCTCGGCGATCCCCACGTCGACCAGCCTGTCGCCATAGCGCTCGGCGAAGGGGATGAGGCCCGTCGGCCCGGCCATCGCGGCGGTGATCGCGACCAGCTCGGGCCGCTCGGCGGCCTCGCGGACGATTGCCGCGCCGAACGCGTCGGTGTACGTGGCGACGCTGCCCTTGGGGACCCGGGGAAGCCCGGTCGCAGCGTCGAAGGGGGAGACGTCGTGGAGGCGCTTCTCCGCGTCGCGCTCCGCGGGCGCGTAGTCGCGGCCCTTCACCGTGTGGACGTGCACCACCACGGGACCGGGGACTGCGGCTGCGTCGCCGAGCGCGGCTTCGAGCGCGTCGAGGTCGTGGCCGTCGACGGGGCCGATGTAGGAGAAGCCCAGTGCCTCGAAGAAGGCGGCGGGAGCCTCCGGCCCGGGAGCCTCCGGTCCGGGTGCTGGCGATGCCGAGGTTCCTGCGGCTGCGGCCGCCGTCGTGAGCGGGGACACCGTCGGTGCGTACGACCGGCCGTTGTCGTTCAGCACCACGACGACCCGACGCTGGGCGACCCCGATGTTGTTCAGGCCCTCGTAGGCGAGCCCGCCGGTGAGCGCGCCGTCGCCGACCACTGCGACCACGTGGTGGCGCTCACCGCGCGCGTCGCGGGCCCGAGCGAGACCGTCCGCATAGCCGAGCGCGGTCGACGCGTGGCTGTTCTCGACGAGGTCGTGCTCGGACTCGGAGCGGTTCGGGTAGCCGGAGAGGCCGCCGGCCTTGCGGAGCCGCGCGAAGCCCTCCGCCCGCCCGGTCAGGACCTTGTGGACGTACGCCTGGTGGCCGGTGTCCCACACGATGGGGTCCGTCGGCGAGTCGAAGACCCGGTGGAGCGCGATCGACAGCTCGACCGCGCCGAGGTTCGATCCGAGGTGTCCTCCCGTCCGCGACACCGAGGTGACGAGAAAGTGCCGGATCTCTCCCGCGAGCCGCTCGAGCGCGGGCCGGTCCATCGCGCGGATCCGCGCCGGGGTGAGCTCCCGGAGCGCGATCGGGACGCGCGCGCCGTCTGGGCTGTGCCCGTTGCCGTTCGCTGCCGCGGGATCGGCGGGATCGGCGGGCTCGGCCGGGGTCGCGACCGTCACCGCCTCGAGGTGGACGGCGATGTCGTGGAGCGTCGTCACGCCGGTCAGTGCGTGCTCACGAGCGCGCGAAGCGACTCTCGCAACGATCCCATGGACGCGATCACCGCCGACGGCTCGTAGCCGCAGTGCGCCATGCAGTTGGCACACCGAGGGTCCCTTCCCCTGCCGTACTTGGACCAGTCGGTCGTCTCGACGAGCTCCTTGTAGGACGATACGTACCCGTCGGACATGAGGTAGCAGGGCCGCTGCCACCCGAGCACCGAGTAGCTCGGGATCCCCCACGCGGTGCACTGGAAGTCCCGCTTTCCCTCGAGGAAGTCGAGGAAGAGCGGCGAATGGTTCAGCCGCCACTTCCTGCGTTTTCCGGCGAAGGCCTCTCTGAAGAGCTTCGTCGTCTGCTCCACTCCGAGGAAGTGCTCCTGGTCCGGAGCCTTCTCGTACGCGTAGGCGGGAGAGATCATCATCGCGTCGACCTCCAGCTCGTCGTTCAAGAAGTCGAGCAGGTCGCGCACCGTCTTCGGAGAATCGGTGTTGAAGAACGTCGAGTTGGTCGTGACCCGGAAGCCCCAACGCTTGGCCTCCTGGATCGCCTCGACCGCGGTGTCGAACACCCCTTCGCGGTCGACCGCGGCGTCGTGGCGCTCCCGCAGCCCGTCCATGTGCACGACGAAGGAGAAGTACTCGCTTGGCGTGAACTTGTCGAGCCTGCGCTTGAGGAGCACGGCGTTCGTGCAGAGGTACACGTAGACCTTGCGCTCCACGAGCGCCTGGACGATCTCGGAGATCTGGGGGTGCAAGAGCGGCTCTCCACCCGCGATCGAGACCATGGGCGTGCCGCTTTCCTCTACCGCGTGCACCACGTCGTCGACGGAGAGCCGCTTGCGCAGGATCTCGGTCGGATGCTGGATCTTGCCGCAGCCCGGGCAGGAGAGATTGCACGTGAACAGCGGCTCGATCTCGACGATCAGCGGGTAGTACTTCCGGCCCTTCAGCCGCTGGCGGAGGAGATGGGAACCGATCTTCAAGTTCTGCTTCAGGGGAATGGGCATCAGCGCACCTGTGGGGGGAGAGCGAATCGGACGGATTCTGACGCAGTCCTGCGTTCGTCGACGTCGATGGGTCCGAGGGCCGACAGCGCTCGGACGACGTCAGCGACGAGGGACTCGGGGGCGGACGCACCAGCGGTGAGCCCGACGGTTGCTGCACCGTCGAGCCACGAGAGGCGGAGCTGGCCGGCGTCCTCCACCAGTTCCGCACGGCAGCCTTCGCGCCGGGCGACCTCGACGAGCCGTGCCGTGTTCGACGAGTTGGCCGAGCCGACGACGAGCAACAGGTCGCACTCGCCGGCGATCGCCCGCACCGCGTCCTGGCGGTTCTGCGTCGCGTAGCAGATGTCGTCGGCGCTCGGACCGACGAGCTCGGGGAACCTGGTGCGCAGCGCATCGACGATCTCGGCGGTCTCGTCGGTCGCGAGGGTCGTCTGGGTCAGGTAGGCGACCGGTGCGTCCTTGCCGAGGTCGAGCTCTGCGACGTCGTCGGGCGTGGCGACGACGTGCATCCGGTCGGGAGCCTCGCCGTAGGTGCCGATCACCTCCTCATGGTCGTCGTGGCCGACGAGGACGATGTCGTACCCGCGTGCCGCGTAGCGACGCGCCTCATGGTGCACCTTGGCGACCAGCGGGCACGTGGCGTCGATCACGGTGAAACCATGGCGCGCCGCGGCCTCGCTGCGGACGTCGGGGGAGACCCCGTGGGCGGCGAGGACCACCGTCGCGCCGTCTGGCACCTCGTCGAGCTCCTCGACGAAGACGGCACCCTTCGCGGCCAGCCGGCCGACCACGTGGATGTTGTGGACGATCTGCCGGCGGACGTACACGGGCGCCCCGTGGCGCTCGAGTGCCCGCTCGACGATCTCGATCGCCCGCTCCACACCTGCGCAGAACGACCGCGGCGACGCGAGCACCACGCGGCGGCTGCGGCAGGCGCGTGCCCATCGCTCGATTGGCCCTCTCACCCCGGAGAGCGACGCAGCGGCGCGCCGGGCGTCGATCGCCGACATCGCCCCGGGGCCGGCCAGGTCCTCGACCGCGCGGACGACGGCGAAAGGGCGGTCACGGTCGGCCAGCGCGGCAGCCCACGCCGAGTCGTGGTCGAGGACCAGCGCCCCGAGGTGCACGAGCTCGCCACGAATGCCCTGGCGATGGGACGCGGGCTCTGCGGTGGGCCCGAGGACCGAAGGCGCCTCGGCGCTCTCGTCGTACGCCTCGCTTGTCGAGACGACCGGGCCGACGGCGACCATGTGGCCGTCGCGGCGAAGCTCGTCGGCGAGCAGCGACGCCGAGGGGAGCCGTCGCACGAGACGCGGCGCGGTCCGGGGGCCGGCCGCCCACAGCTCGGTTGCGACCACGAGCTGGCCGGGCAGGAGCCCGGCGCTGAGCCGTTCCGCGGTGCCAGTGACGGCGACCGCGGTGCCCGGCGCGAGCGCGGGCAGGAGCCTGGCGACGGTGTCTGCGACCGACGCAGCGCCGGTCCCCGTCACGATCGTGCGCGCGCCCATGACGTGGGCCTCCACCTGGGTCGGGGTGAGGACGACGACCTCGTCACTCATGCGGTCCGCCTCCGTGCACGAACCGGCCGAGCGCGGTGATCGGGAAGACGAGCCGGTACAGGTGGTAGTTGATGTAGAAATCGCCCGGGAAGCCCGTCCCCGTGAACCACGGCTCGTCCCACGTGCCGTCGGGGCGCTGCGTGGTGCAGAGGAACTCGATGCCGCGGTGCGTCGGGCGGCGCTCGGCCTCGCCGGCGGCGAGGAGGGCGAGCAGGGCCCACGCCGTCTGGGACGCGGTCGACGTGCCTCTCCCCGCCCAGGAGGGGTCGTCGTAGGAGCGAAGGTCCTCACCCCACCCGCCGTCGTCGTTCTGACGGGCGCAGAGCCACTCGACCGCCCGACGCACGGCCGGATGCGCGGTCGGCACGCCGGCTGCCACGAGCGCGGGGAGGACCGCGCCCGTGCCGTACACGTAGTTGGCCCCCCAGCGGCCGAACCACGACCCGTCGACCTCCTGGTGTGCGAGCAGCCAGGCGACGCCGCGCTCGAGCGCGGCACGGTCCGACCGCCGGCCTGCTGCCTCCAGGGCGGCGAGCATCTCGACCACGTGTGCCGTCACGTCGGCGCTCGGGGGGTCGATGAGCTCTCCGAAGTCGCAGAACGGCAGCTTGCGGCAGAGCGCACGCGTGTTGTCGACGTCGAACGCGGCCCAGCCCCCGTCCCTGCATTGCATGCCGAGCACCCAGTCGGTGGCACGCGCGACGGCGCCGTGGTCGTCCTCGGACGCGCGCAGGAGCGAGAGCACCACCTCTGCCGTGTCGTCGATGTCGGGGTAGTGGTCGTTGGCGAACTCGAACGCCCAGCCCCCGGGGGAGAGACGGGGACGCCGCACTTTCCAGTCCCCGTCGACGGTGACCTCTTCGCCGACGAGCCAGCGGGCGGCGGTGGTCAGCACGGGGTCGTCAGGGGAGAGGCCTGCGTCTGCCAGCGCGATGACCCCGAGCGCGGTGTCCCACACCGGCGACTGGCAGGCCTCGAGCCGGCGCCCGCGCTCGTCTCGGATGATGAACCCTTCGAGCCCGCTGAGCGCGGCGGCGAGCACCGGATGTGTGAGCGCGTAGCCGCGCAGGTGGAGCGCGATGATCGAGTACACCCAGGGCGGTTGGATCCCGCCCCATCCGCCGTCTGCCTCCTGGCGCTCGACGATCCAGCGCTCCGCCTCGCGCAGCGCGACCTCGCGCAGTGCCCGCACCGGCCGGCGCGCGTAGCGCCGTGCGAGGGCGTCTCCCCGCTCGAGTGCCCCCTCCCAGGTGAAGAGCGGGTGGTGCGGGAGGGGCGGGAGGCCCGTGCGGAGCTCCTCGATGTCGACGCCGAGATCTCTGACCGGACGGTACGTGCTCACGATCGTGAGCGCGACGACGGTCTGACGCGCCCAGCAGCCGAAGTCGTAGATGTTGAGCGGCAGCCACGAGGGGAAGAACATGAGCTCCGGCGGCAGCACGGGGATGTCGTCCCACGGCCACTTCCCGAAGAGCGCAAGCCACATCTTCGTGAAGACGCGGGCCCGCTCCAGCCCGCCGCGCGCGCGGATGAAAGCGCTCGCGGCGGACATGTGCGCAGCGTTCGGAGGATCGCCCGCGAGCCGCAGGGCGACGTAGGCCTCGATGGTCGTCGACAGGTCGCCCGGGCCGCCAAGGTAGTTGGCCCACGTTCCGTCCTCGCGCTGGTTGGCCCGGATCCAGCGGGCTGCGCCGGCGGTGTCCTCGTCGGTGCGGATGCCGAGGAACTGGCGGAGCAGGAGGTCCTCTGCGTCCATGGTGACGTTGGTCTCGAGCTCGCCCTTCCACCAGCCGCTCTCGTGCTGGAGCGCGACCAGCGCCTCGGTCGCCCTCTTCAGCGTCGTGGCCGCGTCGTCTCCCTGCCAAGACGACGCGGCCCTTCGGTCCCTCACCGTCATCGGTCCCTCGCCGTCACGTAGCGTGCGATCTCCACCAGCTGCTCCTTGGATCTCGTCTCGATGTCCACGAGGTCGAGCGCACCGAGCGCCGTGCGCAGATGCTCGTCGGCGATCGCGATCACGGCGTCACGCACCCCCGCCTCCTCCATGAGCGCGGTCGCCCGAGCGACGTCGCCAGTTCCGAGCGGGTGCGAGAGGATCGCCGACAGCTCCTCCGCCACGGGACCGCCTCGCTCGAAGGCCACCGCGACGGGGAGGGCTTTCTTGCGGGCCAGCAGGTCGGCACCGACGGGCTTGCCGGTGACGGCGGGCTCTCCCCAGACCCCGAGCACGTCGTCGACGGCCTGGAACGCGATCCCGAGGTGCTCGCCGTACAGGCTGAGCGCGTCTGCCGTCACCTCGCTGGCGCCCCCGAGGACCGCTCCGATCGCGCACGACGCCGCGAGCAGCGCGCCGGTCTTCCCGCGCTCCATCTCGAGGCACTCTGCGACGGTGACGCGGCCACGCGCTTCGAAGGCCATGTCCGCGGCCTGGCCCGCGATCATCTGCTGGTTGGCATTCGCGAGCCGCCGAGCCGCCTCCACGCGCCGCGCCGTCGGGGTCTCGAGCAGCACCTGCATCGCAAGTCCGGCGAGCGCGTCCCCGGCCACGATCGCGACGCTCTCGCCGAACTGGGCCCACACCGTCGGGCGGTGCCGGCGTTCCCGGTCGTGGTCGATGATGTCGTCGTGGAGGAGCGAGTAGTTGTGCACGAGCTCGATCGCGACCGCGCCGGGCACCGCGCCGCGATCGCCTTCTCCGGCTGCGGTTGCAGCGAGGAGGACGAGCCCTGCCCGGACGAACTTGGCGCCTCCTGCCAGGTGGTGGCGGACGGGCTCTCGCAGCGCTGGGTCGAGCTGGTCGACTGCGGCCGCCAGCGCGGGGGCGACCAGCTGCGCGGCGCGGACCAGGGCGTCGGGCACCTGCACCGAGGAGGCTCTGGCGGGGAGCGGCGACGTGAGAGGGGCGGTCACGCGGACGCGCCTTGCAGGGGTGCGGGCATGTCGCCGGAGCGGATCGACTCGAGCGCCGCGGTGGCTGCGGCCGTCCCCGAGCGCACCGCGCCCTCCATCGTCGCCGGCCAGCCGGTCGCGCACCATGCCCCGGCGACGAAGACGCCGGGGCACCGCGTCGGAGGGGGTGGCCGAAGCGCCGCGGTGCCCGGCACGGCGCGGAACGTCGCGGCGTGCTCGCGCGTGACCACGCCGTCGACGAGGGCGGCGTCCTCGGCCTTCGAGAACAGCTCGCCGAGGGCCGCGTGGAACGTGCGGATCAGCTCGTCGGGACGGGAGCCGATGTAGGTGGTCGCGTCCGAGAGCGACACGACGAGGCATTGTGCGCCCTTTGACGCGGGAATGCCCGCGGCCGCGGTGTGATCGAAGACGTACTGGACGGGCGACCCGACGGCGGCGGCCAGCGGCAGGTCGGTGACCCTTCGATCGAGGACGAGATGGACGTTGACGATGGGCGAGCGACCGAGGCCCGAGAGATCGCCGAGGGCGCCTGCAGGCAGGATCGCCGGCGCGGCCTCGTGGGAGAGCGCGACGATGACGGCGTCCGCCTCGAGCCGCCGGCCGGCGACGAGGACGGCGAGGTGGGGAGCTCCGCCCGTGGGCGCCTCCACCGCATCTGCAGGCGCGCCCAGCACGAGCTCGACCCCGGCTGCCTCGAGAGCTTGTCTGCCGTGCTCCCCGTGGAGCTCGCCGAGCGGCACCGCCGACCACCCGATGTCCGCGCCATCGACCGTGTCGAGCAGGCCGGTGCGGAAGACCTTGGCGGCGAGGGCAAGGGACGCCTCGGCCGAGCCGACGTTCACGGTCGGCAGCACCACGAGGTCCCAGAGCCGCTCGATCGCGCGACGTGACTGCCCCCGCCGAGCGAGCCACTCCCCGAACGTCACGTCGTCGAGCGCTGGGTCGTCGAGTGTGAGGGCTCGCAGCTCGAGGACTGGGCGGAGGAGCTGCGCGCGCTCGGCCAGTGAAAGGTGCCCGTAGCCGAGAAGCGACCGGCCGAGGTGGAAGGGCGAGGGGAGCGGCGCAGAGGTCCGCGCGATGCGGGCGCGCCGGCCGCCGGGAGCGAGCACCGGGATGTCGAGCGCTGCCTGGAGGTGGACCTGGTCCGCCGCGCCGATGCGCTCGAGGAGGTCTCGGTAGGCCGTGCAGCAGCGCAGGAAGACGTGCTGGCCGTTGTCGAAGCAGATCCCGTTGCGCCAGAAGGACCAGGTGAGGCCGCCGAGGCGGTGACGCTTCTCCACGAGCGTGACCTCTGCACCGGCGTCTGCCGCCGCGAGGGCGGCCGACATGCCGGCAAGACCCCCGCCGACGACGAGGACCCGCCCCGACACCCGAGCCGTGGTTGGGCTCACGCCGCTCTCCGCTCGCGGCCACACACGCCTGCACCACGCAGCAAGACGAGGCAGGACGCCGCGACCCAGAGCTTCTCCGACGCCGGGATCGAGACGCGGCCTCGGGTGACGGCCATCGGGTCTCGGGCGATCCGCCGCAGGAGCCGGTGGTAGATGCCCGCCATCGCGCCCACGCACGCCTGGCTGCGCCGATCCAGCATCGGCAGGAGCAGGAGCCCGCGGGCGAACCACTCCTCGGCGCGCGTGCACTCGAACGCGACGAGCCGAGCGAGCGCCGCGTCGTCGGAGAGGTCCGGAGGGCAGGCATGGGCGGCGGCGTCGGCGGACGGGAGGTAGACGCGTCCCCGCCTCCCGTCCTCTTTCACGTCGCGCAGGATGTTCGTGAGCTGGAGCGCCACGCCGAGGTCGTCCGCGAGCCCGGTCGCTCCCGGCTCGCGGGCCGCGCCGAAGATGGCGAGTGACAGCCTGCCGATCGAGCCTGCGACCCGCCGGCAGTACACGACGAGATCGTCGATGGTCGTGTACGCCGTGCCTGCGACGTCCATCTCGCATCCGTCGACGAGGTCGCCGAACGCATCCATCGGGAGACCGTAGCGGACCTTCGCGTCGCCGATCGCCAGCAGGACCGGGTCCTGCGTCGGCTCGCCCACCGTCGCGAGCTGTGCGCGCACCTGCGCGAGGTCGTCGAGCTTGCGCTCGGGTGGGGCCTCCCCGTCGCCGATGTCGTCGATACGCCGGGCGAGCGCGTACACCGCGGAGAGCGCCCGGCGCTCCGGCGGGCGGAGCAGTCGGATGCCGTACGCGAAGTTCTTGGCCTCTCGCCGGGTGATCGTCTCGCACTCCGAGTAGGCACGTTCGAGGGCAGGCGCTGCGACAGAGGTCATGGGGTGGCTCCCGGCCCGGCGGCTCGGGCCGCGCCTTGTAACCCGGCGGCTCGGGATCCGTCCTCGCGCATCGGCGCGCGGCTTGCCTGCGGGGCGAGCAGGACGAGCGCGAGGCGGGCGGCGAAGCGGCCAGGGCGCGGGCGGCACCGGCGCGCGAGCACGTCGAAACCGGCTG
>JAJZVL010000085.1 GCA_021845725.1 Actinomycetes bacterium | reverse complement strand
TCCGATCCGAGCAGGTCGTCGACCCCTCGGCGCGGCCGGAGACCGTGCTCACGAGACAACCCGCCACTGGCCCGCCGTACCCGTCACGATCGCGGTTCCCTCCGCCAGGCCCTGCCGCGTCAGCCAGCTCTCGCTCACGCCCCCCACGCGCGGCAGCGCCATGATGGAGCACGTCGCCGCGTCGCTCAGCGTCCGCAACGTCTCGGCGCGCTGGTGCGCCCTCTTCGGCAGGATCGAGCTCGTGGGCCTGGGCGCCACAGATGTGCCGGTCACCGCCGCCGCGTCGTCTTCTCTCTCGGGCTCGGCGCTCGATGCCCTCTCGCCCCGTGCGCCGCGTCCGCCACCGACCACAGCGCCGACGAGCAGGATCACCGTCTTCACGGCGAGGGTCGATGTCACCAGCTGGGACGCGTGCCTTTCTCCCGGCGTGGTCCCGGGCACAACGCCTGCAGTCCCCGTCACGTGGCGCATGACCATCCCGGGAACGGGATCGCTGAGCGCGCCGAACAGGAGCTCGCGCGGCTACCGCTTCGAGGGCTGCAGAGGCATCGGCATCACCGTCGTCGTCAGCGACGGGCACGTCTGGTCCGGTCCGCGCCCGGCTGGCTGTCCGAGGTTGGCTCTACGCCGGCTGGCTGTCCGCCGGCTGGCTGTCCGAGGTTGGCTCTACGCCGGCTGGCTGTCCGCCGGCTGGCTGTCCGGCGGCTTCCCGGATCTCGGTGACATCGTGAGGGGACGCCTCCCGGAGGGTGGGCGAGCCGAGTCCGCTGGTGCCGCAGAGGAGCACCCGCTCCTCGCGCTCCTTCAGGGACACTCGTATCTCCTTGGACCTCCGCAGCAGCACGAACCGCATGCGCAGGGAATGCTCTCCTGGATCCACGTCGAAGACCTTTGCCTGGCCGACCCCGATCTTTCCCGCGGCGCGGTGGTCGAGAACCACCGTGTAGCTCCAGTGAAGCCTGAAGAGGCGGACGAGCAAGGCGGTGGGGAGCACGGTCGCTGGCGTCGCCGACCACGGTCGTCTCGGCCTGATGATCCTGATCGCTGCCATGGCACGCGGTCCCCTTCGAAGCCGAGCCGCTCTACGGGGCAAGGCCGTCGCCGATCAGGAATGCTCACGTTCCGCGACCAAGAGGCCGGACTTCCGGAGGGCACCCACGCGTCGGTCGCTCGCGGCCATGGCGGTCCACGCCGCTGCAGTCTGGTGCCAGGAGGGCTCAGCCCGCCCGCCAGGTCCCGACCTGGGTGAGGCGGTTCGGGATCACCCACTGGTGGTCGCCACGGAACCCCGGGGGCTGACCAGGACCCTGGACGTCGACGACCACCTCCAGATCGACCAGCACGACGTAGCCCGAGGAGACCCTGACTCGGGTGCGCACGTCGCCCTTTTCGTTCCCGATCGTCTGCACCACCAGAGAAAGCGCTCCGCCCAGCCGGGACGCTCCCCCGACTTCGGACTCGATCGAGCGGGTGAAGGCGCTGGCCGGCTCCTCCGTGCTCTCGTAGAACCCGCCGTGCACGGAGAAGCGCGGGAAGGCGGAGAGCGCCAGCACCGGCTGGAGCACGCTCGCGCCCACCCGCCGCGCGCACGACCCCGAGCAGCGACTTCCCCCGACGACGTGCGCTCCATGGGTCGCGAACATGTCGGTCGTGTCGGGCGCGGTGTAGGAGAAGTGGTAGAGGAAGGGGCGCGAGCCCTCGCACAACCTCGCATAGCAGTAGGTGCCGACCACCCTGTCGGCGTGGAGCGTTCGGGCGGCGGCCCTTCGGACGGCGAACGTGGCGTCGTGGACCGAAGGCGCGGCCGATGCCGGTGCCTGGAGGACCCCGAGGACCGCACCGCCCGCGGCGAGGAGCCCGAGGGTGCCGAGCAGCGCGAAGGCGACTGGGATGCGTCGAGCCCGCCCCGGGCCTTGTACGGGCGGCCGGAGGGCGCTCACGCCAACCGGCTGAGGTCGGCAGGAGGCAAGGCACCCACCTCTTTTCTCGTGAGCTTCAGGTGCACGCCGTCGTCGACCACGAACTTCACCGCGTCGATCGGGATGGCGACCTCCTTCTTGTCCCACAGGTGCCCTTCGTCGAGGAGGATGTGGGTCACCTGGTGCTGGCTCGACCCGGCGATGAGCCCGCGGACCTGCCCGATGGGCCCATCCGAGGCGTGGACGTGCTGACCGCGCCGGATCTCTCCTCCGCCCACGGGGATCTGGCTCTCGGCGACGCCTTCGCGCCCTGGGCCGAACCCCATCCCGAGATCCACACGCGGCCCGAAGATGCGCGCCATTGTGTGCTCCTGGGTCCACTGGGACTCCTGGTCGAAGCTCGACCCGGTGCGGACGCCGATCTCTTCGGCTTCCCCGAGCGTGTCGAACTGCGCCTTCGTGCAGTGGAGCGTGACGCCATTCGCGCCGGCCATGTCGACGAGATCGATCGGCACGATGCGCGCGCGGCCCTTGCGGAGCTTGGCTCCCACCACGAGGTGGGTGATCGCGTACGCCGACGGCTCGATCACGCAGGACTGGAGCTCAGCGCACTCGCCGTCGCTGCAGCTGACGACGGCTCCAAGTGTGAACAGCTCGGTCTGGCTCATTGGATGCCCCCTCGCTCATGTCCTGCTCTCGAGTGACCTGCTGAGGTGGCGCGCGGTTGTGGTCATCCCACCTGCAGCGGTCGCGTTCGAGCAGTGGTTCTCGAGCCACCATCTTGGCACGATGCACTTCGTGCTCGGGCGTGCTCGTCGGTTGCGCTGCTGCGGCCTCTCCATGGAGTTGCCGATCAGGCGCGTGCGGCGACGTTCTCGGTTCCGCGACCGCCCGCCGCGCTCGGCATGACCCCTGCGCTGATCGGCGATATCGACCCGCCGAGACGACGAAGGACCGATCGTCTGGGCGCAAGCGGGACCACCTGGAGAAGGGGTCCTGCAACCTGGTCTGCGCATCGTGCGACCCCTCGATCGAGACCGCGGTGCTTGCGCCAGCCCCGAAGGGGAGATTGGCTTCGACCATCGCCGAGTCGGCTCGGCAAGAGGTATGCTGGCATACCATGAAGCGAACGACCGTGAAGCTGCCAGACGATCTCGATGCATCTCTGCGCCATGAGGCCGAGCGCCGCGCCACGACTGTCTCGCAGCTGACCAGAGAGGCCATCGAGGCGTACCTCGGCGCTCCACGTGGCCGACGCAGCTTGATCGCTGCGGGGGCCGGCCGCAGCGGAAGAGACGATGTCTCGGAGCGGATCGAGGAGATCCTGCGAGCAGAGGTGAAGCGATAGCCCTGTTGGTCGACGCCGGGCCGCTCTATGCGTACGTCGACGTCGACGACCGTCACCACGACGAGTGCCTCCGGCTGCTGGAGACTCACCCGGGACCGCTCGTCGTGCCACTGCTCGTCGTCACCGAGGTCGTCCACTTGCTCGAATCTCGCCTGGGCGCCGATGCCGAGATCCGCTTCCTCGGGGATCTCGCCGCTGGCAACCTTCTCGTCGAGCCGGTAGCTCCCGCGGACTGGATCCGCATCGCCGAGCTCGTGTCCGTTTACCAGGATCTCCCCCTCGGTACCGTGGACGCCTCGGTCGCCGCCGCCGCCGAGCGTCGGAAGATCACTGCGGTCGCCACTCTCGACAGGCGACACTTCTCCGTTGTCCGGCCATCACACGCGCTGGCCTTCGAGATCGTGCCTTGAATCGTGCCTTGAAATGACCCAAGAAGGCGCGTGCCGTGGCTCCTCGTGTACAGCCCCGCCACACCGTCCAAGCTCGTCCCGGTCCATTTCTGCCAAGTGATGTGCTCCACCCACCTGCCGTCTTCCCAGCTCTCTTCGTCCAGCTCTTGCCGTTCCACAGCAGCGCCCCCGTCACACCAACGGCAATCCACCGTGGAGGGGTCGGACAGCTCACATCGATCGCTGTGAGCTCCTGTAGGCGAGCTGCAACTGACACCCGTCAATGCGGCTGCGTGCTTCGGAGGTGTAGGAGACGATGCGGTTGCCGCACCTTCAGCGCCAAAGAGCGCGCCGACCACGATCAAGAGGGCAACAGCGAGGAATGCGCAGCGTGCTACGCGCCTGGCCTTCACCGCTGCGGTAGAAGCCGCACACGATGGACAGCCGCCGGTCGATCGTCGCTGCGGCCAGCCCCCCGCGGCCTCCAATGCCGAGCGGAACAGCTCGATGTGCAGAGGGGTGGCGCAGAGCACCTCGAGCCCCACGTCGGCCGTCCACTGGAAGAAGGAACGCAGGTCGTAGCGGTAGGCCTCGAGCTTCGTCCGGAGTAGCGCGCCAAGAACGCTGCGGCTGCCACTTCGGCCTGGTTGAGGGAGCCCGGACCCGCAAGCGCGACGGCGAAGCTGATCGTCTCGGTGGTGGACATGGCACGCCTATCTTCCTCAGGTCAGCCCTGCTCTTCGGCGTCGAAGCTGAAGGGGCCGGCCCATTCGCCCACCCGCTCGAACGTCTCGATGACGTCGCGCAGCCAAAGAGTCGCGTCGGGATCCCAGTCGGCGAGCACGCTGAAGCCGTCGGCGACGGGCACCGCCACGCTTCTCGTGGCGAGGTAGCCGCCGACGGTCATGTGGACCCCGTCGAAGTGCTCGGCTACGACGCGCCAGTCCGGCAGGTAGAAGGGACCCTCGTGCCCCGTCCAGCTCCGCCAGTCCCCCAGTCTGCTCATCGTGACCTCGAGCGGGGCGATCTCGACGAGTCGGGCCCAGTCGGCAGGCGCACGGATCTCCAAGACCCTGGCACCCGATGCGATCCCAAGTGACCACACGACGACCCGCTCGTCGCCGGTCTCCTCTGCGCACACGCGGTGGAGGGCGGGAGCGGGAGAGACGGCTCGGCTCGTCCAGAACCCGGGGATCGGGATAGACCACCAGTCCCCGGAGGCGTTCTGCGGGACGTCGCTCGGGGACCGATGGCGTGCCCGCGCGCTGGTCTCCTCGGCGAGCAGCCTCTCGGTCGACGTCTTCACTTGCTCGCTCACCTGGTCGCCACGAGGGGGTCCTGTCCCCCTGTCGTCGGTGGCCCGCGCGGCGAAGCGCTGGTCGCCGCGCACCACGTCGTCCCACCACCACTCGGTCGCCGGAGATGCGAGGAGGGCGTCGGCCACGGGACGGAGGTCATCGGCGGCAGCGAGGAGCAGCCGGTCCTCGTCGCGCTCGTTCCCCCAGAACCCGTAGCCCCGGGTCACATGCCTGAGTGCCTCGAGCACAGCCATGGAGTCCCCGACGTCGACGCGGCGTCGACCCTCCGGGTCGTGCACGATGCGACGGACCGCGTCCCGCGCATGTTCCGGCTCCACGCCGGCGAGCGCCAAGCGGCGAGCGCTCGCGGCCTCTTCGCCGGATCGTCTGCTCCGATGGAGCGGGTCGATGATGAACCGCCGACCGAACACCGTCCGTGGTCGCCGACCTCTTCGTCCACAAGACGCGTTGGTGAAGCCTGCGATGTTGGGGGGATAGGGCAGTTCCAACGCATCGAGGAGGTCGACGAACCGCAGCCCGGCGACCTCGGCGACGAGGCAGCGCCCCACTGGCGCTGCCAGGACTGCATCGATTCGGCCGGGGTTCTCGGGTGACTCGGTCATGGTCGCCAGTCAACGATGCGCACCAACGTTCTACGCGACAGGCTCGCGTTCAGCGGCGTGGTCGGGTGCGCCCCGCGACTCGGCGTCATGCCCGCACCGGGGCGATCCAGCGAGGCGACGTTCGGGGACGGCAGAGCCCTTCGATCCGACCGTACATGCCTCATACACGTGTTGTGTATAGTACGTGTATGAGCCGAGTTCGGACCAATATCGAGATCGAGGACACGTACCTCCAAGCCGTCATGGACCGCTACGGCCTCCACACCAAGACCGACGCTGTCGACCTGGCACTCCGCCACCTCGCGGGCCAGCCAATGAGCCGTGAGGAAGCCCTCGCGATGCGCGGGGTGCGCGCCATCGGCAAGGTGGCGGCCGACACCGGTCCCGCTCGCGTCCGATGATCCTGGCCGACACGTCGGCATGGGTCGAGTACGACCGGGCAACGGGGAGCGCTGTAGACGAGCGAGTGACCGAGCTCATTGCTGACGACGGCCCACTTGCAACCACCGAGCTGGTGATGATGGAGGTTATGGCAGGGGCCAGGACAGGCGTCCGGGAAGGGGACTTGCGCAGATTGCTCTTGCGATTCGATCTGCTTACGTTCGACGCCGCGGCGGACTTCGAAGCCGCAGCGCGCATCTACCGCCTGTGCCGACGAGGCGGAGTCACTCCGCGAGGCCTGATCGACTGCATGATCGCGTCGGTCGCGCGGCGGAACCATGCCACGCTGCTCGCCCACGACGCTGACCTCGCCCGAGTGGGGAAGATCGTCGGCATCGCAATGGACCCTGCCTCTCTCACCCTCGGAGTATGACCTCGTGCCAGCGGTCGGGACGAACCCCTCCCGACGAGCGCTGTCAGTATGGGTCACGATCAGGCTGACTTGGCAGCCCCGTTGTCCGCCCCGAGCAGCCGGGTCTTCCGGCGGCCCTTGACGACGTTCACTTCGAGCCTTGCGCCGAGCGCCTCGACGTACTGCTCGAGTACCTCGATCGTCACGTTGTGCGAGCGTTCGATCGCGGCGACGCGTGGCTGGGAGACGCCCAGACGCTTCGCGAGGTTACGCAGGCTGAGCCCAGCGCCTTCACGCAACGCCGTGAGCCGGCTCGCGAGAAGGAGCTCCTGTTCGATCTCGGCAACTCGTTCCTCGTCGTGGTGCTCGTCGGCGATGGGGACGTCCGACTGCCCTTCACCGAGTCGACGAGCGGACGGCCGAGTGCCGGCCTGGGCGCAGCAGCTGTTGCGAGCAGTCGGGTCGTTCGGAACGGTTCGACGTCGCTCCGAACGACGCTCGGGTCCCGAAGTGAGGACCGCTGCGCGTCGAATCGGCGATTTGCACCTGCTCGCCACTCGGCGCCGCCGCGCTTGGCGAGCTCCTTCGGGACCACGAGGAACGAGCAGGGTCGGTAGCCAGCGGGTACGGCTCCTTCGGGCCGCAAGACGAGTGAGCTTCAGTCGCCCGCCCGTCGGGTCTCACCCACCGGGGCCGCCCGGGTGGCACGCGCCGCCTACGCAGCCGACCAGGAGCGCCCGACCGAAGGCAGACACCCCGGGGTGGCAGAGATCCCGCCGGTCGTCGGTGAGCTCACGGCTGCAGTCGAGACGTGGCGCCCGAGGAAGATGGTTGCCCCGGCGTGGTGCCTCGCGCTGGGCGCAGGTGGAAGCGACCACCCGTCTTTTGATCAGCGCCTTCGGGCCACCGAGCCGGACATGGCTCTCCTGCCAGGGGCAGGGTGGCCGGCAGGACTGCCGATGACGCCCGGCACGCGACCCCAGTCCCCTGCTGGTGGCCCATCGAGCCCTCAGGGTCCTCGCGAGTCGGGGTTTCGTCACGAGACGGCCCCGGGTTTCGTGAGGACCACCGAGCGGAGGCGGTGACGAAACTCGAAGGGCCCAGGTGAGGGCCACCGTCTCCGGCCCGCCGCCTCGAGCTTGCACGCACTTTGGCCCGAAGTGCGCACGCAGCGCCCGAGCTGCAAGGACGCATGTAGGGCGAGGGACCTGCTCCGAGGCAGCTCAGGGATCGGCTCCTCGTCGGTCCTGCTGGACGAGGGGAGGGCTGGTGGCTCGAGACGCTCCGTGGGTGGGCGCGCTGCGCCGGTGGTTCGGCCATGCGGCCCGATCGGGCCCGGACGACGGACCCCACGACGACCGAGCTCAGGGAGCGGCTCACTGGAGCACAGCGCGGGCTGGCCGAGAGAGCCGCGGCGCAACTGTGGGAGCAGGTCGTGGCGGTCGGGTCTGGGGTGCTCGCCGACCTGGTCTGCGGTCCGGCAGGGGGGCGAGCGCAGCACGGCGACGACGACTTGGATCTCGTCGCCGGAGAGCGTGCTCGGCGGGCTGGGGCGCGGCCGGCCGCACCGCGCGAGGGGGTCTGATCCAGTCACGGTCTCACCCACGTCGCGCGAGCATCGCGGACACGCCCTCTCGATCCACTGCGGGCGAGGTCTGCTTGGTCGCGAAATAGGCTAGTTACGGGGCGAGAAAGAGCATAGTTGGTGACCGCGTAACAATATACTCAGGACGTGGTCTACCTCCCCCGCGTCGTCGACCAGGAACTGGACGAGCTGTTCTGTTCCGCCGGCGGGGTCGCAGCTGTCGCCCTCGAGGGCCCGAAGGCAGTCGGCAAGACGGAGACCGCTCTTCGCAGAGCGAAGACGACCTTTCACCTCGATGATCCGGGTGCAGTCGAGATCCTCCGGGCTGATCCCCAGCGGCTCATCAGGGGGGATCGCCCCATCCTCGTCGACGAGTGGCAGCGATTCCCTTCGAGCTGGGATGTCGTCCGGCGAGCGGTCGACCAGAACCGAGCCGGCGGACAATTCCTCCTCACCGGCTCGGCAGCCCCGATCGAGCAACCGACCCACTCGGGGGCCGGACGGATCGTCACGTTGCGAATGCGGCCGCTCTCCGTGGCCGAGCGAGGCCTCGTCACTCCGACCGTGAGCATTGCCCGCCTGCTCCAGGGAGGACGTCCCCCAGTCGATGGATCGAGCCGGATCGGATTGGACCAGTACGTTGAGGAGATCGTCGCTTCCGGCTTCCCGGCAATCCGCCAGCTGTCTGCGCGTGCACGCCGCTTGGAGCTCGACGCGTACATCGAGCGGATCACCGAACGCGACTTCGAGGAGATGGGGAGAAAGGTCCGGAATGAGGGGGCGTTGCGCCGGTGGATGGCCGCCTACGCGGCGGCGACCTCCACTGCCGCGTCCTACGAGGTGATCCGTGACGCCGCCACTCCGGGGGAAGGTGACAAGGCGAACAAGATCACGCTCATGGGCTATCGCAGGGTTCTCGAGCAGCTGTGGATCATCGACCAAGTACCCGCCTGGCTGCCGACCCGCAACCACCTCTCGCGGCTCGGGAGCGCGCCGCGTCATCACCTCGCTGATCCAGCGCTTGCGGCGCGCCTGCTCGGAGTCGACGCCGCCGCTCTCATTGCGAACGCGCGCGTCGGCCCGACGATCCCACGGGACGGCACGTTCCTCGGAGCGCTCTTCGAGTCACTCGCCGTTCTCTCGGTGCGCGTCTACGCACAGCCAGCAGGAGCACGCGTCGGACACCTGCGCACCCACTCCGGCGATCATGAAGTCGACATCGTCGTGGAGAATGACGACGGGCGCATCATCGCGATCGAGGTCAAGCTCGTAGAGGTTCCCGACAATCGCGACCTCCAACACCTGAGGTGGCTCTCCGAGAAGCTCGGCCCAGATCTCCTCGATGCGGTCGTGATCACGACGGGGCCCGAGGCGTACCGCCGAGAGGACGGCATTGCCGTCGTGCCATTGGCGCTCCTCGGCCCTT
>JAJZVL010000021.1 GCA_021845725.1 Actinomycetes bacterium | reverse complement strand
GGCGAGTGGCAGGAGATCCTGGAGCTGGCGGCCACCTTCGCCACTCGCTGCGCCGACGCCTACCGCAAGGCCAGCGACCGCACCCGCAAGCAGTTCAACGCCGCGGTGTTCGAGCGCCTCGACGAAACACGGCCGGCTCTGCCATGAGGCATACCGGTCGCCCTTCGACGACATCTTCAGCGTGTCCGAGTTCGAATACGGAACTCGGAGAAAGCCAGGACCACCGCCCACGGCGACGCCAGAACCGCCGCGCAGGGCCGGGCGCGCGGCAGGCCGCCGGGGCAACGGGGACCGCCCGACCCGACGACGCCAGCCGGGCGCGGGAGGCGGGGGACCGCGGGGGGAGGCGGGAGAGAGGGGCCAACCGGGCGGACCCCCCCCAACGGCGACAGCGAGGGGGCGACGGGGACCCCCCGGGACGGGGCACGGACCACGGGGCCGGGGAGGGAACAGCAGACTTGAGAGGCCCAGCCGAACGGCCGGTCTCAGCTCACTGACCCACGGAGGCGCGGGCCCCGAGAGAGCCAGAACCGAACCGCAGGCAGGGAGCCGGGAACAACCGCCGGAGCGAGGGAACCGCAGGGGATAACGGAGGCCACGGGGAGCAGGGACCGGAGCCGGGCGGGGAGGACCGACGCACCGGCGGGGCCAGAGACGGACGGAGCAAAGCGCGCCTGGCCGGAACCGGCTTGAGGCGCCGTTGCGCTACCGACTGACTCCGCGGAGCCGGTGAAGCCAGGTTCGCGGCGCGTCCTCCACAAAGCCAAGCCTCGCGTCTATCCTGCGGTTCTGAGCTGAGCGGGTGGCAAGAGCTTTCGCGCGATCCGAAGCGTGCCGCAGCTCAACGCGAGACGCATAGCGCTCCAGGACAAGGACCTTCAGCATTTCGTCCAGGAACGAAGGGGTTGGTGCCCGGAGGGGGGAGCAATCGACCTCAACGAGCCTACCGCTCAGGTCAGTGGGAGCATCGCGCAGCAGCCACTCACGCACGAGGTCCCGGGTGCCAACGTTTTGCGGCGTTCTGAGTGACACGGATGTCATTTATGGGTTCTCCGAACCTATCTGATTGCGATTCTAGCGGCACGGAAGATCAGCAGCGACCAGCGTACCTGGCAGCGTCGGTACCGATGCCGCGGTGCCCGATTGATGCAAGTTGTCAGGATCCCATCGAGAATGTGTAATGGTTCGACGGGCATTTCCGCTCCGTATCGTGACTCGTCCTTGCAGCGAGAGTGCCTGTTTAACCGTTGTGGTAAGACCTTGGCCCCTACCAGAGTCTGCAAGCGAGCTGACGAGGTACGTCAATGCGAGGGTGATGGCCTCATGATCGGACGCTGGGTGCTGTCGCCTTGCCCCCTCAAGAAAGGAACGTCGCAACCCCTTCCCAGCATCACCTATGGCTAACGCAACATGGGCATCCTTTCGGTTTGGGCGTTGCACACAGGCAGCGACGATTCCTATGGATCCTGAGTGCTCCGTTACGTTAGCTCCGAGTTCCCAAAGGGCTTCAACCAATGCAGTCCGTATGTTCGAGATGCGAGCACCTTCCAAACGATCCCATAAGAGATCCTGCAGAGGTTGAAGCTCCCCGGATGACGAGAACGTCTGTAGTCCTACAATTACGTCACCTGACTTAGCTGAGGTCGTTACTGGTAGTGAGCATGTTACTCCGCCCACATTACGGCTAAACTGATCGAAACCAAGACTTGACATGAAGTTGGACGCTGCCGCGGCTCTGGGCGAGTGAATCTCTATCGGGAGTGTCTCTTGTGCCGAGTGCAGAATCGCACACGCAATCGCGACTAGCCCGTATACGTTCAAGTGTTCGACGCGTGACAAGTCGACTACCAGTCGACGATGGGCGCGAGAGTGTATCGACTTGTCGAATTCCAAATGGCCAGATCCCCGTATTTCCATTGGTCTCCATTGCTAGTTGCAATGAGTCTATCGAACCGCAACGCGGGCCTCTCGGGAGACCCGGTCCGGCACGCCGGCGTTTCCCCAACGTTCTCGCTGCACACAGCGTTGACACCAAGAGTGCGACGGCGACAAACCCGGTCAAGGCTGGATCGACAGCCACAACGCTGACTTTCGCATGCTCGTGACTCCACTGCACAGCTCAGAACCCGGAAGGGCGTGGACCGGCCCTGGCGTGGACGGGCATGTCCACGTCTGAGGCGACTTGGGGCGGACCCAACATGTGTGCGCCTGGCAACGGCTCACCCAGGCATCGGACAGCCGACGACGGCGCACCGGGCCACACCGGTCTGACAGAGAGGGCAGGTGGCGGCGAGTGGCTCCGAGGGCCGGTACACGGCACCCCCTGGCTCGACGCCGGACACGCTCGATGCTGACCCCGATGCCTTCCGACGCCGCCACGCTTGCACGAAGAGGTACCCGACGATGGCGATCCCTGCGATCACGAACACGACGACGATCGCTCCTGGCTGAGCTGCCTCTCCATCGATCTCGTCTGTGCTCCGTGTGGCACGCGCGGGTCGTGACGTACGAAGAGAGCCATGTGCCGCTCCTCGCCCGACGTGCACCACGCTCCGGCACGAGCGGCACCGCGTGGCCGTCGTGGCCTGGGTCTCGAACGTCGTCTCGCAGCGTGGGCACTCGATGATGGCCATGGACCCAGCATCGCTCTGGGGGTGACGGAGCAGGTGGAGGGACGACTCCGCTCGGCCCGTCTACCAGCCCCGTCTGCGTGTGCCCGTCTCCCAGCTCCGGGCCTCGTAGGGCTGGCGTGCGACGTACCAGCTCCGAGCATCCACGTGCCGCTGCTGACGCCGCTCGTGGCGGCGGAGGAGCCAGGCGCCGAGGAGCAGGTCGCCAAGTGGGTGGCGGCGAACCACCCGCCACGCGATGACCAGGGCAAACAGACCTACGAGCCCGAGTACGACACCCAACGTCACCACGGCGACGGCCAGCTCGACTACGGCCGCTCGGAGCCCTGGGACGGCGACGACGAGCACGGCGGCGCCGGCGAGCACGATGAGGCGCCGCTCCAACGGAGCGCGCGAGCGCCACCAGCGCACACCTCTTCGGTCTCCTGGCCGCTCGGTCACCATCACGACTCCACCCTATGGCGGGGCTGTCGCAGCCCCGGCGCCAAGCCTGTAGGTCGCCGTCGAGCGTCTCGGAGGGCCGGACAGCGTCTCTCCGTCCCCAGGATGGCGCCTCTTCTGTGTGGGGGGTCACTGCCGATGGCACGCTCGCCGCCACACGGGCGCACACAGGGGTCGCTCGTGGGCGACCGGTGCCCACAGCCAGGGACAAACGCGCTCGGTGGCCCAGGACGTGGCACGATAGCGGCGGTGGACACGGAGGGGCGTGAGGGCTCGATGGGTCTGTCTCCGGCTGCCCAGATGGTGCTTTCGGCCATCCCGCCAGACGGCGCCTCGATCGGCAACGGTCGCCTGCGGGCCACGACGCCGCTGGACGAAGCGACCTACAGGGCAGCGGTCGACGAGCTGGTCGCTGAAGGGCTCGTCCGCAGAGGCCGTGGCCGGGGTGGCAGCCTCGCCCTCGCAGACGAGCCACAGGGCGCGAACGGATCTCGGCGCCCCCTCGCCGAACCCCGCCCACCCGAGCGATCCGCCCGTCGGAGTCCGGCGACACCCGACGAGGCGACACCGGCCTTCGACCCTGGGGCGCTGGCGGGTCCCGGGGGCCTGTTCGAGAAGATCCGGGCGCACGTCTCGACCGACGTGGGGCGCGGCCTCGTGTTCCAGCGCCTCATGAAGGCCTTCTTGACCGAGGACCCGCTCTTCGCCGAACGGTTCTCCCGGGTCTGGCAGTGGTCGGAGTGGCCCGGTCGTCCTCCCGACGAAGGCGACACCGGCATCGACCTCGTCGCAGAGGAGCGCGAGGGCGGGCTCTGCGCGATCCAGTGCAAGTTCTACGCGCCTTCGACCACGATCGGCCGAGACGACATCGACCGGTTCCTGGTCGCCTCGGGGAAGCGTCCGTTCAGCTCGCGCCTCTTCGTCTCGACGACCGAGCGCTGGGGCCGCTACGCAGAGAAGGTCCTCGCCGACCAGGCGGTCCCGGTCCAGCGCATCGGCATCGCAGAGCTGGCCACGAGCCCCTTCGACTGGAGCCGCTTCGAGCCCACGAACCCCGAGCAGCTCTTCCGCCGGGAGCGCCACGAGCTGCGCCCCCACCAGCGACGGGCGATCGACGACTGCATCGAGGGGTTCTCATCCTCAGACCGGGGCAAGCTCGTCATGGCCTGTGGGACGGGGAAGACCTTCACCGCCTTGAAGCTCGCAGAAGAGACGGTGCCCGCAGGCGGGGTCGTCTGCTTCTGCGTGCCCTCGATCTCGCTTCTCGCCCAGAGCCTCCGGGCCTGGTCGGCCGACGCCGCCCGGCCGCTGCACGCGATGGCGGTGTGCTCCGACGCCCAGGTGACGAAGGACACAGAGGACCTCCACGTCTACGACCTGGCGCTCCCCGCGACGACGGACCCCGAGCGGATCGCAGAGCACCTCGCCCTCGCTCAGAAGGAGGTAGAGGGCGAGGAGAACCCGCTCATCTGCGTGTTTTCCACCTACCAGTCCCTCGACCGCGTCGCAGCTGCCCAGGCGCTCGGTGCGCCCAGCTTCGACCTCGTGATCTGCGACGAGGCGCACCGGACGACCGGGGCCTTCTCCGAGGACAAGGGCTTCAGCGGCTTCACCGCCGTCCACGACGAGGAGCGCTTCCGCGCACGGCGCCGGCTCTACATGACCGCCACCCCCCGCCTCTACTCCGACGCGGTGAAGGAGAAGGCGAAAGAGCAGGACGTCGTGCTCTGCTCCATGGACACAGCGCGCCTCTACGGCCCCACCTTCCACACCCTCGGCTTCGGCGAGGCGGTCGACCAGGACCTGCTCAGCGACTACAAGGTCGTGGTCTTGATGGTCGACGAGGCCTGGGTGAACGAGGTCGCCCACGGCCCGATCACCGACCGGAGCCTCGACCTCATGCTCGCCGACGCCGCACGCCTGGCCGGCATCTGGCGGGGCCTCTCCAAACAGAGCGCGGACGAAGGGGACTTCGGTGCCGATGCTCAGCCGATGCGCCGGGCGGTCGCCTTCTCGACCACGATCGCCTACTCGAAGCGGGTCGCGGGCGGTCTGCCAAAGGTCGTCGACGCCATGGTCGAACGCGGAGAAGAGGGTGTGGTCTGCGAAGCTCGCCACGTCGACGGCACGATGGGGGCGCTCGTGCGCGACCAGGCCCTCGCCTGGCTCCGTGAGGACCACCCGGAGGGCACCTGCCGGGTGCTCACGAACGCCAAGTGCCTCACCGAAGGCGTCGACGTCCCGGCCTTGGACGCCGTCATCTTCACGAACCCACGGGCCTCCCAGATCGACGTCGTCCAGGCCGTGGGCAGGGTGATGCGCAGGGCCGAGGAGAAGCGCTACGGCTATGTGATCATCCCGGTCCCCGTCCCCTCGGACCAAGACCCCGAGCAGGTCTTGGACGACCACAAGGCCTACAAGGTCGTCTGGCAGGTGCTCCAGGCGCTCCGTGCCCACGACGACCGCTTCGAGGCCGAGGTGAACCGCCTCGACCTCCAAGAGCGCCGCTCCGAGCGCATCCGGGTCGTGGGGGTCGGCACCGGGACCGAGGCGTCGACGAGCCGCGGCGCCAAGGTCGAACAGCTCACCCTCGCCTGGCAGGGGCTCGAGGACAAGGTCTACGCCCGGATCGTCCGCCACGTGGGGAGCCGCGTCTACTGGGAGTCGTGGGCTGAGGACGTGGCCCGCATCGCCCAGGCCCACATCACCCGGATCACGACCGCGATCGGCGCCCCGGGCACCGTCGCAGACGCCTTCGAGCGCTACCTCGAAGGCCTGCGCCAGGTGATCAACCCCGCCGTGACGAAGGACGAAGCCGTCGAGATGCTGGCCGAGCACCTGGTGACCGCCCCGGTGTTTGAGGCGCTCTTCGGGGATGCCACCTTCACGAGGACCAACCCGGTCTCGGTCTCGATGGCAGACGTGCTCACGGCGCTGCACGAAGAAGAGGCGATCGACCAAGAGCGCGAGCAGCTCTCCTCCTTCTACGCCTCGGTGCGCATGCGCGTGGAGAACCTCGACAACCTGGCCGCACGCCAGAAGGTGGTGAAGGACCTCTACGAGACCTTCTTCCGCCGGGCCTTCCCCAAGGTCGCGGAGCGCCTCGGCATCGTCTACACCCCGATCGAGATCGTCGACTTCATGCTGAGGAGCGTGGAGCACGTCTTGCGCTCAGAGTTCCACAGCCACCTCGGAGCCGACGGTGTCCATGTCCTCGAGCCCTTCTGCGGCACCGGCACCTTCGTCGCGAGGCTCCTCGCCATGCTCGATCCCGCAGACCTGGAACCCACCTACAAGAGCCTCCTCCACGCCAACGAGATCGTGCTCCTCGCCTACTACGTCGCAGCCGTCAACATCGAGCAGACCTACCACGCGCTGCGTGGCGACGGCGACTACGAGTCGTTCCCCGGCATCGTGCTCACCGACACCTTCCAGCTCGGCGAGGGCACCGGCGAGCTGCTGCCCGAGTTCCTGCGCCCCAACTCCGAGCGGGCACGACACCAGCAGGGACTCCCGATCACCGTTGTCATCGGGAACCCCCCCTACTCGGTTGGCCAGGACTCGGAGAACGACAACAACAAGAACCTGCGCTACCCCAAGCTCGACGAGCGGATCCGCAGCACCTATGCCGCTCGGTCCACTGCGAGGCTCAAGAACAGTCTCTACGATTCCTACATCCGGGCCTTCCGCTGGGCCTCGGACCGCATCGGCGAGCGCGGCGTCGTCTGCTTCGTCACCAACGGCGCCTTCATCGACTCGGGCTCTCACGACGGTTTCCGCAAGGCGCTCGCCGAGGAGTTCTCCTCCATCTGGTGCCTCAACCTGCGCGGCAACCAGCGGACCCAAGGAGACGTGTCGCGAAGGGAAGGGGGGAAGATCTTCGGATCGGGCAGCCGGACTCCGGTCGCCATCACGTTGCTCGTGAAGAACCCTGCACACTCGGGCCCCGCGACGATCCACTACCACGACATCGGCGACTACCTCACCCGAGAGGACAAGCTCGCAAAGCTCGTGGGCTTCGGGGACGTCACCGGCGGGGACTGGCAGGCGATCACCCCCAACGCTGCGGGCGACTGGATCAACCAGCGCAGCGAGATCTTCGAGACCTTCGCACCGCTCGGGGACAAGGGCGGTGCTGCACGCGACGCGATCTTCGAGACGTACTCCAACGGCGTGAAGACGAACCGGGACGCCTGGACCTACAACTTCTCGCAGGCGGTGGTCATCGCAAACATGGAGCGGACGATCGATGCCTACAACGACGAGCGCGAGCGGTTCCATGCTGCGGTCCGCGAAGGCCTGGTCAAGGCGACCGACGACGCAGTGAACGGTTTCGTCGACCCCGATCCCACCCGGGTGAGCTGGGATGGCACCTTGAAGAGCGATCTTCGCAAGAACAAAACCGGTGCGCTCGAACCCGAGCACGCCGTCCCCTCCATGTACCGACCGTTCTGCAAGCAGTGGCTCTACTTCGACCGCCAGTGGAACAACAGCGTCTACCTCACGCCCTCGCTCTTCCCGACGCCGGCGCATGAGAACCGAGTAATCGTCGTGTCTGGGGTCGGCGATCGCAACGGATTCTCTGCACTCGTCTGCGATGTTGTCCCGAATCTAAACATTTTCGACAAGTCCCAGTGCTTTCCCCGCTGCCGCTACACCCAGGCGACCGACGATGGCATGAACGTAGCGTGGGTCGGTGAGTTTGCGGGGTTCGAGCGCCACGACGCCATCGCGGTTCGCACCCTCGACCGCTACCGGGAGCGCTACGGCGACGACGTCTCGGCCGACGACGTCTTCGACTACGTCTACGGCCTGCTGCACTCGCCTGAGTACACGAGCCGCTTCGCCGCTGAGCTCGGGAAGATGATCCCGAGGATCCCCATGGTCGAGGATTTCTGGGCGTTCGCCGACGCCGGTGCAGCGCTCGCCCGCTGGCACCTCGGCTACGAGACGGTGGAGCCCTGGCCGCTCGACGGGCTTCCTGACCAAGGCGCCGATCCGAAGATCCTCCGGGTGGAGAAGATGCGCTTCGCCAGTAAGGCCGATCGGAGCACCGTGGTCGTGAACCACTACGTCACGCTCTCGGGCATACCCGAGGACGCCCACCGATACCAGGTGAACGGGCGCTCTGCCGTCGAGTGGATCCTCGACCGCTACCAGGTGAAGATCGACAAGGCCTCTGGCATCGTGAACGACCCGAACACGTGGTCGAAGGACCCGCCGTCGACCTCCTGGCCCGGATCGTGCGGGTGTCGGTGGAGAGCGTGGCGATCGTGGATTCACTCCCCGCGCTCGGGTTCTGACTTCGCAGGGTTCGTCTCGGCGAGCGGATGACTCTCCACCCCTTGACCGATTGCTACACGCGCCTTCGCTGGGCGAATGCTGACGCTCAAGCCCTTACACACGAGATCCGAACGTTCATGGAAACGCACCCGTACGGAATCCGGATAGAGATGAAGGGCAGGAAAGGGGCAGCGGTCTTTCGCCGACTCATCGATCCAACCGCCGAGGCTGAAGCTTTCGATCGCTTCTCCCGACTCTTCAGCTCCTACCTCGACTGCGTCCAGGCCGCGCTTCACTACATGACGTACCAGGTTGCCCTGCTCGACGCGCCAACGTTCCCAACGCTCAAACCAGAGACCGTCGAGTTCCCGATCTTCCGTGAGCCTGATCTGTTCCGACAGCAGAACCGGGTCAAGAAGCTCTCCGACGAGCACCGGGTCTTGTTCGAATCGGTACAGCCGTACGACGGACAGCGCGAAGGTCTCTGGCTGTTGTACGAGCTGGCGCGTGTCAACCGCCATCGGCTGATCCATCCAGCACGGGTGTCGACGTTCGACGCCGGGCACTCCCTGTTCACCGATACAACAACCGAGCTGCTCGACATGGAGGTCATCTACAGCGGCCCGCTCGAAGACGGCCAGGAAATCATACGCTTTATGGCCGTTGCGCCGAAGGGCATGGAGCCGAAGGTGCGCTCCGGCGTGGCCGTGATGGTAGGCGTCGACCACGCTCTGTGCCGCGGGCGCGGCTGCGTGGGGATCCTCAACGAGATCAAGGTCGAAGTGAGGCTGCGTTGGGCACGATTGCGGAGTCGATATGGCCGGAGTGATGTCATCACGCGGTTCCCGGGTCGACCTGCCCGGAGGTCCTCATCAGAACGGTTCCTCGCTGGAGGTGTCGCTGTCGTCGGCAGGCGACTGGCGCTCGGTCCGGTCCAGCGTGGCCGTGGAGAAGCGGAGCGAGGTACCCACATCGTCGGCGAGCAGCTTCGTCGTGGTGCGCTCGGTGCCGTCGGTTCCCGCAGAGGGTCCGATACGTCGACGTCGGGCCATCGAGGGCGTCAAGGGCGTCGAGGATGGGATCGCACCAGCGCTGAGATCGGCTCATACCGGCTCGTCCTCGTCGTCGGCGTGGTCAGGTTGCGCCAGCCGGTCGGACCCGATGCCGAGCGCGTCCAGGCGCTCCCGCGTCGTGGCCACGTTCCCCGCCTCGATGTCACCACCGAGGAACCTCCGCCCGGCACCGACTGCCGCCACCGCAGTCGTCCCAGAACCGCAGCACGGGTCGAAGACCACCTCGTCGGGCTCGGAGACCATCTTTACCCAGTGGCAGACGGGATCGAGAGCCTGCTGCCAGGGGTGCAGTGGCCGAGCCTCGGGACCACCGCGGCCCTCGGCGACGAAGGTGTCGTGCAGCCACTTGCGCGGCTCGTAGGTGCCCGCGCTCATGAGGACGACTGAGCGGTGCTTCCCGTTCACCATGCGGGTGCGGATCTTCGTGTGGCGTCCCGGTAGGACGTTCACCCCGTGCCAGCAGTAGCTGAGCCCGCCGTCCTGGAGGAGCCGGATCTCGTCGTCCAAGTGCAGGTGGCCGCAGTAGATGGCCGCCAAACGCCCGGGCTTCAAGACCCTGGCGAGCAGGCGTGCCAGCTCCTCGAACAAGGAGATGAACTCCTCGGCATAGGGCGGGTCGACAACGGCTGCGTCGATGGTGGCGTCGGGGACGTCGTCCCAGATCTCGCGCAGGTCGCCGACGCGCAGCTCGTAGGAGGGTCCGGCCAGCCGGGCAGCGACGTCGGCCGCCTCCCTCCTGGCGCGGTACCCGGCCTCCCGGGCGCGCTCTTCTGCCCGAAGCAGGCTCGTGGGCCGGGCACCCTCTGGCAACGCCACGAGCGCGGCCCGGGCACGGTGCTCGTCACGGCGGCCGGTGACGAAGAGCGATGGCGGGCGGTTCGCCGGATAGGTCTTTTGGTCCCTGCCGATCACCGCCGACTGCGGGTGCCCGGCGCTTGGTGTCCGGTTCTGGACACCTGCCACGTCGTCGGCCACCGTGGACTTCGACGCACCGAGGACGTCGGCGATCCGCCGCACGCTCCAGCCCTTCTCCCGGAGGTCTGCCACCAGCTTCTGGCGCTGGGCACGCGTGAGATGCCTGCGGAACAGGTTGGCAGCGAGGACGAGGTCGACTCTGTCCTCGTCGGAGGCGAGGCGCACGACCTGACGAGGGAAGTCCGCGACCTTGTGTCCTTCTGCACGTAGCTCCTCGACGGCACGAAGGCGATGGTGGCCGTCCAAGACTGCGCCGGTCGCTGCGTCGACGACGATCGGAAGCCGTACGCCGACCATGGCGATGTCGGCTTTGAGGGCCTGGTACTCCTCGGCGCTGAGCGGGGGAAGGAGCTGCCAGGGCGCCGGGCCGGACGCCGCGGTGCCGACCGCCGGCGCGCTCGGTCCTCGGGTCTCGTCCATCACGGGTCCCTTCTGCATGGGGTTCTCTTCCTTCGATCCGTGGGCCGGTCGGGTACGTCTCATCGCTCGACCCTCTTCACGGCGCGCTCCCAGACACCACAGAACGGCCAGGCGTCGTCGCGCACGAGCCGATCGGGCCACGACGAGGCCATCCGGTCCCCTCGAAAGCGCTGGACCCGCAGGCCGGAGCCGTCCCTCTCGGCGTAGAGGCCGAGCCCGATCTCGGGCCAGGCGAGCCAGCGCTGGGAGCCAAAGGGCGCCATGTCACGTCGTGCGCCGGCCTCGCCCTTGGGGGCGTGGTGCTCCAGGACGAGCCCGAAGCCAAAGCGCGTCCTGAGGTCGTCGAAGACCTGCTGGACGGCCTCGGCCGCGTCCTCGTAGGACTCGTGATCCCGGCGACGGCCGAGCTTGTAGAGGGGACCTGCGCAGACGAGCTGGGGTCGCTGGTGGCGCAGCTCCCTCACGAACGCGCCGCGCACCTTGGGGTTGCGAAGGTCCAGGCCCCCTGGGCGACACCACACCCTGGCGCGTTCGGGGTCGTACCCATGGGTGGTCACGGCCCTTGCGTGGTCGTCGAGGCGAGCACCGGTCTCTGCGATCGCGGCCATCGAGTTCTCGGCGTCGACGATCAGCACCCGGACGGGCTCGATCGGCGAGAAGCGCAGCGGGTGGATGCCCTGGGCAGCGCACAGACCCAGCTGGCGAAGCAGCGTCGACTTGCCCACGCCTTCTGCGGCCACGACGACGACCCGCCAGTCCTGGCGCACGAGACCGGGGATCACCCAAGGGGCCGCCTCTTCTGCGTGGGCGACGAGCGCAGGCATCGTGAGAGCCTCGGGGCGGGAGTCTGCAGTTCCGGTTGCCACCTCGTCGAGGGCACGGGCTGCCTCGGTGCAGACAGCCCAGGGGTCGGTCCCAGCCTCGATCGCCGCGTGCAGCTCGGTTGCTGCACCGAGGGCCCTGCGTGCGGCTGCATGACGCAACACGATGCGCGCGTGCTCTCGCTGGGGCGAGAGCGCGTCGGCCATGAGCCTCACGACGTCGGCGGCGTCGACACTGGCGCCATTCCGACGTGCCCGATCGCAGACGACCGCCGCGTCGGGCTTCACCCCTTCGACCATGAGCTCTCTGATCGCGGCCCAGATCACCGCGTGCACCGGCACGAAGAAGTCCTCGGGTAAGAGGTCTCCAGCGACGGCCTCGATCCGATCGGGCCAGACGAGCGCACCGCCGATCAGCGCGGCCTCGGCGGCATCGTCATAGGGCAGGGGACGCGACGCGCGCCGAGCCGTCATTGCGCCGCCTCGATCCGAGCGCGTCGACGGGCTCGATAGGCACGATCGGCGTGGGCCTTCGAGCAGTACCGGGCGTTCGGTCGCGCGAGCGGGAGATCGCAACCCGAAAGCGTGCACGAGGGGCGGGTGGCCTCCTGGGCGAGCATGGCGAGGACCCGGGCGACGGTTGCCTGCGAGGGTTTTGCGCCACGGGCGAGGCGTTCTGCGGTCTTGAGCGGGATCCCGAAGCGTCGGGCGAAAGGGCGCTTCCCCATCGAGCGCGCAAGCTCGATCACGACACCGACAGCGTCGCCTTGTGTGTAGAGCACCTGGTGCTCCTCCGCCGACGCCTCGGGGTCGGCCAGCTGTGCGTCGACGAGCGCGCCGGCGCGCCCGACGCGACGAGCCAGACGCCGGTCGAAGTGCAACAGCTCGGGCTCGTGCGCTGGCACAGGATTGCACCAGTCGGACGCTGCGTCTGCGAGGCGCACGAGCGGCACGGCGATGCCGGGATCGTCACCGGTGCTGACCGCACATGCGGCACCGTCCGGGCCGACCCACCGGAGCGTCGACCAACCCGAGAGATCGTCTCCGGGATCGAGCGCGATGGGTGCTCGGACACTCGGCGCGAGCAGCCTGTCGACCCGAGCCTCGAGGAGCGGGGCGAACGCATGGGCGCCGAGCACGGCCGAGACGTTTCCAAGCGCTCGAGGGCTGCCTGCGCTCCAGCGCGCCAGTGCAGGGAAGGGCTCGGGATCGCAGTCCCACGGTGCGACGAAGCCCGGGATATCGGCCGTCACCACACGATCAAGCGCGTGGCGAGCCACGGGTGCGACCCAGTGACGGCGACGCTCGGGGTCCCGTCCCCTGAGCCCTGGAGGGTCTGCGAGGCCACCACCCAGGGCGTGCTCGGTGCTCTCGATCACAACCCAGCCGTCCATGGTCTCCTGCGCCTTCACGTAGCGCTTGGGGGCGATGCTCAGGAGGTGGAGAGGGAGCTCTTTCCCGGCGCGCTCGATGCTCCAGAAGGCCCCGCCGTCACCGAACGGGTCGAGCACGTCGAAGCCCGAGAAGACCTCGTCGATCTCCGTCCACGAGAGCGCGTGCACACTCCTGCCGTCTGGAAGCTGCACGGTCCCGCCCGAGGGGAGCGCCACGATCGCCATGCCGTCGGTGTCCATGGCGACGACCGCACCGCCTCGGTCGGTAACGGCGCGCTCGATCGCGGCGAGCCAGAGCCTGGGGAGGGCCGGGACGCCGGCTGCCACAGGTGGCCAGGTCCAGGCGGCCGGGGTCTCCGAGAGCGTGGTGCCGTCGTGATCGGGGTTCAACTGGGCGAAGCACCCCGACGCCGCAGCATTCGCGATCACTCGGACGACCGAGCGCATGCGAGGGTCGCCACCTTCTGCCGGGCGCATGCGCACGAGGGCGGGGATCGGGTCTCTCCCCGAGGGGACCACCACTTCGTCACGAAGCCGAAGCGGCTCGGACTCCTCGACGCCCAAGGGATCGAGCCTGTGCGCCCAGATGACCTCGGGCACCCGGCGAGACAGGTACGAGGCGGCCACCGCGTCGGGGCCGCTCACATGGAGGACGTCGCCGGTGACCGGTGCCACCACGAGACGTGATCCCGAGGGCCCGGGCCGTTCGGTCGGCCAGGGTTCGCCGGCGGGCCGCACGGCGCAGATCGTCCTTCCGAAGAAGGGATAGTTCTCCCGACCGAGCACGACGCCGAGGTCGCCTTCGGCGGCCCTCCGGCACAGGGCTCGGATTTCAGCAACGACGTCGGTCTCGACGAGCGACTCGGCACGAAGCACTGTCCACCAGCGCGCCAGGCACCAAGAAGCCGGGTAGGCACTTCGGACGTCTGCGTCTATGACAGGGACGAGGACGCCGGTCAGCTCTGCGGTCACCCGGCCGCCGTGGGCAGCCTCGATCCAGATGCCGAGTGCGGCGTCGTCTGGGACGGCGAACTTCGAAAGGGGCGCCGTGAGGCCCGTCTGCCGCCAGAGGGCGCTTGCCATCGACCCCGGCGAGTAGAGGTTGCCAAGGTCAACCCCACGGCCCACACGCGGCGCACAGGGGCCGACACGTGCCGAACGGGCCGGGCTCACCACCATCTGGAGGCCTCCTCGTCGAGTGCCAGGGCCAACGCGTGGATGGAGTGGGCGAGCGCGAAGAGGGACGCCGCCGAATCGGAGGTGACCGGGAGGGCGGCTGGCACCGAGAGGGCCGGGAGCCCGAAGGCACAGAGGTGCTCGGCCAGGTCCCCCGTATCGATGCCGTCGAGCGCGAACGCCGGGCCGACGAGGTCGACGACGCGCCCGAGGAAGGGCCGGCCCTGCTCCCAGCGACCTGCTGGCGACCCGTCGGGGAGGCGCCCGCCTCGACTGGCCCGGCCCCACTCGGCCATGAGCCCGTGCCCGCCCAGGGCCTTCACACGCAGCACCGGGCGATGGGCTAGTGCCCGCCACCCTCGGCGGGGTCGTCCCGAACGCTCCACCCACTCGCCGACATGGCCCCAGCCCGCGATCCCCAGGGAGAACCCGCCACAGAACCGGCCGGCCGCAGCTCCGGTGTGCTCGGCCAAGAGCCCCAGGCTCCTCCCTTCGTCGGCCGTGAGGAGGAACGCGCCACCGGTGTAGGCCCGAAGGAGCATGCCGTCGTCGGGGTCGCAGAACCCGGAGCGGGTCACGACCGCCAGGTGCCCATGACCCCTGGGCGTCACGTAGCTCGTCGCCCCTGCCCAGGCCTGGAGCTCAGCGAGCGCATCCCGATGGTGGTGTGCCAGGTCGTCGTCGACGATGAGGGCCGCCCGCTTGACGCTCGGTCCGAGGGTGGAGAGGCACATCCCGAGCCCGACGCGCTCTGGAACGGCGCCACGTTCTGCGACGAGGACGAGCACGAGCGCGCCGTGATGGACGATGCGCTCGGGGGCATGCGTCGTCGAAGACGGCTGGATGTCTTTCGGCTCGGGGCGCCCGGGCCAGGCGCGCAGGTTCACGACGCCGAGGGTCATGGCACCGCTTCCCAACTGCACCGGCGACCAAGCTCCTCGGTGATCGCCAGGACGACGAGGTGGACGCCGCGCTGGCTCGCAGCGTCGAGGGTGCGCGGCTCACCGTGCTCGGCCAGGTCGGCCAGGCGCTGCCAGAGCCACGAGAGGCGAACCAGGCGGGCTTCCAGTGGGTCGCGGAAGGACTCGATGCCCTGCTCACGCCAGGCGGCGTGCTCGGCGTGATGGCAGGAGATGCAGAGCGGGATGGTCGAAACGGGATCGAGGTACTCGCCGTCTGGGATGAGTGCCGCAGTCCAGTGGTGCAGCTCTGCTGCTGGCGCACCGCAGAACAGGCACGGTCCGAGCACCCGGCTCATCGCCTGCCTCCGGTCCTGCGGCGCCGACCTGGGCGTGCGCGCCCCGAGTCGAACAGCACTTCTGTGCCGGTCTCCCGGCCGACGACGACGAGCGCCTTCACGGTTGTGGGGTCGCTCACCACCTCCATGCCGGCGATCGGCTTCCAGCGCGAGAAGCGCTGTGCGAAGTGGCGATCTGCGGCGGCGCCGGTGAGCTGGACGCCCGAAGGCGTGCGGTAGGTGCCGCGAGCAAGGCCCTGGCAGGCGCGCATGTAGCGGCCGGCGCGGCGCTGGTCGGCGGCCGAGACGTGCTCGACCGTGACAAGTCGGGCGCCATCGGGCGTCCGGGCGAAGAACGTGGCGACCCGTGGGCGCTCCAGGGGTCCGTAGTGGCCGAGGGCCTCTCGGGCCGAAAGATCGGCTGCTGCAGCTCGGCGCGAGAGGTACTGACTCCGATAGACGGCGCGGCGTTCCTCGGCACTGCGAGCGGTCGCCCGGGTGAGCTCGCCTCGCCGGGCACGCGCAAGCAGGTTCGGGTCGACGGGCCTATGGGCGGGCACGACGGCCCTCGAGCAGCTCGTCGATGGCAGCGATCGGGACGAGCCAGCGCCGGCCAATGCGGATGGCTCGGACGTCACCGCGCTCGATCGCGGCACGGAGCGTCTGGCGGTGGATGCCGAGACGCGCGGCGGCCTCCGCGATGCTGACGGCGATCGGCTCGTCGGATGGGGTTCCGGGCATGCTGACTCCCGGCTCCCGCTTTCCGGCGGTGCCAACAGAGGCTCTTCGCAGGTCGCCTCTGGTCCTATTGCACGTCGCCCACGGAGTCTCCCGTGGAGCAAACCTGTCCAATAGTAGCCTCGTGGTTGTGCGTGAGCGCGGATGTCCGCCGTCGACGCCCGACGACAGAAGCGCAGGGAAGATGACTGCCACCCGCCGGGACAGGTCCGTAGAGATTGCGACCGCTACGCGCGCCCTCGAGGTTCTCGGAGAGCTGGAAGCAGCGTTCGACATCGAGCCAGGCAAGTCACGCGAACTGCCGGCTCGGGCCCTTGACGACGAGCGCTTGCGCAGCGCGAAGCGGGTGCTGTTCTTCTATCCCTATGTTCGTGTGCGGTGCGGTGGGGGCCACCATCTCGACTGGGTGACGGTCACACCACTGCCCGACACCGAGCTCCGCCTGATCCACCTTCCCCGGCTGCCGCACCAACACGAGCGAGCACCCGACACGTCTCTCCTCGACACGAAGTCCTACATCTTGGACAAGTACCACGCAGAGCTGGAACTCGGAACACCATCGTCGCTCGGAGACGGTTGGCGAGTGGTGCCCGGCGTCGCTCGACAGTTCGACTACGACGTGGAGTTCGATGACGACTTCGAACCACGGGTCCGCGCGATCAGGACATCGGAGCCGGCGCAGCCTCGCCGCAACGGCGCCTACGGAGATGTGGACGGCCTCTTCGCCGACTATGCGTGCTCGAAGTGCACCCGCCGCCACAGCGTTCGACACGTCTCCCTCCTCCGATCCTGGCTCCGGACCATCGTCGTGAACGAAAGGGTCATCGTCCTCGGGGAGAGCCCCGGTACGCGGAACCCTGCTCCACTCCGTGCGGTGCGCGTCGAGAGCCGGGGGTCCGCGCTCGCATGGTCGAGCAGCGCCGCGAAGCGCCGGCGGCGATCGAAGTGACAGCGCCAATCGACTCCTGACCTGGTTCCTGGCCTGTCGGGGCGCTGGCTGCTGGTTGCCGTTCAGCGGTACGGTCCGGGTGACAAGAAGAGGCCCCGGGCGGTGCTCGAACACCCCCGGGGCGTGGTCCACGTCACCAAGGAGGCACCGTGGACGAAGCGCACGCTATCGCCGCCGCGCCGCCAGCTCATGTGCCCCACGTCATTGCTCTGGGGCCGGCGCTCACCGCCGAAGACGTTGTCGACCGGCTCAGTGCTGTAGCCGACACCTATGGATCCCACCCCGGCGAGGTCGCCGTCGTCGACGGTTACGGCGCGCGGGTAGTCGTGGAGCGAGGGCACCTCGAGCTCGCAGACGGGCTCGGAGAGCACCGCAGGGTCCGCCGGTTCACGAAGATCGACGCTCCGAGCCGGCTCGTGGTCGCCTCGGGCACCGAGGGGATCGTGAGCTTCGACGCGCTGCGCTGGTGCACGAAGGTGGGGGTTCCCGTTGCCGTGTTGGATGCCGATGGGGCAGCCCTGGCAGCAGGTCCTCCGGGCCGAGACGACGCCCGCTTGCTCCGTGCCCAGGCGCTCGCCCTCTACGCGCTCGCGGGCGTCGAGGTCAGCAGGTACCTCATCACCACCAAGCTCTCCGGCCAGGCACGGGTGCTCAGCGCCAGGCTCGACGACGAAGACGCCGCCAGCACGCTCCTGGAGCTGGCAGAGACCGTCAACCAGGCCGGCTCCATCGAAGAGATCCGCCAGGCTGAGGCCGCAGGAGCCAACGTCTACTGGGCGGCGTGGGAGCGAAGCGTCGAGGTCGTCTTCACGAGAAGGGACGTCTCCAGGATGCCTGCGCACTGGCGGAGCTTCAACGGCAGGCGCTCGTCGGTCAACCCCGGGAGCCCACGCTCTGCCACCGATCCCTGTGGAGCAGCGCTCAACTACGCGTACAAGCTGGCCGAGGTCGAGTCGACGCTCGCACTGCGTCGCATCGGGCTCTCAGAGTCGATCGGCGTGCTCCACGCGGACATGGCAGGGCGTCCGAGCTTCAGCTGCGACGTGATGGAGGCGATCCGCCCCATCGTCGACGACCACGTGCTCGACATCGTGAAGGGACCGCTCCAAAAGCGCATGTTCGTCGAAGACGCTCGGGGGGTCGTGCGCTGCGTGGCGCCGCTCACCCATCAGCTCGCCGAGGCGATGCCGGCTTACGCCCATGCTCTCGGCCCGGTGGTGGAGCACGTCGCCAGCCTGCTCGCGGCGAGCTCCCCCTACGACGTCACGGTGCCGACGGTCCTCTCGGGGGCCAAGCACAAGGCCGCTGCCAGGCGCCGGGTCGCAGCCGAACATGGGGCATCCGCGGAGACCCGCAGCCGCCAAGGCCCCAACCCCGGGGGCATCGCACCACGAGGGCGGCGGCGCACGCGGGTCACGACGCCGCCTCTTCCAGCGGCTTCCTGTCAGGGTTGCGGAGCGGCGCTCCCGGTCGAGCCCGACCGGGCACGCTCGCGGCGTGGGTGGTGCGACACCTGTCTGCCAGAGCGCAGGGCCGAGGTCGACCGCCCGATGCAGCGTGCCAGCCTGGCCCACGCGGCGGCGTTTGCGAAGGCGACGGGCTCCCGACCCTCACACACCCCCGAGGCGGCTGCTGCTCGAAAGGCTCGCAACCGCGAACAGGCGCTTGCCCAGCGAGCCTGGGACCGTGAGGCCTCCGGAGCCCTCGACGAGGCCTGGTACCACGAGCAGGTTGCCCCCCGACTGGCCACGCTCAGCCTGCCGGCCATCGCCAGGGGGACCGGGGTCTCGACGTCGGCGGCGAGCAAGTGGCGGGCCGGGCGGGCGGTGCCGCACCCGAGGCACTGGGGAGCGCTCGCGCAGCTGGCGGGCGTGGACCTCTCCGGTTCCCCTGCGCGCGATCCCTCGACCCGCAAGATGATCAATTGACCGCGTGAGCTCCGCCCTCGAACGACCGTTCCCAACACGATCGTTCGCACGACGCCCGGTCGTTCCACGGTCTCGTCACGCTGCTGCGGCGGCAGCAAGCAGATCCTGCTGGTACTGACTCCACGTGCGGCCCGGGACGCGCCCAACGGACTTCTCCTTGGTGAGCATGTAGAGAGCTCTTTCTACGGTCACGAGCGATAGCTTGCAGTGCTTCGCGGCGTCTCGGAGCATGTCGCGAATGGGCGCGTATTCGTGATTGTCTTGACTCGGGAGCCCTCTCGTGGTGGTCGGCTCGACTCGGATATGAGCAGGCAAGCTCGCACGTCTCGCGCCTGTTGTCAGCGTGAGCGCCACTACAGCCGCTCGCACGCGCCAGTCGAGAACGTGGTGATCTTTCGGCCACAGCGCCGCGAAGAGCGCCGTGCGCGTAGGTACGGCGGCGTGTCGAAGCTCCCAGTTCCACCACGTCGCTGGGTCATCCCGTGTAACCCGATGAGAGCTTCCCGGGACGACGAAGGACCTGCGGCCAACGCGGTGTCCCTCAGCGAGGGGAGAGATCGATTCGGGGTATAGGCGGCGCCCTGCTGGTCGTTTGAAGTTACCGACTGCCATTACCAAGTGATGCCACGCGGCACGCCTGCTCCCCTCGTCCTCCGCTTCCCAGAAGCGGCGAGCCAACGCCAGAATGTCATTCCACAGACCATCGTCCGACCACTTCGCTGCAAGCGTGTCCAGCTGAGTGCACGTCAATCCGAACACAGTGCCCACGGAGCCGCATGGTAACGCCAGATGTCCTGGGATGACGGTGTTCGTTCTCCCGGGAAAGGGGCCGTCGCCCCGGCTTGTCGGCGCCCCGCGGGCGTTCTCCGGGCCGTGCCGGGTTGGGTCCGCTGGCGCGGGCGCCCGCGCTGCCCCCCGTGTCTTGGGCCCTCGCCCGCCCCGCTGTCCCTCGCCTTCCGCGCCCCGGCTGGCGCCGTCGTGTCCGCGCGTCCCTCGCCCCGGCGGCCTGCCGCGCGCCGGCCCTGCGCGGCGGTTCTGGCGTCGCCGTGGGCGGTGGTCCTGGCTTTCTCCGAATACGGAACTCGAGTGGGGACGGAGGGATTCGAACCCTCACTGAAGGCGGTTTAAGCGCCCTGCCTCTGCCGGTTGGGCTACGTCCCCTGGCCTGGCCCACAGTCTTGCTCGATGTGCAAGGTCGACTGCAGAGTCGTCGGCAAGCTCCTGCCTGCAGAATGGCTGTGCGCCTCTCACAGCGAGGTCTTCCGGCGGACCTGGCCGGGACGACAGGTACCCCTTCCCGCCCCACCCGTCCCGGTCGGTCTGCCGGAGGTCTCTGGACGCCTCTGGACGCCTGATGCGACCACACGGCCTTCTTGGGCGCGGATGACCGTGCGGCCGGGACCGTTCAGCGCATGACGCGAGCACTTCTGCAGGAGCATGTGCACGGCCATCGGCAGGATCAGATCGCGCCGCCGGTGCTTCCCGAGGTCGTCGTGCGCGTGCTCGGTCCCGTCGAAGTGGTCGGGACGGCGCGCCCGTTTCGGAGGGCCTGGTGTCTCGACCTGGTCGCCTATCTGGCGCTGCACCCTGAAGGCGCACGTGCGGACGCCTGGGTGACGGCTCTGTGGCCGGACCGGATGCCTCCCGATGCGACGCGGTTCTCGACGATCTCCGACGCGCGCCGCGCTCTTGGGCGCGCCGCCGACGGGGCGGATCACCTTCCCCGTTCGGTGGGTCGGCTCGAGCTCGCGACCAGTGTGACGACCGACTGGGCGCAGTTTCGATCGCTTGCTGGCGCGCGCGGCCCGGATGCTCCGGTGGCATGGGCGGCCGCACTCGATCTCGTCCGCGGGCCACTCCTCGGCGGGCTTCGCTCGAGCGACTGGGCAGTGCTCGAAGGGCTGGTCGCAGAGATGGAAAGCGCGATCGTGCAGCTGGCGCTGGACGCTGCGGAGCACCACCTCGCCAGGAGAGACGGGCAAAGCGCCGAACGAGCACTGCGACGCGGCCTTCGCGCTTCGCCTTACGACGAGCGGCTGTACCGGCTCCTCTTCCTCGCCGCCGACTGCCAAGGCAATCCCTCGGGGGTCGAGTCGGCGATGTGCGAGCTCGTCAGGCTCGTGTCAGGGGGGGGTGACGGGCATGCGCAGATGCCCTGCGGCCCAGAGGACCCCGCTCGGTGGGTGCACCCCGACACCCTGGCCGTTTATCGCTCCGTGAGCCGGCGCTGCTCGCCCGATCCCCTGGTCCAGTCGTCTTCCTCGGATGCCCGGATGCGCTCTGCAGGCTGACAGCGACGGATCGAACGCAACGGGCGCGGGGTCCGGGCGCGGGGGTGTTGCTAAGGTCTCCCCCGCCATGCCGAGGAGCTCGACGGGGAAGTGGGTCGCGCGCGCCGGGGCGACCGGCGGTGGTCGCACGTATCGCGGACAGGCGCCGATCAATTGGTATGCCGCGCTCGTGCTCATCGTGATCGCCGGCTTGGTCTCGATCGCGTTCGCGCGCATGGACTACCAGCGCGGAGCGGTGGCGAGCACGGTCCCTCCCGTGAAAGGCGGCGCGCCGTGGTTCGCCGCCATCACCTTCGACGTTTGTGGCACTCAGCGCGCTCCGCTTCCCTCGAACGCCCTGGACACGGCCAGGCAGTCCTTTTACACCACCGGGAACGGCGTGATCACGATCTCGCCGAAGACGACAAGCGCAGCGGGGCACAACGCGGTGCTCGGGAAGTTCGTCTCGTCGTACAAAGGCCTCGTGCTGAGCTCGACAGCGCTCCGTCTGCCGGTCTCGGCATCGTCGTCCGCGAGCTCGAAGAGCTCGAAGAAGCACAAGACAGTGGCCTCCTCCGGCACCACCTTCCACAATGGGCAGCGATGCCCCGCAGGGAGCAAGGACGCGGGGAAGAAAGCGTTCGTGACCGTGAGCTACTGGCCGAACGCGTTCTCCTCCAAGGCGAAGCCTTTGACCGTCAGCGGGAGCCCTTCGACGCTGCGCTTCACCAACGACCAGCTCATCACGGTCGGCTTCGTGCCCCACGGCACGAAGCTGCCGAAGCCCAACGGCACGATCGTGACGGCGCTCCTCGACGCGTCGGCGGGATCGTCGTCGGCCCCGACGGCCCCGACGGCCCCGCCGACCTCGGTGCCGTCCACCACGCCCACGACGGCGAGCGGCTCGACGTCTCCCACCGCGCCGACCCCTTCCAAGGCGACCCATACAACGACCCACACAACGACCCATACAACGAAGGCGGGGTAGGAGCGGCGCCGTGAAGGCGGTCGTGCTCGTGGGGGGGGAAGGGACGCGCCTGCGTCCGCTCACGCTGTCGGTCCCCAAGCAGATGCTGCCGATCGTGGAGCAGCCGATGATCGAACGTGTGCTTGGCCGGCTCGGGCGCTACGGCATCGACGAGGCGATTCTCTCGCTCGGGTACCTCCCCGATGCCTTCCTCGAGGCATACCCCGGTGGCGTCGCAGCGGGCGTTCGGCTCTCCTACGCGGTCGAGCCCGAACCGCTCGACACCGCTGGCGCGATCAGGTTCGCAGCCCTCTGTGCTCGCGTGGACGACACGTTCGTCGTCGTGAACGGCGACGTGCTGACCGACATGGACCTAGGGGCGCTCGTCGCGTTCCACCGCGCACGCGGCGCCGAAGGAACGATCGCTCTCCACGCCGTCGAGGATCCGTCCGCCTTCGGTGTCGTCCCCACCGACGACGATGGGCGCGTGCTCGCGTTCGTGGAGAAGCCTCCGAGGGACGCCGCGCCCACGAACCTCATCAATGCCGGAAGCTACGTTCTCGAGCCGTCGGTGCTCGAGCGGATCCCCGCCGGGCGACGGGTCTCCATCGAGCGCGAGACGTTCCCCGCGATGGTCGCCGACGGCTCCCTGTACGCGCTCGCCGACAGCTCGTACTGGCTCGACACGGGCACGCCCGAGGCGTACCTCGCTGCGCACTGCGACCTCATGGAGGGACGTCGACCCGGACTGCCCTCCCCTGGTGCCAGGGATTCGGGAGGCCGGGTGTGGCTCCTCGGCTCCCCCGAGATCGAGCCGGGCAGCGAGGTGCGAGGTCCGGCTCTCGTCGGCGACGGCGCGTTCGTCGGACGTGGTGCGCTGGTGGACCGTACGGTCGTGGGCCGTCACTGTGTCGTCGAGCCCGGAGCCCGCGTCGTACGGTCCGTGCTGCTCCCTGGCGCGGTTGTCGCGTCGGGGGCTGCGGTGTGCGGCTCGATCGTCGGACCTGGCGCGCACGTCGGGGAGCGAAGCGACGTCCGCGCGCTGTCCGTGCTCGGGTCGGGTGCCCTCATCGCACCCGAAGAGGTGGTGACAGGAGCGCGCGTCCCGGCCTGACCGTGCAAGATGTGGGCGCCATGAGGACGATGGTTACCGGTGGGGCCGGGTTCATAGGGTCGACCCTGGTCGACAGGTTGCTCGCGGAGGGGCACGAGGTCGACGTGGTGGACGACCTGTCGAGCGGTTCGCTCACGAACCTCGCGGAAGCCCGCGCCATCGGCGGTCGGGCACTCAGCTTCCACCAGCTCGACGTTCGCGTCCCTGAGACCACCGCCCTCATCGTCCGCCGCCGACCCGCGGTGATCTTCCACCTCGCGGCCCAGATCGATGTGCCGGCATCGGTCACCGACCCCGTGGCAGATGCCGACGTGAACATCCTCGGGAGCCTGCGAGTGCTCGAGGGGGCACGTGCAGCGGGGACGGACAGGGTCGTGTACGCAGCGAGCGGCAGCACCCTGTATGGAGAGCCCGACCCTGCGGACCTGCCGATTCGCGAGTCGCACCCCTACCGGCCGGTCTCGCCCTACGGCGTCTCGAAGAAGGCGGTCATCGACTACCTCGTCGCCTACAGAGAGCTGCACGCGCTCGAGTTCTCGGCGCTGGCGCTCGGCAACGTCTACGGGCCGCGCCAGCCCCCGCGCGCTGAGGCTGGCGTGGTCGCCGTCTTCGCCCACGCGCTGGTGACCGGCGGTCCCGTCACGGTCTTCGGCGACGGCGAGCAGACCCGCGACTACGTCTACGTCGACGACGTGGTCGATGCGCTCGCGCGGGCTGCGACGAGAGGGGGAGGGCTCGTCTGCAACGTGGGAACCGGCACGGAGACGTCGGTCAACGTGCTGCTTCGCACGATGTCCGCGCTGGCGGGCGTCGATCCCGAGATACGGCAGGCCCCTGTCCGCCAAGGCGAGCTCCGGCGCAGCGTGCTCGACCCGACGCGAGCGTCGATCCACCTCGGATGGCGCTCGTGGACCACGCTGGAAGTCGGAAGCGCGCTGGTCGTCGAAGAGGCGAAGCGCCGGGCCGGAGTGGCGAGCGCCCCGCGCTGAGCACGCGGGGAGAGCGTTCGGGCAGAGCGCTCTGGGAGGCCCCTGGCCGCAGCAGCGCCGCTGAGACGAACGAGGGCTCCGATCAGCGGAAGAGGTCCGCTGCGTGCCCGCGCACCACCTCCTCGCGCACCGATCCGTCCCGGAGCCACCCGGTGGGCACGCCCCGGATGACCGCAGCGGGGACCCCCCGGTCCTTTCCCATGACGAGCTCCGCGGCGGCGGCGAGCTCGTCTGCGACGCAGACCTGGGTGGCGACGAGCTCTCGTCCTCCCGCGTCGAGCGTGCCACGAAGGTCCACGACGGCGGCAACCCCTGCGACCCCGATCGCGATGTCCGTGACCCCTTGGCGCCATGGGCGCCCGAACGTGTCTGAGATCACCACCCCGACGAGCACCGAGAGCCGGCGCCGCAGTTCGGCTCGGATCCGCCTCGCCGACCGGTCCGGGTCGACGGGGAGCAGCGCTGCCCAGCCGTCCTCGACGTTCGAGAGGTCGACACCCGCGTTGGCGCAGACGAATCCGTGGGTGGTCTCGCTGATCAGCAGGTCGCCGCGGCGCCGCAGCACGCGCACGGACTCCGCTTCGACGACCGCCCGCTTGGCAGCGGGGTCGGCATGGTCGACGGGGATGAGGCGGCCCTCGGCCTTCGACACGATCTTCTGGGTGACGACCACGACGTCCCCGTCGTGAAGCTCCGAGGTCCCTCGAGCGGCGAGTGCCTCCGCCAGCACGCGCCCGACGTCGTCGCCGGGGCGCACCTCGCCGATGCCGAGCACCCCGTACGCATGGAGTGCGCCCGAGTCATCGAGGGGCATCGAGCACCACCGCAGCGAGGGAGGCGGCGATCTCGGGGTTCGTCATGACGGCCGGTGCGACGACGGCGTGCACGCCCTCGGCCTCGACGGCGTCCGCGACGTCAGCGTCCTGCTCGTCGATCACGAGCGTCCCCACCCATTCGGCGTACACCCGAGCGACGCCGACCACCGAGGACGTATGGCCGAGCTCCTCGAGGAGCCGGTCTGCCGGCCCCTTGAGGGCTGCACCTGCGACGATGGGTGACACGGCGACCACCTGCTCGCGGCGTGCGATGAGCGCGTCTCGCACGCCGGGCACCGCCAGGATGGGCCCGACGGAGACCACCGGGTTGGAGGGGCAGACGATGACCGTCTCCGCCTCGCCGATCGCTTCGAGCACCCCGGGCGCGGGTCGCGCGCGCGTCGCCCCGTCGAAGCGCACGGAGCGGACGGGGACGGCGTGGCGGAGACTGACGAAGTAGGTCTGGAAGGGCACCTCGGTGCCGGCGGGTAGGTCGCCCGCGTCCTCGGCGAGGACCAAGTGGGTGCGCACCGGGTCGTCGGACATGGGCAGGATCCGCACGCCGATGCCTCGGGCGCGTGCGATCTCCGCGGTCACCTGGTGCAGCGGGACGCCCTCACCGAGTCGCTGGGTGCGGTAGAGATGGGTGGCGAGGTCTCGGTCGCCGAGACGGAACCAGGTCTCGCCGCCAAGCGTCTCGAGCTCGGCCATCACGGTCCAGCTCTCTGTCGCGACCCCCCAGCCCGTGGCGCGATTGTGGAGGCCCGCAAGCGTGTACACGACCGTGTCGATGTCCGGGCTGATGTGGAGCCCGTGAAGGGTCAGGTCGTCCCCGGTGTTCACCACGGCGACGACGTCCCCAGGGTCTGCGACCTGCACGAGCCCGCTCAAAAGACGCGCCCCACCTACGCCTCCAGCAAGGGCGACCAGCACGGCGCCATGCTAGAAGCGTGGGTGGGATCCGGCCAGCGCCTCTGCCCCTCGGTCACCATGGTGGTGACTGCAGCGCCGTGTTGGCGATGAGCATGCCGGTGATGAGCAGCGTGCTGACGAAGACCCCAGTCCAGATCCGGCCCGTCTTCCAGAAGAAGTAGCTGAGCAGGGTCCCGACGATCACGAAGACGGGGATGAACTGAAGAGGGGCGCTGCGTCTGCCGTCCGCGCGACGGCCTGCTCGTCGTCCGCCGGCCGGCCGGCTCCCAGGTACTCGAGCTCCGCCGTACGCCGGTACGCGTCGACCTCGGCGTCGGCGGTCGCGCCGTCCCAGCCGAGAAGCGGGCCGACGAGATCGGCGACCGCCTTGGCGGCTGCGAGCCCCGCGTCCTCGGTCTCGATCCCGATCCGGGTGCGCCGAAGGAGGATGTCGTCGAGGTGCCGGGCGCCTTCGTGGGTCACCGCGTAGACCACTTCGGCCTGGAGGTACCCTGCGCCGTCGGCAACCTCTGTTCCCAGGGTCGGAGTCCCTGCGACGAGGTCGAGCACCTGGTCGACGAGCCCGCCGTAGCGGTCCAGGAGATGGTCGACCTTCTCGACCGGGGTGCGGTAGCGCTGCGCGAGGAGCCCGCGTTGTGCACGACGTGCCTCGTACTGCTCGGCCCCCACGAGCCGAACCCGGCGGGTGACGCTCGAGCAGTCGGACCTTCCCAGGTCCTCCACGGCAGCGTCGACGGCGTCGGCGGCCATCACCCGGTAGGTGGTGTACTTGCCTCCCGAGACCACCACCAATCCGGGCGCAGGTCGAGCCACGGCGTGCTCGCGCGAGACCTTGGTCGTCGGCGGTTCTGCGCTGGACACCCGATCGAGACGCTCGGCTCCCTGCTCGCCCGGACCTCGGACGACGCCGATGCCTGCGACCAGCGGACGCAGGCCCGCGTAGACGGCCTCCACGTCGTCGGTGCCGAGCGGCCGCTCGAGCACGCGGTTCACATGCTCGAGCAGGTACTCGACGTCGACGGAGGTGGCCACCGGGCGAGCCTTCTCGTGATCCCAGTCGGTGTCGGTCGTCCCGATGAGCCAATGCCGGTGCCACGGCAGCGCGAAGAGCACGCTCTTCTCCGTTCGCACCACGAGGCCGGCTGCCGAGTCGATCTTCGACCGGTCGACGACCAGGTGCACCCCTTTGGACGGCCGGACCTTGACCGCGCGGCTGCGGCCGGTGAGGGCCTCGGTGTCCTCGGTCCACGGGCCAGTGGCGAGCAGCGTGACCGCGGCTGCCACCTCGATGTCGGTGCCCGTCTCGGCATCCCGCACCAGCACCCCGGTGATCCGTTCTCCTTCTCGGCGGACGTCGACCACGGCCGCCCTGCTGACCGCCGCGGCGCCGTAGGTCGCAGCGGTCCTCACCAGCTCCGCGACGAAGCGCGCGTCGTCCACCTGCGCGTCGTAGTACTCGATGGCTCCGGCGAGGCTGTCACGCCGCAGCCCCGGTGCGAGCGCGAGCGCCGCGCGCCTGGAGAGGTGGCGATGCAACGGGAGGCCGCGACTGGTCCCCGTCGACCACCCCAGAGCGTCGTAGAGGGCGATGCCGGCACCGACGTACGCACGCTCGACGACGGGAGTGCGCAGCGGGTAGAGGATCGGCACCGGGCGCACGAGGTGGGGAGCGACGACCTGCAGCAGGAGCCCGCGCTCGACCAGCGCCTGGTGGACCAGGTGGAAGTCGAGCATCTCGAGGTAGCGCAGCCCGCCGTGGATGAGCTTGGTCGAGCGGCTCGAGGTTCCCGATGCCCAGTCCTGCGCTTCGACGACGGCGACGCGCAGCCCGCGAGTTGCCGCGTCGAGCGCTGCACCGGCGCCCGTGACGCCCCCGCCGACCACGAGCACGTCGAACTTCTCGCCACCGAGCCGCCGAACGTCCTCGATGCGCCGCTCGGGGGAAAGAGCCGCGATCGTCATGGTCCACCTCGCTGTCGCCGCTGCCACGCGTCCGATCGGACGAGAGGAACGCGGCCTGGTCCGGGGCGTCCCCCGTCTGGGAGCCTCGACGTTGCGTGCATGTCCTGGTCGATGTTCGTGCGCTCCAGTGTGACCGCGCCGGGGCGTCGCTCCCAGGGCCGTCGGTCACATCGGGCTCTCCAGCGAGACGGGAGCGGGCCGAGCGCGAGGGGACCCCAGGAAGGCGGCCCGATCGTACTCTTCGTCAGACCCAGCCTCTCGCACGTTCGACGGCGCGAAGCCACGTCGCGTACGACAGATCGCCGGTGGTGCGGTCGACCTTCGGCACGTGCTCGACATCGGGCTGCCAGCGACCGGCCAGCTCTTCCACGCTTCCCCACACCCCTTCGGCGAGGCCTGCGAGCATTGCGGCGCCGAGCGCGGTCGACTCGATGCAGCGCGGTCGCACGACCGGCATCTGCAGCTGGTCCGCTTGAAGCTGGAGCAGGAGCTCCATTGCTGACGCCCCGCCGTCGGTCCGCAGGGCGGGGATCGCTGCCCCGAGCGCGTTGGTCACCGCGTCCACCATGTCGCGCACGCCGAACGCCATCGCCTCGACGATCGCGCGCGCGAACTGTGCGCGGCCCACGCCGCGGGTGATGCCGATCACGGTGCCACGCGCGCGGGGGTCCCACCACGGGCTCCCGAGCCCGGTGAACGCGGGGACCACGACCACGCCGCCGGTGTCGGCCACGGACGCGGCGAGCGGTGCCAGGTCCTCGGAGCGCTCGATCAGCCCCAGACCGTCGCGCAGCCACTGGATGGCGGCGCCGGCCACGAAGGTGGAGGCCTCGAGGGCGTACGCGACGTCGGATTCCGACGACCGGGTCTCGTGGCCCCCGAGGTCCCATGCGATGGTGGTGAGCAGGCCGTCGTGCGGGGGCGGGCATGAGGATCCGGCGTGCACGAGGAGGAAGCTTCCGGTTCCGTACGTCACCTTCGCCATGCCGCGCTCGAGACATCCCTGACCGAAGAGCGCCGCCTGCTGGTCGCCGGCGATCCCGCTGATCGGGACGCCCGACAACGCATCGAGGCATGCGGGAGCTGCGACGTCCATGTCGCGGCGCGCAGGGCCGGGTCGAGCGGAGACGTTGCCGACGCGTCCGCACGAAGGGCGGACCTCGGGCAGGGCGGCGATCGGGACGCCGAACAGCGCGCACAGCTCCGGTGTCCACGCGCGCGTACGGATGTCGAAGAGCATCGTGCGGGACGCATTCGAGACGTCGGTCACGAACGTCTCGCCTCCCGTGAGCCGGAAGAGGAGCCATGCGTCCACGGTGCCGAGCGCAAGGTCGCGGGGGTCGAGCTTCGCGTTGCGGAGCATCCACTCGAACTTCGTCGCGGAGAAGTACGGATCGAGCACGAGCCCCGTGCGCTCGCGGATGAGCGGGAGCATGCCGGCCTCCGCGAGTTCCTCGCAGCGCTCGGAGGTCCTGCGGTCCTGCCAGACGAGCGCAGCGTGCAGCGGGCGGCCGGTGACGCGGTTCCACGCGAGCGCGGTCTCGCGTTGGTTCGCTACGCCGATCGCGGCAACGCTCTCGCCCCGGGCTCCGAGCGCACCGACGACCTCGGCGAGCGTCGCCGTCACGAGGGACCAGATCTCGTCGGGGTCGTGCTCGACCCATCCGGGGCGGGGGAACGACTGGGTGAGGGGCCGGTACGCCTCGACGAGGGTGGCAGCGGACTCGTCGAATGCGACAGTGCGAACGCCGGTCGTGCCGGCGTCGATGGCGAGCACGGCGGCCACGGCACCGCACGCTACTCGCCGAGCCCGTTGGCGGTCGTTGCGCACCAGCGGTGTGCGGACTCACCGCTCGGCGCGCGAATCACGACTGGGCTGACGAGGATGGCGGCACGGGGCCCGATAAGGTCGTGTCGGCGTTGCACGCACGAATGTGCGGCGGCGACGCCCACGTGGAGAGGTTCCACCACGTTGGCGACGTTCCACCACGTTGGCGACGTTCGACCATGTACGTCGTCTGAGCACGGGGAGCGGTGATGCAGGCACTCCAGGCGCATAGCGGTGGTCCGAGGAGGCGGCGCTGGAAGCCGCTCGTGTTCGCGCTCCTCGTCGTCGCGGCTTTGGCGGTCGTGGGCGGGGTCGTCTACGCGGCGCGTACGGGCAACCGCGCGACCGGCGTGGTGTGCGCACACGGCGTGTCGTGCTCGACGAGCGCGAAGGCTCCCGCGGTCGCCGTGTCCACCGGCACGCTCCGCGTGGTGTCGACGTCGCCGTCGACAGGAGCCACAAGCGTGAAGTCCGACACGACCATCTCGGTCAGGTTCACCGCGGCAGTGAAGACCGGGGTGCTGCCGACGATCACCCCCTCGGTCGCAGGAAGCTGGAGCCAGCCGCGCCCCGACGAGCTCCGTTTCTCGCCCTCAGCGCCGTTCATCCCGTACACGAAGTACACGGTGACCGTCCCCGGTGGACAAGAGGGCGTCACGTCGAAGGATGGTGCGTATCTGCGCTCGAGCACGACGGTCTCCTTCACGATCGCACCGGGTAGCACGGAGCGCCTCCAGCAGCTGCTCGCCATGCTGGGCTACCTCCCGCTCTCCTACGCCGGCCCGACCCCAGCACCCCAGGACATGGCGATGCCTCAACCGGGCACACTGACCTGGAGGTGGAGCGGGCTTCCGAGCGCGCTCACCGGCCAGTGGACGCCGGGGATCCCGAACGCCCTGACAAAGGGTGCAGTGATGATGTTCGAGACAGAGAATGGCTTGACCGTCGACGGCATCCCCGGTCCGGTCGTGTGGACAGCGCTGCTCAACGACGTCGCCTCCGGCAAGGTGAACACCGAGCCGGTGACCTACGTGCTCGTCACAAAGAACCTCGCCCCCGTCGAGCACCTCACAGCATGGGTCAACGGCTCGCTCGAGTTCCACGACGTCACCGTCAACACGGGCGTACGCGGCGCCACAACGCACAACGGCACGTACCAGGTGTTCGAGCACGTGCGGACGTCGCACATGTCGGGCACCGACGTGACAGGCACGCACTACACAATCCCGACAGTGCCCTGGGTCAGCTACTTCAACGGGGGGGACGCGCTGCATTACTACCCGCGCGCCGCGTATGGGTTTCCTCAGAGCAATGGGTGCGTCGAGATGCAGCTGGCGACAGCCCAGGCGCTATGGCCGAACACCCCGATCGGGACCCTCGTGACCGTCCAGGGGCCGACATACGGCGTCACATCCTCGAAGGACACATCATCGGCGCCGTAGCTCGAGCGAGCCGACGGGCCCGGCACGAGGCGGCGGAGCCCGGGTGCGATGACGGGACGGCCCCCGGCGGTACGCTCGCCTGTCCATGCGGGCCCTCGACCTCGTCGCAGACTGGCCGGCGCGCTTCGCAGTCGCAGGCGTTCTTTCCGGGCGCCGAGGAGACGGTGAGAGAGGAGACGGCCCCTCGGGTCGAGAGATCCGCAGGGGAGTACGGCTCGCCGGTACGACGGGTGACGCAGACCGCTCGTTCCCCTGGGCCTCGGTGACGAAGCTGTGCACCGCACTCGCCGTGCTCGTTGCCGTGGAGGAAGGGACCATCGCGCTGTCGGACCCGGCGGGAGCTCCGGGTGCGACGGTCGCGCACCTGCTCGCGCACGCGTCGGGCCTCGCACCCGATCACCCGGAGCCGATCGCGCCACCGGCGACGAGGCGGATCTACTCGAACGCCGGCTACGAGGTCCTTGGCGAGCTGCTCGCGGATCGCGCCGGCATCCCCGTCCATGAGTACGTCACCGAGGCGGTCTTCGTCCCCCTCGGGATGTCCGGCGCTCAGCTGGCGCCCGGGGCGTCGCCGGCCCACGGCGCCGAGGGCACGCTTTGCGACCTCCTCGCGCTGGGCGCCGAGCTCCTCTCGCCGCGGCTGGTGTCCCCAGAGACGTTCGCTGCGGCGACCCGGGTGGCGTTCCCGAATCTCCCGGGCGTGCTTCCCGGCTTCGGCCGCCAGGACCCGAACGACTGGGGGCTCGGCTTCGAGATCCGGGACCGCAAGCGTCCCCACTGGACGGGGTCGTGCAACAGCCCCGCGACCTTTGGCCACTTCGGGCGCTCGGGCTCGTTCCTCTGGGTCGACCCGGAGGCGCGGATCGCGTGCGGCGCGCTCTGCGACCTCGACTTCGGGTCGTGGGCTGCGGGCGCATGGCCCGTGCTCTCCGACGCGGTCATGCGCACATTGGGCGCATGTGCAGGAGCGTCAAAGGATGGGTGAGCCGCTACGCGTCGCGCTCGATGCCACGCCGCTCCTCGGCAGGCCGACCGGCGTGGGCGCCTTCTGCGCGGGCGTGCTCGAGGGGTTGTCGCGGCGCCAGGACGTCGCCGCGAGCGCGTTCGTGGTGAGCTGGCGGCGGAGGCACGCCATCGACGGCCACGTCCCTCCTGGCGTCGCACGCTGCACCCGAGCGATGCCGGCGCGACCGCTCCATGCGGCGTGGCGGCTGGTGGAAGCGCCTCCGCTCGAATGGTTCGTGGGTGCGGCCGACGTGGTCCATGGCACGAACTACGTCGTGCCACCGACCCGCAGGGCCGCTCGCGTCGTCACCGTCCACGACCTCACGACGGTGCGCTACCCCGAGCTGTGCGATCGCTCGACGCTCGCCTTCCCTGCGCTCGTCCGCCGCGCGCTGGCGCGCGGGGCGTGGGTGCACACCCACTCGGCGTGGGTGGCCCGCGAGGTGGTCGAGACGTTCGGAGCCGACCCCGAGCGGGTGCGGGCCGTCGCGTCGGGCGTCCCGCGGCTCGACGACCCCGACGAGCGCGCCCCCCTGCGATACCTCCCCACTGGGGTGACGCGCTACGTGCTGGCGGTCGGGACCGCCGAGCCCCGCAAGGACCTGCCTGGGCTGGTCGCCGCCTTCGACCTTCTCGCAGGGACCAGGGGTGACCTCGGCCTCGTCCTCGCGGGGCCGGAGGGCTGGGGGAGCGCAGACCTCCACCGCGCCATCGACGCGGCATCGGCGAAGTCGAGGGTCGTGATCACGGGATGGGTCGACGGCGCGACGCTCGCGGGCCTGCTGCGCGGTGCGAGCGTGCTCGCCTACCCGTCGCTCTACGAGGGGTTCGGCTATCCGCCGCTCCAGGCCATGGCGCTGGGCACGCCGGTGGTGGCCACGCGCGCGGGCGCGGTCGAAGAGGTCGTCGGTGACGCAGCGTTGCTCGTCGCTCCCCGTGATCCCGAGGCGCTGGCGCAGGCGCTCTCGTCGGTCCTCGACTCCGATGACGTTGGCGCCGCGCTCCGTGCCCGAGGGCATGTGCGGGCGGCGGCGTTCGACTGGGACACGTGCGCCGCCGGCCTGATGGCCCTCTACCGGGACGCCTCAGGCAGATGAGCGACCCGGTGGTGGTCGCGGCGGAGCAGCTCCGCCGCCGGGTCCCCGGCGGCGTCGGGCGCTACGCCCTGGGCCTGCTCCGAGGGCTCCGTGAGCTCGGGGGACAGCCGGTCGAGCTGGTCGCGAGCCGTCACCTTGGCGCAGGACCCGATCCGCTGGCTGCATGGGGCTTCCCCGTGCGCGCCTCCGTGCTCCCGGCGCCGCTCCTCACGGCGGCGTGGGATCGGGGACTCGCGCCGGTGCGGCGAGCGGGCCTCGTCCACTCGGTCTCGCTGGCCGCACCGCCCGTGCGGCCGGCACACCCGCGCGGGGGTGCGGCGCTGGTCGTCACGGTCCACGACCTCGCCTGGCGCGCGTACCCCGAGGCGACCACCGCCCGCGGCCGGCGCTGGCACGAGACGGCGCTCCGAAGGGCGCTCGAGAAGGCGGACGCCTTTGTCGTCCCCTCCGATGTGGTCGCCGACGCGCTCGTGGCTGCCGGCGCGGACCGTGCACGTGTACGGGCGATCGCACACGGCGTGGACCACCTGCCCGTGGCCGACACCGCAGGCGCCGGCAGGCTCTTGCGGCACTTGGGTGTGGCCGAGGGGTACCTGCTCAGCGTCGCGACGCTCGAGCCGAGGAAGAACCTGCGCCGCCTCGTGGCGGCGTTCGAGCTTGCCCGCCCCTCACTGCCCGAGGCGTGGCCGCTCCTGGTCGTCGGACCCAGAGGCTGGGGGGACGCAGGGCTCGAGCACGCAGGGCGGGCGGGAGTGGTCGCGGCCGGCCCGGTCGACGACGGCGTCCTGGCCGGGCTCTATGCCAGGGCCCGCGCGTTCGCCTACGTGCCGCTCGACGAGGGCTTCGGAATCCCTCCGCTCGAGGCGATGGCGTGCGGCGCCCCGGTGGTGGTGAGCACGACGGTCCCGAGCACGGCCTCGGGCGAAGGTGCCGGCATGCTCGAGGCGGCGCTCCGAGTCCGACCCACCACAGTCGAGGGCATCGCCGACGCGCTGGTGCGAGCGTCGAGTGACGAGCCGCTGCGGGCCTCGCTCGTGGCGGGCGGGCGGGCGCTCGTGGCGCCGTTGACGTGGAGGGCGTCAGCACGGGCTCATGTCGAGTGGTGGGAGCACGTCGGATGAGGGTGACCCTCGACGTCACGGCCGTCCCGCCGTCTCCGGCAGGCGCCGGGCGCTACACCTTGGAGCTCGCCGCCGCGCTCGCCGTGCGGGACGACCCGCGCCTCGTCGCCGTCGCGCGGCGCGCGGACGCGGAACGATGGAGGCGGCTTGCCGTGGGACGTATGGACCTGGTGGCATCGGCCCCCTCCTCGAGACCGCTCCGACTTGCCTGGGAGCAGCTCGCCCTGCCCGCACTGCTGCGGCGCGCCCGCCCCGACGTGCACCACGGTCCGCACTACACCATGCCCGAGCGCTGTCCCGTGCCCGCCGTCGTGACCATCCACGACTGCACCTTCTTCGACCATCCCGAGTGGCACGAGCCGGTCAAGGTGCAGTTCTTCCGCAGGGCGATTCGTGTGGCTGCGCAGCGCGCGGGTGCGCTCGTCTGCGTGAGCGCCACGACTGCCCGCGACCTGGAGACGGCGTGCTCGGTGGCCGTGCCGGTCGTCGTCGCGCCCCACGGCGTCGACCACCTGCGCTTCTCGCCGAGTCCCCCCGCAGTGGGGTCGGACCAGGAGGCGTTGCGCCGGCTGGGGATCGATCCAGGACTGCGTTTCGTCCTGTTCCTCGGGACGGTGGAGCCGAGGAAGGACGTGCCGACGCTCGTCCGCGCCTTTTCGCTGCTCGCGGACGACGATCGCGACGTGGTGCTGGTCATCGCCGGACGACGCGGGTGGAGGACCGGCCCGGTCGACGATGCGCTCGGGGCGTCGCGGCACCGTGACCGGATCAAGTGGACCGGGTACGTCCCCGACGACGCGGTCCCTGCGCTGCTGCGCATGGCGGCGGTCGTGGCGTACCCCTCGCTTGCCGAGGGGTACGGCCTGCCTGCGCTCGAGGCGCTTGCGTGCGGCGCGCCGCTCGTGACGACCAGGGGAACGGCCATGGAAGAGCTCGCGGGGGATGCGGCGACCCTTGTCACGCCCGGCGACCCCGAAGGTCTCGCCGACGCGCTGGCCGAGGTGCTGTCGGATGCGGACGGGCCGGCAGCCGTCCGTCGACGTGAGGAAGGGTTCGCCCGCGCGGCGGCCTGCACCTGGGAGGCGAGCGCGGACCGTCACGTCGAGGCATACCGGGTCGCTGCGGGCCTGTAGGCGAGCGTAGGGTCAGCGTTCGTGCGCGCACTCGTCACCGGTGGCCGGGGCTTCGTCGGCCGCTGGCTCCTCGAGCACCTCGCCAGCGAGGGTGACGAGGTCACGGTCGTCGACACCGAGACGGACGTCACCGACGAGCAGGCGATCGAGGCGGCGATCGAGGCGGCGCGTCCCGACGCGGTGTACCACCTGGCCGCTCGCAGCCACGTCGGGGAGTCGTGGCGAGACCCGCTCGAAGTCCTGCGCGTCAACGTGCTCGGCACCGCGTCGGTCCTCGACGCGGTTCGACGCGCGGCGGCGGAGGCGACGGTGCTCGTGGTGAGCTCCTCGGAGGTCTACGGCTCGGTCGTGCCCGAGGAGCTTCCGCTCGGCGAGAGCGCTCCGTTGCGCCCTGTGACGCCGTATGCCGCGTCGAAGGCGGCGGCGGAGCAGGTTGCGCTCCAGGCGTGGCGTGGATACGGGCAGCGCGTCGTCGTCGTGCGGCCCTTCAACCATGTGGGGCCCGGGCAGGCCACGAGCTTCGCAGTCCCGGCCCTCGCCCGCCGTGTGCTCGACGCGCGCCGCGATGGGCGCGAGGAGCTCGCCGTGGGCACGGTGACGACCAGGCGGGACTTCACCGACGTCCGAGACGTCGTGCGCGCCTACCGCCTGATCGTCGTGCACGCGGCACCCGGCACCGTCTACAACGTCTGCTCGGGGCGCGACGTCTCGATCGCCGATATCGCGCACCTGCTCATGGGACTGGCCGGCGTCGAGCTTCGTCTGGTCACCGATCCCGAGCTCGTGAGACCGGTCGACAGTCCCGTCGTACGAGGCGACCCGTCACTCCTCTTCGAGACGACGGGATGGGCTCCGCGCATTGCGCTCGAGGCCACGCTGCGCGACGTGCTCCGGCACCTCGACGAGGAGGCTGCTCAGCCTCCGGGAGTGACGATCTGACGCAGCTGCTCGCCGAGCGCCGTGAGACCGGCGCATGCCTTGGAGGCGAGGCCCCGAGCGGGCTCGGGCAGCTGCCGGCCCAGCGGGGCGAGCTCCGAGGAGACGAGAGCCAGCGTGCTGTCCAGCAGCTCGCCCATACGCTCGGTGCCGGTGGCGATCCCCTGACGCGCCAGTGCCACCCCCTCGTCGATGTGGTCCTCTCGCAGGATCTCGCGTCTGGCGACCTGAGCGCGCTGGAGCCCGAGGACTCCCAGGCCGATGGCGACGTACGCCGCGTCGCGCGCCCTGCGCACCAGCTCGGCGGTGATGTCGTGGGTGTCGTTCGTCTCAGCCATGGAGGGCTCCTTCCATCGAGCTGTCGAGACCGTGGGTCCGTCCAGCCAACAATTGTATCCTATGTGATAAACAGTTGCAAGCATTCGGTCGGGGTCCGCAGCACGGCGAAGGCGGAGGTGACGCTCGGGGACTAGCCTGCCTTTCCTGATGAAGGAGGGGTCGGCGATGAGGGCGCGCGCCCCGTCGGTTGTGGCGGTCGTCGTGACGACGGACCCCGGTCCCTGGTTCGACGACGTTCTCCGCTCGCTCGCCGCGCAGGACTACGACAACCTCTCGGTGCTCGTGCTGGTCTCGGGCGGGACCGTGGACCCGACGGAGACGGTCGCGCGCTACCTGCCTGAGGCGTTCGTGCGTCGGCTGCCCGACGGCGGCGGCCTCGCCGAAGCGATCGGCGAGGCACTCACGATGGTCGACGGCGCCTCCTTCTTCCTCCTCTGTCACGACGACTGCGCCCCGGCTCCCGATGCCACCCACCTCATGGTCGAGGAGTCGTTCCGGTCGAATGCCGGGGTCGTCTGTCCGAAGATGCTCCACTGGGACGACCCGAGGGCCCTGCTCCACGTCGGCCAGAGGGTGGACAAGACCGGTGCGGTCGTCGAGAGGGTGCACGACGGGGAGATCGACGCCGGCCAGCACGACGCTGTGCGCGACGTCTTCGTTGCGCCAGGGGGGTTCACCCTCGTCCGTGGCGACCTGTTCCGCGCACTCGGCGGGTACGACCGCGGCATTGTCGCCATGGGGGAGGACCTCGACCTTTCCTGGCGTGCCCACGTCGCGGGCGCGCGCGTCGTCGTGGCACCGGCCGCGACGGTGCGACACCTCGAGCTGCTCGCGTCCGGCCGGCGGCCACCCCCGCCGTCCGATGCACCGTCCCTACAGGCCCTCCAGCGGCGTCACGAGCTCGCGACCGTGCTCACCTGCTACTCGTGGCCACACCTTCTGCGGGTCGTGCCCCAGGCGTTCGCGCTCGCCTTTGGCGAGGTCCTTGTCGCGACCCTCGTCGGTGACCGGCCCAGGGCACGCGCAGTGCTGCATGCCTGGCGTTGGAACCTCGCGCGGCGCAAGGACCTGCGGCGACGGCGCTCGGCACTCGCATCGCTGCGGGTGCTCGGTGACGCCGAGGTCAGGAGCTTGCAGGTGCGGGGGAGCGCGCGCCTCTCCACGTACCTGTCGCGGCTCACCCACCAAGGCGTCGACGTCGCGCACGGCGCCCACGTGGCTCCGCCCGGCAGACGGGGCGCCGCCGACTCGGGGGAGCGTGGGTTCGCCGACGAGGCCGAGGTCGATCGCCCCGGCGACGCGGACAGCCGGGGCACGACGCCACGTGATCCGGCGAGGGCAGGCTTGCTCACGTCGCGCCGCTCGCGCCTCGCAGTCGGGGTCGTCGCTGCCGCTGTGCTCGTTGTCGGCTCGCGCGGCCTCCTCGGGGCGAGGATGCCGCTCATCGGGCAGTTCGCAGCGTTCCCGAGCTGGACGGCGCTGTGGCACCAGTTCGTCTCGTCGTGGCAGCCGGCGGGCACCGGCTCCCACGCGCCGTCGAGCCCGGCGTTCGGCTTCCTCGCCATCGCGGGCACCGTGCTCTTCGGGCGCAGCGGTCTGCTCCAGCAGGTCGTCGTGCTCGGATGTGTCCCGGTGGGGGCGTGGGGGATGTCTCGCCTCGTGCGGCCCTTCGGTTCCGCGCGCGCCCGGCTCGTCGCGACGATCGCGTACCTTGCGCTGCCTCTCGCGGTCGACGCGCTGGCACGCGGTCGCTGGGACGGTCTCGTGGCGTATGCGGCGACGCCGTGGGTCGTTCTGGCGCTGGCGAAGGCTTCGGGGCTCGAACCCTTCGCCACGTCCCCCTTCGCCACGTCCACGGCCGGTCCCACCGTACCGGGGTCCACCCTGGCGGTCGGGGACTCGGCGGCGTCGGCCTCCTGGTCATGGCGCAGTTCCCTCGTCGGCAGCGTGCTCGCGCTCGGCGTGATCGAGGCGGTCGCGATGTCGTTCGCGCCTGCGATGGTCGTCGTCGTCCTGGTCGCGGGGCTCGGGATCTCGGCTGGATCGCTCGCCACCGGCGGCGCACGCCGAGGGGCGCGCGCTCTCACCGCTGCCGGCGGGGGAACGCTGGTCGCCGCCGTCCTGTGCGCGCCGTGGGTGGTCGCGACGCTGATGGCGGGAGGCGCAGCCTTCGGCACCCTCGGCCTCGCCGGCTCGGGCGCGTCGGCGCCTGGCTGGGGGGGGCTGCTGCGCATGGCCGTCGGGCCCGTCGGCGGCTCCCCGTTCGGATGGCTCCTCGTTGCCGCCGCGCTCCCCGCGCTGCTGCTGGCACGCGGCCCTCGTCTGGCGTGGGCCGTCCGCATGTGGGCGATCGCGCTGCCGGCGTGGTTCCTCGCACTCGTCGCCGAGAAAGGATGGGCGGTGCCGTTCGCCCCGTCCGTGGACGTGCTTCTCGCGCCGGCCGCGGTCGCGGTGGCGGCTGGCATCGGCCTCAGTGTTGCCGCATTCGAGCGCGACCTCGCCGGGTACGGGTTCGGATGGCGTCAGGGTGTGGCTGCTCTGTCGATCGGCGCGATCGCCCTGGGCGTGCTCCCCGTGGTCGCCGAGGCAGCCGGTGGCAGGTGGGGGCTCCCCTCGTCGGGCTACCGGGCTGCCGTCGCCCTTCCGGTCGCATCCCCGAGGTCTCCCGGCTACCGGGTGCTGTGGCTGAGCGACCCCCGGGTCCTTCCCTCGGGGGGATGGTCGGTCGGCCCCGGCCTCGCCTATGCGACGTCGAGCGACGGTCCCCCGACCCTTCTGGATGTCTGGCCGCCGGCATCACCAGGACCTGCAGGCCGATTGGCTGAGGCGCTGCGTGTCGCGATGGGTGGTGAGACGGTCCAGCTCGGCCGGGTGCTTGCTGCCGCACGCGTCCGCTACGTGGTCGTGCTCACCGCGTTCGCGCCGCGGGCGCCGGGCACAGCTGTGGCGCCCACATCCGCCGTGCCTGCCGGCCTCGTTGCCGCACTCTCGCGTCAAGAGGATCTCCGCACAGTCCCGGTCAGCACCAGTGGTCTGAGGGTCTTCGAGGACACCGTGGTCGGGTCCTCAGCTGCCCCCGCGTCGGCGGTCGTGGCAAGAGGCGACGCCGGCGCTGCCGGGGTCCTCGACCCGCTGGGGGCCGCCGCAGAGCTCTGTGCGTGGCTGGTCGCGGCCGCGGCGCTCCTCGGGCGGCGCCGGTGGCTCGACTGGTGGTGGCACCCCTTCGTCCGAGCCCGAAGAGCGCGGCGTGAGCGCCGCCGGCACGTCGCCCAGGAGCCTGAGCGTACTGGAGCCGGTGGTCTGGCGATCGGAGAGCGCTCGACGCCCGCGCTCGACGTGCCCGAGCTCGTTGGCACCCCGGCGGTGGGCACCCCGGCGGTGGGCGAAGAAACCCTCGCCTCGGGTCGGGGTGCACCGGGATCACGGAGCGAGGCGTGACCCGCGCCGTCCGAGGGATTGGTGGGCGGCGGCTCGCCGCGGTCGCCTTGCTCGCGGGTGCGACCGCCGGCGGGGCCGTTCTCGGGACTGTCGCGGCGCGGCGGGGTCCAGCGACGGCGCTGCAGCCTTCGATGCTCGCGGCTGAAGCCGCACCGGCAGCATCCACGTCGTCCAGCTGGTACTGCCCCGCGAGCCCAGAGCGCGCTGGTGCGATGACGCAGCTCCTTCTTACGAACGTGGCGCGACGAGCGGTGTGGGTCCACGTGCAGGCCGTGGACGCAGGCGGGACGCAAGGTCAGGGCACCTTGAGGCTCGAGCCGCATTCGGAGACCGCGGTATCGCCAGGGCGCCTCGTCCACGGCGTGTGGCTCGCAAGCCGGGTAGAGGTGGCGGGCGGGGCAGTCAGCGCGACGGAGCTGGTGGACGGTCGCGCCGGGCGTGCTGTCGCGCAGTGCGCGTCCGAGGTCTCGACGCGCTGGTACTTCGCAACCGGCTCCACCCGTGGCGGGAGCACGCTCGACGTCACCGTGTCCAACCCCATGCACGACCTGGCCGTCGTCGACCTTTCGTTCGTGACTGCATCGGGATCCGTAGCGCCTGCGCCCTTCCAGGGCATCGTCATCGAGCCAGGGTCGCTCCGTGTGCTGACAGTCGGCGCCTACGTCCAGAACCAAGGCTCGGTTGCGGCCGTCGTCGTGGCGCGCTCTGGGGCGGTCGTCGCCGGCGAGCTCCAGAGCTACGGATCGGGTGGAGGTGAAGGGGTCGCGCTGACTCTCGGTGCACCGGCGGCTTCTCCACGCTGGGTCCTGCCGAACGTGGAGGACGCCTCGGGAGGTACGTCGGAGCTGACGGTCTTCAACCCGTCGAATCAGCAGGAGAGGGCGGTCGTCGAGGTGCGGCTCCCCGCCGGCCCGGTGCAGCCGTTCACCCAGGAGCTCGGGCCCCAGAGCGTGTGGACCTTGGTCACGAGTGAAGAGCTGAGGATCGCCACCCAGGAGCCCTACACCGTCGAGGTGCGGGCGACCGGGCGCGGCGTGGTCGTTGCCCGGTTGGCAAGCGGTGGTCGCCTCGGCCCTGCGCCGTGGTGGGCCAACGACATTGCCGCGACATGGCTGGAGACGAGCGCGGCGCACCAGTGGATGGTCGCAAGCGTCCCCGGCCTTGCACAGCCGGCCGGGTCGGCGTTGGCCGCGCAGGTGCGCACGGCGGCTCCTTCGACACGGTCGAGCCTCGTGGTGGACAACCCGTCCCGGCACCCGGTGCGTGTCGAGGTGACGTGGTGGTCGGGGTCGAGCACGACGTCGGGCACCTCGCACGTGCGGGAGCTCCGGCTGCCGGCCATGGCACGTACGACGCTCGCCATGCCGGCGGGGCTCGCCGTTGTGCGTGCAGGCCGCCCGGTCGCGGTCATGGGCGATGCGTCGCCCGGTGGCGTCGTCGGGGTGGTCGGGATCCCTGCGGTGCCGCTGCGCTGAGGGGAACGAGTGGCGGCGGATGCCGCGACGAGCGCGAGGAGCGATCTACGACGGGAGCTCGGGGTGGTCGCCAGGCTCCTCGGGAGCCCTTCCCTGTGTGGCATTCGGCCCTGGAGGCGGCGTCGGGTACGCGGGCGGCGTCGGGTACGCGGGCGGCGGGTTCCAGCCGGGAGCCTGTGGCCATGGAGGTGGCCATCCCTCCGGGGGGGCTTGCGGACCGCGTAGGGGGATGCCCGCCGACGATCGGTCCCGCTGCGAGGGCACGGTCTCGACGTCGGGCCCAGCGGATGGCAGCGCCGAAGGCTGGCGCCCGTTCGACCCGCTGGCACCGTTCGACCCGTTGGTGCCGTTCGACTTCGCCCCGTTCACGTCGAACTTGACCGTGGTCGCCTTGGCCCCGTCGGTATGGACAGGGCCGCCGTACGCCGCGTCAACGAGGCGGGACACCTCGGCACCGTCGATGCTCTCCTGCTCGAGGAGGGCATGAGCAACGTTGTCGAGCCCACCGCGGTGACGGGTGAGGAGCTCCATCGCGCGCTCCTCCTGGGTGCGCAGGATCCGCTCTACCTCGTCGTCGATGACCCGGCTGGTGTCCTCCGAGTAGTCGCGGGTGTGCATCAGGTCCTCGCCGAGGAAGACCTGTCCTTGGGAACCCCATGCCATGGGGCCGATCTCTTCGCTCATGCCCCATTCCCGGACCATCTTGCGGGCGAGCTCGGTGTTGCCCACGAGATCGTTCGCCGCACCGGTCGACAGGTCGCCGTAGACGAGCATCTCGGCGACCCTGCCCCCCATGCGCACGCAGAGGGAGTCCTCGATGTCGGCTCGCGGATGGATGTGGCGCTCCTCCACCGGAAGCTGCATGGTCACGCCGAGTGCCATGCCGGTCGGCAGGATGGTGACCTTGTGCACGGGGTCGGCGTGCTCGAGCACGTACGCAAGCACCGCGTGGCCGCCTTCGTGGTACGCGACGCGCTCCTTCTCTTCGTCGGAGAGGACGAGGCTCTCGCGGCGCTGCCCCATGAGCACGCGGTCGCGTGAGGACTCGAAGTCGACCATCTCGATCGTCGGGCTGCCGCGTCGTACCGCGTGCAGAGCGGCCTCGTTGACGAGGTTGGCGAGGTCGGCGCCACTCATGCCCGGCGTGCCTCGGGCGACCAGGTCGAGGTCGACGTCCGGTCCGATCCGCTTTCCCCGGCAGTGCACCTGCAAGATTGGGAGGCGCTCGTCGAGGTCGGGCAGGGGGACCACGATCTGGCGGTCGAAGCGTCCGGGTCGCAGCAATGCGGGATCGAGGATGTCGGGCCGGTTGGTCGCTGCGATGATCACCACGCCCTCGGCCGGATCGAACCCGTCCATCTCGCTCAGCATCTGGTTGAGCGTCTGCTCCCGCTCGTCGTGCCCGCCGCCGAGGCCTGCCCCGCGCTTGCGGCCGATGGAGTCGATCTCGTCGACGAAGATGATGGCGGGCGCCTGCTTGCGTGCCGTCTGGAACAGGTCACGCACCCGGCTCGCGCCGACGCCGACGAACATCTCCATGAAGTCCGACCCGCTGACCGAGAGGAACGGGACGCCGGCCTCCCCCGCGACGGCCCGCGCGAGGAGCGTCTTTCCGGTTCCCGGGGGTCCGACCAGGAGGACGCCCTTGGGGATCTTTGCCCCGATGTCGCGAAAGCGCGCCGGGGTACGAAGGAAGTCGACGACTTCGCTGATCTCCTGTTTGACGCCGTTGTAGCCCGCGACGTCTTGGAACGTGGTGCTCGGGCGGTCGCTGCTGAACAGTCGCGCCTTGGAACGGCCGATCGACATGATGCCGGACATCTGGCCTCGCGCCTGACGGCTGATGAAGACCATCAGCACGATGGCGATGCCGATGAAGAGGATGTAGGGGAGCAGGCTTCCCCAGATGTTCGACGGCGGGTTCGAGTAGTCGACGGACACCCCGTCCCTGCGCATGAGCGAGACTGTCTGCTGGCTCGCCGGGTGCGGGCCGGTCACCGAGTAGCTCTGCCCGTTGCTGAGCTTGCCGGTGATGACCCC
>JAJZVL010000084.1 GCA_021845725.1 Actinomycetes bacterium | reverse complement strand
CTCGCACATCCAGGCCCGGGTGCACGACGTGTTCGGGGTCGCCCTCGCGCCGGAGCCCACCCTGGTCGGGATCGACATGCATGGCCCCCGGCGCCGGGCCGGAGGAGCTGGGACGGGCCCCCGTTAGAGTGGAAAAGGGCCGGAGGCGAGGATGCCGAGCCTCCCGAGGAGGGTGACCATGTCCGCGTCGGGTCGAACTGGTGGGTCGGTTGCGCACGGGGCCAGCCTGGCGACGTGCGACGCGGCGCAGGTGACCCGGACCGACGCTGCGTCCAAGCGCGCGTGCGACGTCATGGTCAGGACGCCGAAGACCCTCCCTCACGACGCGTCGGTGCGCGACGCGCGTGCCCTGTTCGCCAACCCGAAGGTGGTCGAGGCGGTCGTCACCGATCGCCGCGCGTTCGTCGGCCTGCTCTCCCGGGGGGACCTGTCCGACGACGCTCCGGGCTCGGCTCCGGTCGGCGGCTACGTGCGTCGCGACGTCACGAGGATCACGGGAGACCTGCCAGTGCCCGATGCGCTCGCGATCCTCGACGCCGAAGGCTCGAGCAGGCTGGTCGTGCTCGAAGACGACGGGGTCACGCTCGCCGGGCTGCTCTGCCTGGACCTTCGACGCGGAGGCTTCTGCGCGGGCTAGGTCGGCGTCGGCACCGTAGCGGACTGGCCGCAATGGCGTTCCCCTCCACCACCCGGCCGGACGTGCACCGGGGGCTCGTCTTCACGACCGTCTCGCTCGCCCTCCTCATGATGTCCATCGACTCGACGATCGTCGCGACGGCGCTGCACGCGATCGAGCACGGGCTCGGCGCCTCGATCGACTGGACGGGGTGGACCGTCACGGCCTACCTCCTCGGCTTCACCCTGATGCTTCCCATCAGCAGCAAGCTCAGCGACCGCTACGGCCGAAGACGAGTCTTCCTGTGGTCGGTGATCGTGTTCACCGTCGCGTCGCTGTCCTGCGGGTTCGTCGACGACATCTACCTCCTGATCGCGCTGCGCGGCGTCCAGGCTGCCGGCGGCGCGGGGTTCACGCCGTCTGCGACCGGCATCGTCGTGGACCACTTCGGCGACGCGCGCGACCGCGCCGTCGGGCTCTTCGGCAGCATCTTCCCGACGGGCGCGATGGTCGGCCCGATCCTCGGTGGGCTCTTCGTCGCCTACTGGAGCTGGCGCGGGATCTTCTTCGTGAACGTCCCGATCGGGCTCCTCCTCGTCGTGCTGTGCCTTCGCTACGTCCCCGCCGACCCGCCGACCCCGAGGGGCCGTCTCGAGATGGACGCCGCGGGCATGGCGCTGCTCGGCATCGGGCTGCTCGCGGGCATGCTCGGCGTCGCCTACCTCGGCGAGAAGGGGTCGCAGGCGACCTCGCCGGCGTTCCTCGGCCCCACGGTGCTCGGCGTGCTCTCGATCGCGCTGTTCGTTCGCCACGTCCGCCGGGCGCGCGCACCCTTCATCACACCGAGGTTCATCTACGGGGCGAGCTTCGGGACGGTCAACCTCGTGAACGCGGTGTTCGGCGGCGTTGCGACCGGCGTGATCACGCTGGTCCCCCTCTACGCGGCGGACCGCTACGGCATCGACGCGCTGCGCTCGGGGACGCTCCTGACCGCCGAGGGGATCGCCGCGATCGCCTTCTCCGGGCTGGGGGTGGTCCTGCTGCGGAGGACCGGGTACCGCAGGCCCCTCTACGCCGGATGCGCGCTCATCGCCCTGGGGACGTTCCTGCTCGCCGTCCACGTGCGCGGCGTCCCTCCGTACGGGTGGCTGGTGGGCGCCGCGCTGCTCATCGGCATCGGCGCGGGCGCCATCAGCCCGGCGAGCCGGAACGCAGGATTGCAGCTCGAGCCCGATCGATCTGCGACCCTGGCCGCCTTGCGCACCATGTCCATGCAGATCGGCACGATCGTCACGGTCTCGGTCGCGACCGCCTTCATCGCGACGGGCCACGACGCCGGGGCCACCGAGGCATGGATCTTCGCGGTGGTCGCGGCGACGCTCGCGGTGTCGATCCCGATCGTGAACTGGATCCCCGAGCACCGCGGGACCTGGTGACGCCCGGAGGCCGAGCTGGCGGCCCCGCGGCCGCCTGGTGACGCCCAGGGGCGCCGGCCCCCTCCCCGCCCTCGGCCCCTCAGCTCCGCCTGGCGGCAGGAGGCGGCGCCGTCGAGCGCCGGACGACGAGCTCGGTGGGCAGCACGAGCGGCTCGGCCGCAACAGTCTCGCCGGCGAGGCGCCCGAGCAGCACCTCGGCCGCTCGGACGCCGAGGGCGCGCTGGGGGATCGCGACGGTCGTCAAGGCGGGCTCGAGCCGGTCCACGAAGGGCATGTCGTTGTGCCCGACGAGCGACACGTCCCCCGGGCAGCGCAGCCCGGCCTCCGCCATCGCGTCGAGGCAGCCCAGGGCGATCATGTCGTTGCCCGCCACGATGGCGGTGACCTCGGGGTGCGCCGACAGGAGCGCCCGTGCCAGCCGGTGGCCGTCCGCGATGGTGAACCCCGCCCCGTGGCGGACGACCACGTCGACACCCGAACTCTTCAGCGCCTTGGCCGACTCCCTGACCGCGCGTGCCCGGCGTACGGTCGTCGACAGGTCCCGCGGGCCGGTCAGGTGCGCGAGATGCCGATGGCCGAGCGCGGCCAGGTGGCGCACGGCGGCGGCGACCCCCTGGGCATCGTCGGCAGCCACGAGCGGGAGCGCCCCCGTGTCGAGGCCGCGGGTCACGAGCACCGCCGCCGGCCCGCTCTTCGCGAGCCTCTCCACGGCCGCACTCCGCCGGCGGGCCGTCGCGATGACCAGCCCTTCGCAGCGGCGCGCCTCGAGATCGGCGATCGCGGCCTCCTCGCGGGCCGGGTCGTTGTCGGTGTCCGCCAGGAGGCACCCGAACCCGGCCGCCCGGAGCGTCTCCTCCACTCCTTGCACGATGGGTGCCAGTACCGGGTTCGTGAGATCGGGGATGACGACGCCGACGAGCCCGGAGCGTCGCGTGCGCAGGCTGCGCGCCGCAGGGTCGGGCACGTAGCCGAGCGCGTGCGCCGCCGCGCGGACCCGACTGGCCGTCGGCTCGGCGATCCGCCCTGGGAGCGATGCGTCGAGGGCGCGTGACGCCGTCGAGGGGTGGACGCCGGCCAGGGCGGCGACGTCGCGGATCGTGGGGCCGCGCGCAGCCGCGTCCCTCGCCACTGCGCGGCTTCGGCCTGCGCCCCGGCTCAGGTTCGGGCCCAGTAGGACGCCGACGCCTTGGTCTCGCGCAGCGCCTCGGGCGTCTCGAAGCCAGGAGCCATCGAGGCGCTCGTGCCCGCCATGACCTCGTGGTGCTCGATGCCGAGCAGGCGCAGCCAGCTCTGCTGGCCGAGCGTGAGGCCGATGAAACAGCCGAGCTCGACCAGCTCCGGCTCGGAGAAGTGGCGGTGCAGGCGCTCCCAGAAGGCGTCGTCGGTGTCCAGGCGCCAGGCGATGGCCTCGGCGTAGGCGAGCGCCGCCTTCTGGCGGTCCGTGTACCGCTCGGAACGCTCGAAGTTCAGCAGCTCGTCGTACTGGGCCTCGGCGAGCCCGAGCTGGCGGCCCTTCTCCGAGCGCTGGTTCCCGCAGTACTCGCACTTGACGGTCCGCGAGATGTACACCCGGCACAGCTCCTTGATCGCGTGGTCGCAGACGCCGTTGCGGAACAGGTCGTTCCAGCCGTTGGCGAAGAACCAGAATGCGGCCGGCACGTGGGCCCGCACCGCCGAGCTCTCGGGTCGCGGCGTCCCTTCCCGGGCGCACCGCTCCATCTCGAGGCGCATGTCCTCGGTCATGTGCTCGAGCGGGACGTAGCTGATGCGCTGCCTGTCGGACATCGGGGTCCTCCATCTGTGGCAATCCATCTGTGGCAATCCATCTGTGGCAATCCATCTGTGGCAATCGATTGCCACCAGACTAGCGCGCCCGACGCGGCGGGGGAAGATGCGCATCCCATGGCCGCCTTCCCGACGAGCGCCTTCGAGCGCCTTCGACCGCCTTCCTGGGCTGCGAAGATCGCGATCTCGCCTGCGTCGCCAGAGAAGTCAACCTGTGCGACTGCCGAGCGCGCCCGGCGCGCCGTCCCTGCCGAGCAGCTGGCGCAGCACGTAGGGCAGGATCCCGCCGTGACGGTAGTACGCAGCTTCGGCGGGCGTGTCGACGCGGACCACCGCATCGAATGAGGTCCCGCCTGCCGCCACGTGGACCGTGCGGGGAGCGACGCCGTCGTTGAAGCGTTCGATGCCGGTGATCTCCAGGACCTCCTCGCCGCTCAGCCCGAGCGAGCCGGCGCTCTCCCCGTCGGGGAACTGCAGGGGCAGGACCCCCATGCCCACCAGGTTCGCGCGGTGGATGCGCTCGTAGGACTCCGCGAGCACCGCCCGCACGCCGAGGAGCGCCGTGCCCTTCGCCGCCCAGTCTCGCGACGACCCCGAGCCGTACTCCTTGCCTGCGAGCACGACGAGCGGGATGCCGGCCGCGGCGTAGCGGACCGACGCGCCGTAGATCGTGGCGACCGGGGCGGCTGGCTGCGAGAAGTCCCGGGTGTAGCCGCCTTCGGTGCCCGGGGCGAGGTGGTTGCGCAGCCGGACGTTGGCGAAGGTGCCGCGGATCATCACCTCGTGGTTGCCGCGCCTCGAGCCGTAGGAGTTGAAGTCACGCAGATCGACGCCGTGCTCGATCAGGTAGCGGCCGGCCGGCGTGCCGGCGCCGATGGCGCCGGCGGGCGAGATGTGGTCGGTGGTGACCGAGTCGCCCAGCTTCGCCAGGACACGGGCACCGGTGATGTCGGTGACCGGCGCAGGTTCGAGGCGCATGCCCTCGAAGTAGGGAGGCTTTCGGACGTAGGTCGACGCAGGGTTCCAGGCGAAGGTGCTCCCCTCCGGCACCACCATGGCCTGCCAGCGCTCGTCACCCTCGAAGACGTCGGCGTAGTCCTTCGCGAACATGTCCGCCCGCAGCGAGCTGCCCACCACGTCGTCGATCTCCTGCTCCGTCGGCCAGATGTCGCGCAGGTGGACGGGCCGACCGTCGCTGCCGGTCCCGAGCGGCCGGGCGACGAGGTCGGCGTGCACGGTCCCGGCGAGCGCGTAGGCGACGACCAGCGGCGGCGACGCGAGGAAGTTCATCCGGCACTCGGGGTGGATCCGTCCTTCGAAGTTCCGGTTGCCAGAGAGGACCGCGCACACGGTCAGGTCGTTCCCGGTCACGGCCGCGCTCACCTGGGGAATGAGGGGGCCGGAGTTGCCGATGCACGTGGTGCAGCCGTAGCCGACGAGATCGAAGCCGAGCCGGTCCAGGTACGGCGTGAGCCCCGCCCGGGCGAGGTAATCGGAGACGACCCTGGACCCGGGAGCGAGCGACGTCTTCACCCACGGCTTCTTCGACAGCCCGCGCTCGACCGCCTTCTTGGCCAGGAGCCCGGCGGCGACCATGACGGACGGGTTCGAGGTGTTCGTGCACGACGTGATGGCTGCGATGACCACATGGCCGTTGTCCAGTTCTGCGGTGGTGCCGTCCTCGAACGAGACGGAGACCGGGCGGTGCGGCCATTCGTGGCCGGATCCGCACCCGCAGGCCTCCCCCGGCGCGTCGAACGGGGAGTCGTGGTCGACCGCGACGGGGTCGCTCGCGGGGAACGACTCGGCCGACGCCTCGTCCAGGCCCGCCCGGCCGCCCTCGGCGATGGTCCCGCCGGCCTCTCCGCCAGCGCGGCCCGCGGCTGCGCCATCGCGGCCCGCGTCTGCGCCAGCGCGGTCGGCCAGCAGGGCGGCGATCGCGTGGGGTGCGACCCGCAGCGGGATCCGGTCCTGGGGCCGCTTGGGCCCGGCGATCGACGGCTCGACGGTCGAGAGGTCGAGCTCGACGACCCGCGAGTACTCCGGTTCGTGGGCCGGGTCGTGCCACAGGCCCAGCGTCTTCGCGTACGCCTCGACGAGGCGTACCTGGTGGGGAGATCGCCCGGTCAGGCGCAGATAGTCGAGGGTCACGTCGTCGACGGGGAAGATGGCACAGGTCGAGCCGTACTCGGGGCTCATGTTGCCGATCGTGGCGCGGTTGGCGAGAGGCACGTTCGCCACCCCGGGTCCGAAGAATTCCACGAACTTGCCGACCACCCCGGTACGGCGCAGCAGCTCGGTGATCGTGAGGACGAGGTCGGTCGCGGTCGCGCCCGCCGGCAGCTCGCCGCTCAGCTTCAGCCCGAGCACCTCGGGGATCGGCATGCTGAGGGGCTGGCCGAGCACGGCCGCTTCGGCCTCGATCCCTCCGACGCCCCAGCCGAGCACGCCGAGCCCGTTCACCATGGGCGTGTGCGAGTCGGTACCCACGAGCGAGTCCGGGTACGCCCACGGGCCCTCCGTCCCGTCCCGGGTGAACACGACCCGAGAGAGGTACTCCAGGTTGACCTGGTGGCAGATGCCGGTGTCGGGGGGGACCACGCTGAAGTCGTCGAACGCGCGCTGGGCCCAGCGGAGCAGCTGGTAGCGCTCCTGGTTCCGCTCGTGCTCGAGCCGGGCGTTGACTGCGAACGCGTCGGGGGTGCCGAAGCGTTCCACGATCACCGAGTGGTCGATGACCAGGTCCGTGGGGATCAGCGGGTTCACCCGCGACGGGTCCCCGCCGAGCTCCTCGATCGCGTCGCGCATCGCGACCAGGTCCACCACGCAGGGGACCCCGGTGAAGTCTTGCATGAGCACCCGCGCCGGCGTGAACGCCACCTCGCCTGCCGGTGCCGATCCGGCGCGCCAGGAGAGCAGCGCTTCGATCTGCTCGGAGGTGACCAACCTGCCGTCCTCGTTGCGGAGCAGGTTCTCGAGCAGCACCTTCAGGCTGTAGGGGAAGCGGTCGACGCCGTCGAGGCGGTCGAGACGCTCGATCTGGTAGGTGGTGCCCTCGACGGTGACCTGGTCTCGGGTGCCGAAGCTCTCCATCGTCGCGCTCCCCTCTTCGCTCAGTGCACTCGCCTCTCGCCTCGTCTCTCGCGTGGCCTCTCGCGCAGCCTCCCGCGTCGCGTCTCGCGTCGCTTGCCCCGTGGCCTCTCGCGCAGTCCGATCACGGGAGCTCGGGCAGGGCCTGGTGGGTGCTCACGGCCAAGCGGTTCCAGACGTTGATGGTGGCGATCGCCATCAGCAAGGCGACGATCTGTTGCTCGTCGAAGCGGGCGGTGACGGCTTCCCACACGTTGTCAGGGACCCCTTCGCGTCCGATGAGCGTCACCACTTCGGTGAGCGCGAGCGCGGCCCGCTCCTCTTCGCTGTAGAGGTCGGGCGCCTCCCGCCAGGCGGAGAGCACGTCGAGACGCCGCTGGTCCTCTCCACCGTCCCGGGCGTCGCGGGCGTGCATGTCGAGGCAGAACGCGCACCCGTTGATCTGCGACGCCCGCACCTTCACGAGCTCGTAGAGCGGCTTGGGGAGGGTGCTGGCGCGGACGTAGTGCTCCAGGGCGAGGACCGCCTCGGTCGCCGAGGGGTCGACATCGTGAATCGACAAGCGCCCATGGGATCCGAGTGTCATACTTGCCTTCACCTCCGCGCGCCAGGCGCTCTGTCATCCGAGGGGCGTGCGCCAGGCGCTCTGTGATCGGAAGGGCCACCGCCGTCGGCCTGCGCAGGGATGCCGAGCGTGTGCAGGGCCACGGTCGAATGGGCGTAGGCGCCACCGGCGCGCATCTCGGCCGCGACCCAGATCGCCTCCATGATCTCCTCGTCGCTCGCCCCCTTGCGTCGAGCGAGCTGGGAATGCCCGGCGATGCAGTACGGGCACTGCGTGGTGTGGGCCACAGCGACGGCGATCAGCTGCTTGGTCTTCTCCGGCAACGCGCCGGCGCGAAAGACCGCGCGGCTGAACGCCTCGAACGCGTCGTGGATCGCGGGAGCCAGCTCCTTTCGCCGCAGGCCGATCTCCCCGGTCGCCGGCGGGTACACCGCATCGTCGTGTGCGTTCGTGCCTGGCATCTTCCGTGCGTCTCCTGTTCTTCTCTGCGGTGCTGTGCCTCCATGCGCTCTCGACGTGCGTTCGCTGCACGGAGGCACTGCGCGTACGCCCGTCCATGCGTGGGAACGCGCACTGCGTGTGGGAGGGTCTGGCCGGACCTGCCGACCCGGGCGCTCTCGCCGTGGACCTGGGCGCTCTCGCTGCGGAGCCGGGCGCTCTCGCCCTCGCACGTAGCCGCCGCGTCGGACGCGGGGACTGGAGAGGTCGACGCCCTGTGCGCGCCATCGCGCAGCCTGCGCTGCGGAGAAACCTCTTCGGTGCCACTGCAGCGCCTCGGCAGGCTCGAACCCATGGCGCGCCCACGACCGGACCACGCGCCGCAGCAGCGCGCGCTGGTGGAGGGCGGTCGCCGGCGTGAAGCCGTCCCCTTGGGCCAGGGCCGCGTGGAAGGCCCCGAATCCTCGGGATCTCCAGCACTCGACGGCTTCGGCGCGGACGCCGAGGTCGGCCCAGCGCGCATCGTCGTCCACGTCTTCTTGCGCCTCTCGCGGTGAGCGCCGCTTCGGGATCGAGCCGGTCGCGTCATGGCTGCCGGCATCTGGCTTCGCCGGGTCGGCGGCAGGGACCGCGCGTCCGTCCTCTGCCATCGGAACCTCCTCTCCCCGGCGCCCGAGCACTAGTATATCTAGCACACCATAGAACATCTAGAGGTGCAGTGTGGACCGCGTCGTGATCGTGGGAGCAGGCTTCGCGGGCCTGGCTGCTGCTCGGAGGCTCGTCGGCGCGCCGGCTGCGGTCGAGGTGGTGGACCAGCACAACTTCCACACCTTCCAGCCACTCCTCTACCAGGTGGCGACCGCGGGTCTCGACCCCTCGGACGTGGTCTACCCGATCCGCACCATCCTGCGGCGAGCTCCCAACGTGCGGTTCGTGCACGGACGGGTGTCCGTCCTCGATGTCGCGCACCGCGCCGTCGTGCTCGAAGGAGGCCGGACGCTCACCTACGACCATCTCGTCGTCGCGAGCGGTGCCACGGCAGCCGTCTTCGGCGTCCCCGGGGTCAGGGACCACGGGCTCTTCCTCTACACCCTCGACGACGCGCACTGGGTGCGCAACCACGTCCTCGCCGCATTGGAGCGCGCAGACGTCGCCGCCCAGGGCGATGGCGACGCTGCGGCGATCGCGGTGGTCGGCGGAGGCCCCACCGGTGTCGAAACGGCCGGGGCGATGACGGAGCTGCTCGACATCGCCGTCCGCCACGACCGGATCCGCCTCGACCCACGGCGCACGCGCGTGGTGCTCGTCGACGCCAGAGAGCGCCTGCTCCCGGGCTTCTCTCCTGCAGCGAGCTCGTACGCCGAGCGGACCTTGCGCAGCCGAGGGGTCGAGGTCCGCCTAGCCTCGCTCTTTCATGGAATTCACGCCGCTGAGGTGCCGGAAGACGCGAAAGTGGCCTTCCCGTAAGGGATAATGGAGCTGTTCCGCAGTTCCAATCACCTCACGGAAAGGCACTTTCTGGATG
>JAJZVL010000083.1:6034-9666 GCA_021845725.1 Actinomycetes bacterium | reverse complement strand
ATCGCGCACTCCCGCGCGTACTCTTCGTGGTCGAGATCGAACACCTCGTCGGTGAACCCTTGCAAGCCGCCCTCGGGGATGCAGATCAGCCTAACCGGCAGCTCCATGCTCGACAGCCACGATGCGGCCTTGACCATGTCCGAGATGTGCTCGAGGTTCCGAGCGATCTCGTCTCGGCGGCGGATCCCGCGCACGGTCTGTATCAGACCCACAGCCTGGTATGGCTCGATCATCGCTCAGCCCTTCCCTTCGGACTGAGCGCGCTGGTCAGGGCGCGAGAGAGGCAGTGCAGAGTGTCACAGGGGGGCGTCACTCGACCAACTTGCCGTGGAGATAATTGTCGTACGCACCGAGATCGAGCAGCCCGTGCCCGGAGTAGTTGAAGAGGATCACCCGCTCCACTCCCTCCTCTTTCGCCCGCAAAGCTTCGTCAATGGCCGCGCGGATCGCGTGGCTCGTCTCCGGGGCCGGGATCGTCCCCTGGGTACGGGCGAACTGCACTGCGGCTTCGAACACCTTGCCCTGGGGATAGGCGACTGCTCGCATCCGGCCGGTCTTCACGAGGTTCGAGATGATCGGAGAGTCTCCGTGGTATCGGAGACCCCCGGCGTGGATGCTCGACGGGACGAAGTCGTGGCCGAGCGTGTACATCTGAAGCAGTGGGGTGAGACCTGCCGTGTCGCCGAAGTCGTAGTCGAACCGGCCCGCCGTCAGCGTCGGGCACGACGACGGCTCGACGGCGACGAGCTCGACGTCGGCATCGGGAACGAAGGGGCCCGTGATGCCGCCGAGGTTGGAGCCCCCGCCGCAAGACCCGATGACGATGTCAGGGCGCTCCTCCCCGGCCAGGGCGAGCTGCTCCTTCGCCTCGAGACCGATCACGGTCTGGTGCAGCAGCACGTGATTCAGCACCGAGCCGAGCGAATAGTGGGAGTCTCCGCGCGCAACGACATCGCGCACGGCGTCACTGATGGCGGACCCAAGAGAGCCAGGATGATCCGGGTCGTCTATTGGAGAGGGAACGACGTTGCCGCCCCAGGTCTCCATCATCACCCGACGATAGGGCTTCTGCTCGTAGGAGATGCGGACCATGTAGACCATGCACTCGAGCCCGAAGAGCGCCGTCGCGAACGAGAGCGCGCTTCCCCACTGTCCGGCTCCCGTCTCGGTGGCAAGCCGGCGGATCCCTTCGGCCTTGTTGTAGTAGGCCTGCGGCACCGCGGTGTTCGGCTTGTGAGAGCCAGCGGGGGACACCGACTCGTCCTTGTAGTAGATCCGCGCAGGCGTGTCGAGTGCTTGCTCGAGACGGCGTGCCCGCACGAGCGGGGTGGGGCGCCAAAGCCGGAGGACGTCGATCACCTCGCCTGGAATGTCGATCCAGGGCTCTGCCGACATCTCCTGGCCGATCAGCGCCATCGGGAAGAGCGGCGCGAGATCGTCCGGGCCGACCGGTTCGCGCGTCGCCGGGTGGAGGGGCGGCTGCAGCGGCTCGGTGAGATGCGGCGCGACATTGAACCACGCCTGTGGCATCTGCTCAGATGAGAGATTCCATTTCACGGTCATGCTCCTTTGGTAACTCGTTGCGGGTTCGACTGCGGACCGATCGACTGTTGATCAAGCGGGCTCACGACGGTCCGGCTCCGCCGGCGAAGCTCGTTGCCGTCGCCGCCACGTTCGTCGGTGGCAGATCGTCGGGGCTGCCCAGGGCACCGAGCAGCCGATCGTTCTCCTCCTCAGTGCCAATGGTGATCCGCATTCCGTCGGGATACTTGCGGACGAGCACCTTGCGCTCGGCGCAGCGGCGCTCGAGCGCATCCGCCCGAGCCTCGCTCGCCGGGATCCAGAGGAAGTTGGCCTGCGAAGACGGCAAGTTCCAACCCAACCCGGCAAGGTGGTTCGCGACCCTGTCGCGCTCCGCTTTGATCGTCGCCGTCCGGGCTGCAAGCTCACTCCCGGCGTCGATGGAGGCGACCGCAGCAGCCAGGGCGACGCTCCCGACGCTGAAAGGGATCTTTGCGAGGCGAAGCAGCGAAGCCAGCTCGACACTCGTGATGCCATAGCCAACCCGGAGCCCCGCCAAGCCGTACGCCTTGGAGAACGTGCGCAGGACGAGCAGGTTGTCGTACGTCCCGAGCAGCTCCAGTCCAGAGCTGAACTCCGGCGCGTCAGCGAACTCCGCATACGCCTCGTCGACCACGACGAGGCACCACGAAGGAATGGCGTCGAGCAGGTAGGCCAGCTCGGCCCCGCCGACAGCGGTGCCCGTCGGGTTGTTCGGATTGCAGACGAAGACGACTCGGGTCTTCTCCGTCACCGCTTTCGCCATGGCAACCACGTCATGACGCCATCCGGTCAGGGGGACCCGCCGCGCCCGGGCGCCGGCGAGCGCCGTGATGGCGGTGTACTCGGGGAACGTCGGCCAGGCGTAGAGCACCTCGGTCCCCGGCTCGGCGGAGATGGTCGCAGCCTGGTGGCACACCTCGATGGAGCCGCAACCGAGGACGATCTGGTCCTCCTCGACACCGTGTGCGCCGGCGAGACGGGCGCGCAGCACCGTTCCGTCGATGTCCGGGTAGCGGTTCACCCCTGCCGCGGCACGGGCGATGGCGTCACTGACTGATGGCAGCGGCGGGAATGGAGACTCGTTGGAGGAAAGCTGTGCGAGACCCTGGTTGGCGGGATCGTCGACCGACCCTCGGCGCCCGGCGCCGTAAACGGGGACTCCGTCGATTCCTGTCCGGACACGGATCATCGTCTGGCTCCTCCTCTTGACCCGTGATCGCTGATCACGGGTGTTCCCTCCAGGACTCGAGCTGGTTGATGACCGCCTGGAGAAAGGCGGCCGCGACCATGCCATCGAGGTAGCGGTGGTCGAAGGTGATCGAGAGGTTGCCCATTGGTCGGATGAGCACCACGCCGTCACGTGCCACCGGGCGGTCTGCGATGCGGTAGAGCCCGAGGATAGCGACTTCGGGCAGGTTGAGAAGGGGGGTCGACCATTGGCCGGCCATCCGGCCGGCACTGGTGATGGTGAAGGTCGAGCCGCTCAGCTCGTCAGGCCGCAGGTGACCGGCGCGTGCACGACTGCTCACGTCCTTGATCGCTGCGTCCAGCTCCGCCACCCCGAGGGTCTCGGCGTGGCGGACCACGGGCACCAGCAACCCGGTGTCGGCCTGGGTGGCGATCCCGAGATGCACCGACGCCTGGGGCACCGCGTTCCCGTCGGGAGCAAGCATATTGCACCTAGGATGCTCTAAGAGCATCCGGCTCGCCACGAACGCCACCGCGGTCAGCGGCGAGACGCCCGAAGATCGCACGGCGCCGAAGTCCGCCTCGTCGACGTTGGTCACGGTCGGCACCGCCGCCGCCCTGCTCAGACGGGAAGCGATCACGGCGCGGTCAGGCAATGTGCCGCTCCCCGCGCCCTCCGGCCGTTCCCTGCGCCGGGCGACCTCCCCGGAACCGCTCGTGTAGCCGTGGGCGTGCGCGTAGGTGCGCACGTCGTCCTCGCGGATCACGTCACTGCTCGCGGCAGTTCTTGCGGCAGCCAGGTCGATCCCGAGGCGACCTGCCAGTCGGCGGGCGCCGGGGGTCGCCGCGATCTCGGCGGCGGCCTCGGTAGCGGCCTCGGT
>JAJZVL010000083.1:0-5934 GCA_021845725.1 Actinomycetes bacterium | reverse complement strand
GAGCCCACTTCCAGCACGGCCAGGACGGATCCCACGGGCACCACCGACCCGGAGACGGCAACCGCCTCTGCCAGACGGCCGGTCACCGGTGAAGGGATCTCCACACTGGCCTTGTCGGTGACCACTTCGACCAGTGGCTGATCCTCGGTGACGGCGTCACCCGGACGGGCCAACCACTCTCCGATCGCGCCTTCGGCTATGCCTTCGCCAAGGTCGGGGAGGAGGATCTCGATACGCGCGGTCATCTGAGCGCCTCGTCCACGGCAGCCACGATCCGTCCTGGATCAGGCAGGTAGAGGTCCTCGAGCATGAACATCGGGAACGGGGCGTCGAGCCCCGCGACGCGAACGACCGGGCCGTCGAGCGAGAACATGGCGTGCTCGGCGACCAGCGCGGCCACCTCGGCCCCGACCCCGCACGAGCGCGGCGCCTCGTGCACCACCACGCACCGCCGGGTACGCCGCACAGAGGTCAGGACGGCCGTCTCGTCGAGCGGCCACAACGCGCGGAGGTCGAGGATCTCGGCGGACGTTCCCCGGCCGGCCAGCACCTCGGCGACCTCCAGGCACGTCGGCAGCGAGGGTCCGTAGCTGACGATGGTGACGTCGGTCCCCGGGCGGACCACGCGCGCCCGGGGAAGACCTTCGGGATCAGGGTCGGCAGGAAGCGAGCCACGGGTCGAGCGGTACAGGCGCTTGGGCTCCATGAAGATCACCGGGTCCGGGTGCCTGATGGCCCAGCGGAGCATCGAATAGGCGTCGGCGGGGCTCGACGGCGTGACCACCACGAGGCCGGGGACGTGGCAGAACAGCGCTTCGGGCGAGTCGCTGTGGAGCTCGGGGGCGTGGGTGCCGCCGCCATAGGGAATCCGCAGAACGGCGGGCATCTCCGTCGCACCCGCCGTGCGCCACCTGTAGCGGGCCAAGTGGCAGACGATCTGTTCAAAGGCCGGGTACGAGAACGAGTCGAACTGGAGCTCGACGACAGGGCGAAGGCCGGCCAGGCACATTCCCACCGCCGCTCCGACGAAGCCGGCTTCGCTCGCCGGCATATCGAGGACACGGTTCTCACCGAACCGGGCGTGAAGCCCGGCGGTAGCCCGGAACACCCCGCCCATCCTCCCGATGTCCTCTCCGAGCAGCACCACCCGAGGATCGGCCGCCAGTTCGGCCTCCAATGCCGCGTCGACGGCTTGGACCAGGGTGACGGGCCCCGGGTTGCCGGGTCTGGCGGGGGACGTCGTCAACGCTCGCCAGTCGAGAATGTCGGAGCAGATGGTCCCGGCCACGAGGGCGGCGGCACAGCGAGCACATGGGCGGTCATCTCCACCCCGGTCGGTGCGGGCATCCCGTCGAGCCGATGTCCGGCGGCGCGCATGGCGCTGGCCGCTCGCTCGTGCTCCTCGGTGATGTCCTGCGTGGCGAGGAGACCTTCGTCCAGCAACTGCTGCTCGAACCTGCCGATGGGCTCCCGCTGGCGCCAGACCGCGGTTTCCGCCTCGTCCCGGTACAGGCTGGGGTCGTCTGCGGTCGCGTGGGGGCCGATCCGGTAGCACGACGCCTCCACCAGGCTCGGTCCCCCACCGTCGCGAGCTCGGTCGACCGCTTCCGCCACGGCGCCGAGCACAGCCAGCGGGTCGTACCCGTCGACCGTCGCGCCTGGCATGCCGTAACCGGCCGCGCGTGCCGAAAGATGATCGACTGCCGCTTGCCTCGACAAGGGGGTCGAGATGGCCCACTGGTTGTTCGTGCACAGGAACACGACCGGCGCACGGAGCACGCTTGCAAGGTTCATCGCTTCGTGGGCGTCTCCCTCGGAGCTGGCACCATCGCCGAAGAACGCCAAGGCCACCTCGTCACCACCCTGGAGGCGCCTTCCCATTGCCCATCCGACGGCGTGCGGGAGGTGGGTGGCCAGTGGCACGCACTGCGGAGCGCAGCCGAACTGTGACGGGTCGAAGAAGCTGCGGGGATCGCCACGGAAATACGCCCAGGCCTGCTCGGGTGGAAGCCCCCGAAGGACCGGCACGGCGTTCTGACGATAGCTGAGGAACAGCCAATCCGCGTCCCGGACGGCCAGCACCGCCGCCGCCTGAATGGCCTCTTCACCCCAGAAGGTCGGGTAGGCGCCGATGCGCCCTTGGCGCTGGAGGAGCGTCGCCCGCTCGTCGTAGGCGCGCAGCCGGACCATCATCGTCCACAGGCGGAGCTTGTCCACTGCACAGTCCACGCCGTCGGATCCGGCGCGGACCGCGAGGGTCCCGTTCCCGCCCCGGGAGGCCGGCGAGTCGCTCCCCACACTCGGTGAGCCGATCACGACGAGCGACTACCCATGGTGAGCAACTCCTCCCCCGAACGACGAAGCTGCAGCACGGCTGCGCGTGTCGTGATCGCGACACTTCGTCCGAGCCGCACCCGAGGATACCTGGTCGGACTTTTCTGTATCTCGAAGCTATATGATCAACTATTCAGCTCCCTGTCAAGAGCTGCGCAAGGATCGCACGTAAAGAAGATGGACAGGGGCGCGCTGCTCGCTCAGGCTCCGCCATGACCAGGAGACACGGCCGGGAGGACCTGCCCGCCAAGCAGCTCGATCGCACGGAACGGATCGGGCCCGAGCCGCCCCGAGAACGTGACCGTCGAGGGCCCCGCGTCGAGCAACCCTTCGAGCCCGCCAATGATGTCTCGGACGTTCCCGCTCGCGACGAACATGTCGAGCGTCTTGTCGGAGATCCGGCGCGCCGCACCGTCGACGTCTCCTTCGGCCATCGCCTCTCCCACGCCGCGCACCTCTTCCGGGTCGATCTCGAAGAAGGCGACCTGCGGTTCGAAGACCGCCAGCGCCAGGAACTGCGCCAAGATCCGGCGGCCGAGCGCACGTGCCTCCTCGCGGTCGTCAGCTATCGAGACCCACACCTCGCAGCCGACCGGATAGCCCTCCCAGCCGGCTGCCTCACGAGCTCGTCGCTGCAGGTCTCGAAAGAAGCCGGGTGCGAAGATCCCTGCAGGTCGCAGTTCATCTGCCCACCGCGCCGCCTCGGCCACCATCCGAGGTCCGAGAGTGCCGACGAAGATCGGCACTCTCGGACGCACAGGCTCCCAGAAGAACTGCGCCTGAGGGTCGGCGCTGAACAGCTCACCCTGGTACGCGGCGCGGTCGCGCGCAAGGAGCCGGCGGATCAGCTCGGCCGTCTCACGTACCGCCGTTCTCGGTCGCGCCGCGCTGAGCCCGAGGGGATCGAGCATCGAGCCGGCACCCAAGCCGAGGATGGCACGGCCACCCGAGAGCTCGTCGATCCCAGCGAGGCACGCAGCGGTGTCGGCGGGATGGCGCAGGTAGGGATGCGTGACGTCGGGACCGACGAGCACGCGCTCGGTATGCTCGGCGACAAGTGCCAGTATCGGCCACACCGGGCGCCACCAGACGATGTCGTGGACGGTCAGCTCGTCGAACGCGTACGACTCGACAGCTCGCGCAAGTCTGGGGTAGTGGTGCATCGGGAAGGTACCGTGCAGCTGTATGCCGAAGTGGGTCATCCTGATGACAACCTCTCTTTCAGCTCGCCAACCGAGAGCTGAGCGAGCCCGAGGTTCTCGAGGGTCCGCCCTGACCGCTTGTAGTCGTCGCCGTTGACCGCCGACGCGATCGCGAGGAACGCATCGGCAAGCGGCGTCGCGATGCCGAGCTTGCGCCCGAGCGAGGACCACAGGGCGAGCCCGCACCCCACGTCCTCAGCTACGTACCGGTGGTGAAAGTCGATCTTCTCGCGCCAGACGGACTGGCGCTCCATCGTCCCTCGAGAGATCACTCCGTAGAAGGTCTCGCCGACGCGCGAGTAGAGGTCCTCGAGCGGCCAGTGGTGGGTGCGGTACCCGAGCGCTTGGCGCAGTGCGATCCGCTCGCGGTCGAGCGCCACGCTCACGCGGACCACGGAAGGCGGGTTCCCCTCCAGGTGGATGTCGAACGACTCGAGCCCCTCGATCGGCCCGGCGTTCATGAGCACGAGCGGTGCATGCAGCGCGCCGTCGAAGTTCAACAGTCCAGCGGCGAGGCCATCCTCCACGGCCTCGGCAACCGGATAGAGCTCACGGATCGGTGCGAGCACCACGTCGGTCCGCGCTGCGGGGTAGACACCGGTCGGCAGGTGCGACGCGACGAGCCCGATCCGCACGCACGCGGGGCCCGACATGCGTGCCCCGTACGGCAGCGTCGCGCTCTCGGCAACCGCAACGTCGGCCCCACCCGCTCGCTTCACCTCCTCACGGAAGACGAAGGAGCCGAACGTGCCCGGCGTCAAGTAGACGACCTGGCCATCGACAAGGGCCGGAGCGACGGCGCGCGCCATTTCCTCCTGCGCGTACGCAGGTAGCGGCACGAGGACGACATCCGCGCCCACGACCACGTCAGCGTGGTCGTCGCTCACGTCGGCCAGCTCGGCCTCACCTTCGATCAGCCCTTCGAGCCGGATCGTCCGTCTCGTGAAGATCTCGCCGAAGCGCTGCCGGTTGCGCAGCGCGAGCCGTACTTCGTGCCCGCGCAGCGAGAGATCGCCGGCGACCGCGAGCGCACCGTGGCCCCCGCCGAGAACCGCGACGTTCACTGCTCTGCGCTCTTCATGCCCGCTCCCGCGTCGCCGCCGTGCGCTGCCTCCCGCGCGCGGTTTCTCACCAGTCCTGCCAATCGCCCGCCGCCTCGAGAGCGCCAGCCAACCGGTAGATGTCTCGCTCCTGGTGCGTGCCGCCGACCAGCATCACGCCGACGGGAAGTCCATCGACCATCCCACACGGTATCGACATCGCCGGATGGCCCGTGCAGTTGAACGGGGCGGTGTTGATCGTCTGATCCGTCTCGAGCCGCGGCGAGTCGGTGCCCTCGGACGTTCCCCTCTCGACCACACCATCTTGAACGCCATCTCGGGGCTCGGCCATGAACGGCCTCGGCCCGAACGGCACCGTCGGCAGCGCCAGGACGTCGACGTCTTCCAGGGCGCCGTCATACGCAGCTGCAAGCTGGCGGGCCAGGTTCTGCGCCTTGTGGTAATAACGACCACCGAACGACGTGCGAAGGATCTCGCCTGCGATCATCGAGATGCGAACGGGCTCGGGGAGCTCGTCGGGATTGCGACGCCACGCGGCCTGCTGACGGGCAAGGCTGTCGAGGTGCAGGCCCTTCCAGTTGGTCCCCATTGCATTCCCGAGCATCATCATCTCGAGCCCGCCGTGAAGGACGATCGCCGTCCAGATGGCTCCAGCCAGCCGGTGCATGGGAACCGACACCGGACGGACGACCACGCCTTGGTCCTCCAAGACGCCAAGTGCTGCGCGGACCTTCTCTTCGATGCGCTGGTCTGAGCACGGCAGACCGAAGCCCTCTTCCAGCACCCCGACCCGCGCCCCGCGCACAGAGCCGCCGACAGCATCGGCGTACGAGCCGCGATCCACGTGCACCTGGCGCGGGTCCAACCCGTCAGGGCCCGCGATCACCTCGAGGAGAAGTGCATTGTCCCGCACCGTCGCCGTGATCGGGCCCACGTGGTCGAGCGTCTGTTCGACCGGGAAGATGCCCGTGTACGGTACGAGGCCCCAGGTTGGCTTCATCCCGTAGACGCCGCACCACGCGGAGGGGATCCGGATCGATCCCCCCTGGTCCCCGCCGATTGCCATGTCGACCTCTCCGGCGGCAACCGCCGCGGCCGATCCCGACGATGAGCCCCCCGCAGAGTACCCATGACGACGCGGGTTGTGGGTCGGTCCCGTCGCATTCGTGTCGCTCTCTCCCGAGAAGCACAGGTACTCGCAGTTCGTCTTCCCCGCAATCTCCGCGCCGGCGTCCAATAGGCGCGCCACGATCGTGGCGTCGACCTCGGGCATGTAGCCCTCCAGGTAGGACGCACCGTTCATGAGCGGCACCCCGGCCACGCATACCGTGTCCTTC
>JAJZVL010000082.1:6500-9834 GCA_021845725.1 Actinomycetes bacterium | reverse complement strand
GTCACCGGCGGCGATGCACGCGTTGCGTTGTGTCGCCGCACCCGCCGACGCCCGGACGGGTTCCCCGCAGGGGAATGGGCCGCGGGCAGAGGTGGGCACTCACGAGGCCCCGAACGCCGATCGAGCTGCAAGTGGGCTGCGAAGCGGTGCCAGGAGCGGTCGTTCGGCACCCGGGCCCCGCTGTTGGTCACCCTCGAGGTCATGAGGCCCCGGTGCTCGGCTCTCCACCGGCTGAGGGGAGGTCGGCTGCGGGGAGCTCAGTGCCGATCGCGCCGGCGCGGCTATGCAGTGCTCGTGCGATGAGCACGGCGGTCCTGCCGACAGCACTCGCAGGGTCGCCGCGAGCACATTCACATGCGGCATAGCGTGCACCCATGAAGTTGGCCCGTTGGCCACGACCTCGTGAAGGCGCGACGATCGGGCAGTCAACAAGCCGAGACTCGCAGAGCGCCGGTGAGCCGCGACCTGCCGCACCGCTCAGGAATGAACCGGCTACCCGGGCGCGAACCTTTCGGCAATGGCGCGACTTGGTCGTCGTCGGGTATTCACATGCGGGCCAGCACGCCTACATCGCCGGCGTCGGGATCGCCATTCCCTTCATCGTCGCCGCCTTCCACGTCTCCTACGCCGTGATCGGCGTCGCGCTGGCGATCATCGCCTCGACTGGCAGTCTGTGGCAGATCGCCGCGCTCGTCACCCGCCGCACCTCGAGCCGCGTGCTCCTGTTCGCACAGGACGTGGGCTCCACGCTTGGTGCGGTGATAAGCGCCCTGGCACCGGGCATCGCGGTCTTCATGGCGGGCAGGCTCGTGCAGGCGTGGTCCACGTGGCCCCAGCACCCGATAGGAAGTGCCTACCTCGCCAACCGCCATCCCCGACGGCGGGGCACGATCCTGAGCTGGCACGTGACGGCCGGCAACGTCGGCACGTTGGTCACCCCGCTGGCGCTCACCTCGGTCATCGCCGTCGGAGGGTGGCGTGACGGCTTCTGGCTGCTCGCTGCCCTGCTCGCCACGACGGCGGTGGTCGTCGGCGTCGGCATGGACGGACGCTGGCGCACGACGCCTCGCCTCGAGGGCGCCCGGGGTGAAGGCGGTGATGCCACCGCTGTCCATGCCCAACAGGTAGGACACAGCCACATCCCAGCGGGCTGGCACGCGGCCTGGCACGAGCTGGTCGCGATGATCCGTCAGCGACCGCTCGCGACCTTGCTCGCGGCAGGCGCGCTCGCGGCAGGCGGCCAGGGGATCGGCATCCTCAGCGTCTATCTCCCGAGCTATCTGAAGAGCAGTCTCCGCCTCAGCCCGTTCGACCTCGGTGCGGTGATGACGGTGGTCTACGTGGGGGCAGTCGTCGGACCGGTCGCCATGGGGCACCTCTCGGACCGGCTCGGCCATCACGGTGTCCTCCTGGCCAACTACCTCCTTGGCGCAGCCGCGCTGGCTGGTGTCGTCCTGGCCGGAAGCGCGCTCGGCGCCCTCACTGGCGTAGGCCTCGCGGTCGGCGTCTTCTCCTACTCCGAGCTCTCGCTTCGCCAGACCCTGTTCTCCGACCACCTCGGCAGAAGCGGGCAGCGAGCGGGCTTCGGGCTGTTCTTCGCCGTCTCGCAGTCGCTCGGCGCCGCGTGGGTGGCGATCACCGGGATCCTCGTCACCGACGTCGGGTTCCACGTCGCCATCTTCACCATGGCAGGGACCTTCCTGGCTGCCGCGGCGGTCGTCATGGGTGGGATCCCCCGCGCCCCGCGCCGCCAGCACACGACCGGCACGACCTGATCGTGGCGGTCGAACGTCGCCGGGGCCATTCGAGCGAGCGGCAACGCCGGGGAGCCCGGGGGCATGGCTCATCGCGATCACGCGCCTGACGGTGTTCACCCGAGACGGACAGGGTGTGGCTACATGGCGGATCTGCACAGGGCAAGCCCGGCCGCATTGCAGCATCCAGCGCCGCCCAATCGACCAGGAGCTGCCGCCTGGCACCAGCCGTGAGGACTGCTTATCGTGAGGACATCGGCGAGACAACGAGAGGATGCCTGGTGCGATGGCGGTGATCCAGCCGACTGCGGGCCCTCGCCACGTCCCGCGCAGCTGGGATCTCCTCGCACCGATCGCGGTGACGGGTGTCATGGTGGCTGTGGCCGGTACCACCGGCCATGTCGACGCAGTCTTTCCTGAGCTGGCGGCGCTCACCTTCGGCGCCTGGTGCTTTCGCCTCCCGGCGTGGCACCGAAGTCCATGGCAGCTCTTCTGGTTGCCGAGCGCAATGGCGACGGTCGGCGTGTCGATCCAGCGCTGGTCCGGCTGGTCCCGCGGTCCCGAGGAGGCCGCGATCGGCACGTTCGCCGTCCTCGCGCTCGCGGCGCTCGACTCGCCCGTGGTACCGGCGTTGTCCGCTGGTCTGCTCCCCGTGGTGCTCGGCGTCTCCTCGTGGCTCTACCCGCTCACCGTCGCGCTCTCGACGGCGCTCGTGGCGGGTGTCGTGATGTGGCAACACCGGCCTGCGACGCCGAGCCGACCACCGGCGATTCGGCGCCGACGGCACGTGGCCCGCCACCCCGGCGTTACCAGGGCAAGGCAGCACTGGCCGTGGCAGATGACGGGATGGTTCCTCCTGGTGCTCTGGGCCGCCGTGACGGTGGCCGCCGTCACCGGAATTCCGCTGCTGGCACTGCCGCCCCTGTTCGTGGCCGCGTACGACCAGATCCGCAATCGGGCCGACGAGCGCCGGTCGTGGCGGCGCTCGGTAGAGCGCGCCCTACGCGATGTGCTCCTGCTCGGGATCGCCGCAGGGGTCGCCGTTGGCGCGCGCGTTGGGCTCGGGAACCGGGTGGAGGGCGCGGTCGCCGCGATCGTGGTCGTCGCGGCTTTCGCCGTCTGGCGGCGGATCGAACTGCTCCCGCTCTTCCCGATCGCCATCCTGCCGGCACTGCTTCCCGCCAACCAGCTCAGCACCTACCTCTGGACGGTGCCGGCTGAAGCGGCGCTTCTCGGCCTGCTCGCCGTCCTCGTCCCGGTGGTTCGCGACGTGACGACCAGCCGCGGCGCCGCCCCGGCGCTCGTCTCCTCCATTGAGCGCAGTGCACGGCGCACGGTGGACATGGAGAACGCCCCGACACGGAGCCCGCCTCCCGGATCGCCATTGCCGCGATCAGACAGCGGTCCCCGCCGTTCCCGAGGGCCTCGATCCTGCGAGGGAGCCACCTCGCTTCCATCGCAGGGTCGTTGCGACGCTTGAAGCACTCGGCACCCGGATCTTCGGAAAGGGCCCCGTGCGCGTAGAGGTGCCAAGCGGTCCCGACCATCGACAAGGCGACGGCGCCCGCCGGCTTGCCGCC
>JAJZVL010000082.1:0-6400 GCA_021845725.1 Actinomycetes bacterium | reverse complement strand
CCGGCGGGCGACGGTCGTCTCACGACCCAGGACGAACAGGCTCCGAAGCTCAGCAGTCCGCACTCCGAACACCACTGCCTCCGTGCCACGCACGCTCATGTTCAGGCTGGGAAGAACACGCCATTGCCCGACATGACTGGGAACGGCGAGGGCAGGACCACCTCGACGTTGCGATCAGCGGGCCGGCCTTCCAGCCGAGAACCGAACCCGGCGCCTGGAACGTTGGCAGCAAGCTCTCGGTGCAGTGCCGCCATGTTGGCCACCGTAGTGGTGGCGTCTTCGGGAACGGGCGGTGCGCCGTGGTCCAGCATCTCGGTCAGCACCGAGAGCGTTCCGTCCCGATTGGCGAGCAACTCGACCAAGCGTGCCTGTGACGGCCAGTCGGCGATCGAGCAAGTGGCGATGTCCACGAAGGCAGACCCGTCGTTCGCCGGTGAGGGGCACAGTGAGATCTCGTTGACATGCCGGTGCCCGTTCAGCCACAACACGACGTTCGGAAACCGGTGGAACAGCGATTCGATGGCATCCCGCCCTACGCGGGGCTGATCCGGCTCCATTCCCGCGTCGACGCAGCGAAGGTTCGTGAGGGACGCAAGCCCATGATGCGAAGCCACGATCACCAGGCGGTCCTCATGGGCCGCGCGCACTTGTTGACCGTTGGGCATCCGATAGCGCGAATGCACGGTCATGAGCTGCTCCTCCAGCCATTGAAACTGTCGCATGCCGATTGACCCCTGAAAGCCTCCGTCCATGTTCGTCGTGTCCAACAGGACCAGCCGGACGAAGGGCCCGAGATCCACCGTGCCATAGGCCGTGCCCTCGGAGAGGTTCTGCGCGCAGAACCCATGACCTGGTGGCCAGCCCGACGCGGCAAGGTGTGCGGCGACGAACTCGCTGCGCCCCACGATCCGCCGCCCACGGTCGGAACGGACCGAAAGGGCAGCGCCAGACAGGAATTGCTCGGGCGCCTCGTAGAGCGCGTCTTGTCGGCCGAGCACCTCGATCCCCGAGGGCAGCGCGATGGCCTTGCGACCACCGGTCACGATTGCTCGATAGCCCGGCGTGGGCACCACCTCGCCGAAGGGCAGACCGTCGTGGTTGCCGTAAGCAGAGACCCATCCGAGCGGCAGCCCGGCCACCCGGAACGGCGCGACAGCTCGGTCCATGAGACCCGGGAGCGTCGGGAACCCGAGCTCGAGCTGGAAGCGCCCCGCACGGTCGTCAGGCTTCCAGTAGTCGTCGCCGGGCCAGTCCGAGCGTTGCACGCCCTCGTAGCCACCTCCTGCCTCGGCCCCGACGGTGCCCCCGCTCAGCAGAGCGAGCACCCACTGGAGCTCGTTCCACTGGGCGTTGTCCAGACTGTCCCCAGTGCACACCGCCAGCTCGAGCCGCGCCCCCGTTTCCCTGCTCTCGACGTGGCGCCCCAGCTCGTGGACCATCGAGGCCATCGCGTGAGCGCAGAGGGCTTCCTGTGGACGCTGCGCGGGGATCAGTGCGTCCGCACCAGGGTGTCCCCGATAGGCCTCCATGAACTCGAGACGCCCCGGCGACTGCACGTCCGCCAGTTGCAGGTCCGTCACGTGGGCGAGGAACGCAAGGCTCAGGCTGGAGGAGCGGCGTCGACCGCCGGTGCCAAGCTCATCTCGTCGTATCCTCGCTGCGCCGGGCCCGGCAGCGAGCCGACGGTAGGCCTGACGCTCCGCCGGCCTTGCCACCTCACCCGGGCCGAGGACGCCCTCGAGCGTCGCTCCCGGCACTCGACGGCTCACCGCCGTACCCACCGCACATTCACGATGTTCTCGATCGCCTCGACATCCTCGAGAGTCACCGGGTCCATCTCTCTCCTTCTGGCTCGGCCACCATCACCTCTGTCGCGAGAACGCCCAGCTCCACCGCGGCACCCGGGTCGATCGAGGCTGCGTCGGCGGTGCTCTTGTCCACTTGGACCGTGACGGCGCCGTCGAGCAGGACCGCCAGCCGCGTCACGGCGCCGAAGAAGGTCTTGCCCATGACCACGCCAGTGCCGACGCCGACTGCACTGATGGTCAGCTCTTCAGGGCGAACGAGGACGTCGACGGTGCTCCCGAGCGCGACACGGAAGCTCCCACGGACCGGCACCTGTCGCCCCAGCACCACCACCCCGGACGACGTCGCTCGCGCCGGGATGCGGTTCATCGTCCCCACGAACTCCGCGACGAACGGAGTTGCAGGACGGGCGTACAGCAGCGACGGCACGTCGACCTGCTCGATGCGGCCGCTGCGCATCACGCACACCCGGTCGGAGATGGACAGCGCCTCTTCCTGGTCGTGCGTCACGAACACGGTGGTCGTCTGCAGGCGCGTCTGGAGCGCTCGGATCTGTTCACGCAACTGCACGCGCACCTTGGCGTCCAGCGCCGAGAGCGGCTCGTCGAGCAAGAGGACCCGCGGCTCGATCGCCAGCGCCCGGGCCAGGGCCACTCGCTGCTGCTGTCCGCCGGACAGCTGGTGGGGATACTTCCTCGCCTCCTTGATCAGCCCGACCATCTCCAGCAGCTCCGCGGCACGTCTGCGCCGCTCCCCCTTCTTCACCCCCCGCATCCGCAGACCGAAGGCCACGTTGTCGCGTGCGTCCATGTTCGGGAAGAGGCTGTAGCTCTGGAACACCATCCCCATGTCCCGGTCCTGCGACGGAACCCGGCCGATGTCCCTGCCGTCGACCAGGACCTTGCCCGAGTCGGGCACGTCGAAGCCCGCCAGCACTCGCAGGGCGGTCGTCTTTCCACACCCGGAGGGCCCGAGCAGCGATACCAGCTCGCCCGGCTCGATGACGAGGCTCATGCCGTCGAGGGCCCTCGTGGCACCGAAGTGCCGGTGGAGATCGAGCAGTTCCACGGAGGCGCCCTGCCGAACGCTCCTGTCCGGCGTGCCTGGCGTCACGTCCGCTCGATGCGTGCTCATGCTCACCCTCAGCATCTCGGTCATGTGCCCTCGACGATGAGCGCGCGCCGTGCGAACCGCCGGCGGTCGACGGATGACAGCGCGAGCAAGAGGACCCAGGTCAGTGCGAGCGACAGGAAGGACACCGCTACCGAGACGTGAGCTGTGATCGAATCGGTGTTGACGACCCACACCGGCAGCGTCGTGTACAGATCGAGGCTGGCCATGGTGAACTCGCCGAAGACGAGGGCAAGAGTGAGGATCATCGCCGAGAGGAACGCCGACCGAAGGTTCGGGACGATGACCCGCCACAGGGTGGCGAGCCAGCTTCCGCCGAGGGAACGAGAGGCGTCCACCAGCGTCTTCAGCTCGATCGCCCGTAGTCCGGCGTCGAGCGAGCGGTAGGCGAACGGCATGGCGAGGATCACGTACTCGAGCGCGAGCAGGTAGGGCGTGCTCTTCAGCACGAAGGGTGCGCTCTGGAGCACACCGATGATGAGCACGATCGGCGGGATCCCCACCGGAAGGAACGTGATGGCGTCGAACGCGACGAGCAGCTTCGGGTACTTCACGTGCACATAGATCGTGGTGGGCACGATCAGCGCCATGGTGATGGCCATGGTCACAGCGGCCAGTCGCACTGACAGGAGGAACGCCGGAATGAAGCCTGTCGTGTGGGGGATCGCACTGAACGCGGCCAGCGTCAGGTGGCCAAGGTTGTTCTCGAGGGCGAACCGGAGCGCCGCGTAGAGCGGCAGGAGGAAGAAGATGCCCGTGAGACCCAGCACGATCCCGCGCCAGGCTCGAATGCGCCGCCACGACAGGCTTGCCGACCTGCCACCCGCAGAGGTGTCGCCATCGCGTCGCAGTGCTGTGTCGGCTGCGACTACCGGGACAACCATCGCGACGCTCTGCGTTGCAGCATGGTGTAGAGCACGAGCACGACCGCCATGACGACGATGAGCCCCAGTCCGAGGGCCATCCCGACGTTCTGCTGACCGGCGATGACATTGCCGTTCATGACGTCGCCGATCTGGATGGGCGTGAGCGGGATCGTGCCGGCCGTGAGCGCCCTCGCGGTCGCGTACGCGGACAGACCGAACCCGAACAACAGCAGCGTGCAACCGAGCACGGTCGGCGCGAGCACTGGGCCACCCACATGTCGCCAGTACTGCCAGCTTCGTGCGCCGAGGTTCTGCGAGGCTTCTCGCCACGCCGGTCTCAGGCCGTTCAATGCAGGGGTCACGATGAGCACCATGAGCGGGACCTGGAAGTACATGTAGACGAGTGCGACACCCTGGAAGGTGAACAGCCACCTCGATGTCAGCGAGATGCTCATGTCCTTCAGCCACACCGTTGCAACTCCGGTCGCGCTGAGCGTGGCGATGAACAGAAAGGCAAGGGGCACCCCCCCGAAGTTAGCGAACACCCCCGACGCAGTGAACACCACGCGACGAAGAACGCGCACACGAGACGTATGCACCGCATACGCGACGAACACCCCCAGGATGCCTGGAACGACCGACGTGACCAGAGCGAGCTCGAGGCTCTCGATGAACCCGTTGGAGTACGGCGCATGCGCCGCGACCGCGATGTTGCCCAGCGTGAACCCTCCGCCGGGCGTCTGGAAGGCTCCGATGACCACGGCGACGGTCGGCACCACGAGGAACAGCGCAACGTAGCATGCAAAGGGTGCCAGTCCGAGCATCCCTCGCAGGCGCGAGCGCCCCCGCCCGCGCCGCGAGGTCCCGCTCGGCGAAACCAGCGCCCCAGGCTCCGTCAGGGGCTTCCTCGGTGCAGCCTCCCTCGTTGCCAACTAGCTCGTCACTTTCGTCGACCAGGTATGGGTGAGCACCGTCTGGTCCTTCGTGAGCTCCGCCGGGGTTGCCAGCTCGAGCGCGCCCCTGGGCGTCGGGGGGAGCGCCTTCTCGGCCTTCTTTGTGATCGTGTGGTGCTTGATCATCGCCTGCATCTCGATCGGCTGCGTGTACCCCTTCAACCAATCGTTCTGGCCCTCCTTCGAGTAGAGGAACTCCTCCCACAGGCGAGCGGCTGCAGGGTGGGGGGCTGCCCTGTTGATCGCCTGGGTGTAGAAGGCCGCATAGCTGCCGTCACTCGGGATCACCGTCTTCCAGTGGGGGAGCTTCGTCGCGATCTCCGACTGCATCAGGTAGTCCCACCAGACGACGATCGGCGTCGTCCCATTCTCCACGGTTGCCGGATCCGCCTTCGTCGGAACGAAGTTGCCTGCCGCAGCGAGCTTCTTGAAGTAGTCCACGCCGGGCGTGATGTTCCCGAGAGACCCACCATTGGCAATCGAAGCGGCGAGCACGGCGGCGAACGCGGCGCCGGCCTCGGTCGGTGTTGTATTGATACCGACCTCGTTCTTGTACTCGGACTTCAGAAGATCTGCAAAGGATCTCGGCGGATTCTTCACCTTCGCAGCTGTGTAGCCAATGGCCACATAGCCACCGTAGTCATCATACCAATTGCCCTTGGATGTCTTCGCTGATCTTGGAATTGTCTTCCACGTTGCCACCTTGTACGGCGCCCATAGATGTGTCTTGACTCCTGTGACGGCGAACGAGTTCGACACGTCGACCACGTCGGGGGCACGTGTCTGTCCCTTCAACTGTTTGATCGCCTGGATTTCCTGGGCGCTCGACCCTGTAGGATTGTTGTCTGTGATCTTGATGTGGTACTTGTGCTCGAATTGCTTCATGATCGTTCCGTAGTTCGCCCATGTAGGAGGCAGGGCGATGACATTGAGCTTGCCTTCTTTCTCGGCCGCCTTGACCAGAGCTTTCATGCCTCCACAGGCTCTCGCCGAATCGCAGGTGGCCCATTTTGTCCGTTTGTTCGATGCGCCAGCACTTGGCAACACGATTGACGTCATCGCGATCGACGTCATCGCTGCGAGGAAACCAACCAACACCAGTGGGAATTTCCGAAGCATCCCATCTCCTTCGCTTCGATCATGCTCGGGGTGCCAACTCCGGCTTCGCCGGACGTCCCGAAAGTTAACGATCTCGATTGAACGACGAGTGATCGGGGGGTGTCCTCCTGGTTGCAAGACAGTGAACAGTTCGTGACTGGACGTCCCGGTGGTCCAGCGCCGCCACGGCTCCGTCGAGGGACCACCGGGCACCGGGCGTGGCGTCGGGGCTCGATGCCGAGCGAGGATGCGATCACCGCATGCGTTTCCTCGTCGCGTCAGGTCGACCGCGACGGATCGCTACTGCAGAAACGGCATTGGAATGAGCGGAGCCCGAGGGACCACCAGTGACTAGCGACGAGCAGGACGGGAAGATCCGAACCGTCGGCACGGAAGTGTCGGCATCCTGCGCCCCCGCTGGCCCGAGCAGGCCGCAGTCTTCGGTCACTTCGAGAGCAAGGTCGGATAGCGTGTCGCTGCTCGGCAACTACTGTTCGGACCTGTACCTGCGTCGTGAGATCACCCAGTACCACGTGCGCGAAGATC
>JAJZVL010000020.1 GCA_021845725.1 Actinomycetes bacterium | reverse complement strand
TCGGGAGGTGGACGACCATGTCCGGGCGCTGTGCACGCCCCGACTCGCCTTCACCATGCACCTGCTCGTCGAAGTCGCAGTGCTCGACCATGCCAGCGAGCTCGACGATCCGCCGCAGCTGCTGCTCCCCCCAGCTGCCGCGCACCTCGGGCCGGCGCAGAGCACCGACCAGGTTGGCCGTCTCCTTCTGCAGGCCCGCGTTGGCCATTGCAAGGCGCTCGAGCTCGCCTCTCAGCTCCCCGTGCATCCGGCTGCTGTTCCTCTGGAGCTCCTCGACCGTCTGGCGATAGCGGTCGAGCTGCTCGGAGACCGGCTTCACGAGATCGGTGACCGACCGCTCAAGCGCCTCCTGGCGGCGCGCGAGCTCCTCGCTCGCCTCCTTCGAGGTCGCGTCCTCGAGGTGACGGAACTGTTCGGTGGCCGCCTTCACCGACGCCTGGGCGATCTCTGCGATCGCGCCCTTGGTCGCCGCGTCTCGTTCTGCGCGCAGCTGGAGCTCCCTGCCCCGCCACCAGAGCCAGGCAAGCAAGCCGCCGAGCACCAGGCCCACGACGAGCCCGGCAGCCAACGATGCGATCGACATGCGCGTGAGGATAGATCCGGGCTGTCTCCAAGAGCGCAGGATGGGGGCACCGTCGACCTGGTGCACTAGCGTGGAGGGGCGTGGCGCTTCGGCTGCTGCTCGTCGAGAAGGTTCCCGAGCTTCGTGCCGTTCTCGCACACGCACTGAGGCTCCACCCCGGCTTCAGCCTGGTCGGAGAGGCCGGCGACGACTCGACTGCGGTTGCCCTGGCCGGCCATGTCCAGCCCGATCTGATCGTGCTCGACCTCGGGCTGCCCGACTTGGCAGGGCATGAGCTTCTCACCGGGCTGCGCGCTGTTGCGCCGGACGCGTTGGTCGTCGTCGTGAGCGGTCCCGAAGCTCCCCGCAGTGCCCTCGTCACGCGTGGCCCCGACGCCTGCACCGAGCGGACCGACGACGTGTGCTACGTCGTCGGCCTTCTCGAAGAGATCGGAGCTCGTATCACCAGAAGTGCAACTATTCGATTGAGCTCTGATCGGCGCGACGTCGCGCTCGCCCGCCGCTTCGTAGTGGGCCGCTGCGTCGAATGGGGGAGGTCCGCAGCCGCAGACGCGGCCGCGATCGTCGTCTCCGAACTGGTCGCCAACGCGCTCGTCCATGTGCAGTCCGGGTGCGAGCTCACCGTCGGGCTGCGTGGCGACGTGCTGCGCATCGCCGTCGTGGACCACGGCGGCGGCATGCCCGACGTCCAGTGCGCCGGGACCGAAGACGACCACGGGAGGGGTCTTCTGCTCGTGAACATCCTTTGCACAGCATGGGGGACCGAGCCCCATGACGACGGAAAGTCGGTGTGGGCTGAGCTGCGGGCGGACGCGACGGCTGTCGGCCTGCGCCCACCGCACGCGGGAGCTGGAGGCAGCTCGGGCCGCGCACTGCAGGAGCCTGCACGCGTCGACGCGCAGAGCACCGTCGTCTGATCCGGCACCTTCACACATCGGCGTGCGTCTCGAGATCCGGGTACAGCCGGGGGCAAAGGCCGAATCGGTCGGAGGCACATACGGCGGAGCGCTGGTGGTGCGGGTCTGCCAGCCAGCGGAGAAGGGGCGCGCGACGGCGGCAGCGCTTCGCGCGGTCGCCCGCGCACTCGGGACCCGGGGACACGATGTTCGCCTCGTCTCGGGCGGCACCTCCCGCCGAAAGCTCCTCGAGATCGAGGCGAAAGCTCAGGACCGCGATGCGATCGCCCGTCGGATCGGCGAGCTGCGGCACGCCGGCCGCGGTGAAGGCCGCGGCGCGCACGACGGTCAGCCGGAGCGGCCTTGAGAACGCGGTCGGGGTTGCGCGACACCGGAGCGCCTCGCCTGCTCGACGATCCTCGTCGCCTCCGCCGCCGGAAGCGGCTTGCTCCACAAGAACCCCTGCCCGAGCTCGCAGCCTGCAGCTTCCAGCGCCGCGAGCTGCACTTGGGTCTCGACACCCTTCGCCACGGCGCGGATGCCGAGCGATCGAGCGAGCCCGAGCAGCGCGTCGATGATCGCAGCGTCGACAGGGCGGTCGGTCATGCCGCTCACGAACCCACGGTTGATCTTCAGATAGTCGATCGGAAACTGCTGCAGTCGTGACAAGGAGGAGTACTCCGTCCCGAAGTCGTCGATGGAAGTTTCCACCCCAAGCGCCTTGAGCCGGCTCAGAGCGCGCGCGGCGAGATCGCCGCTGGCGAGCGCCGACTCGGTGATCTCGAGGCACAGCAGCTGCGGCGACACCCCGCTCGACTCGAGCACCTGGCAGACGACGTCGAAGAACGCTGGGTCGGCGAGCTGGAGAGCGGACACGTTGACCGTCATCCTTACCGACCACGTGCCGTCGGCCACCCAGCTCGCCAGCACGTCGCACGCGATGGCAAGCACCTGGGCGCCCAGCTCGCCGATCGTCCCGTTCAGCTCCGCCGTCCGGATGAAGTCTCCGGGTGGGACCGGGCCCCACTCGGGATGTGTCCAACGTGCGAGGGCCTCGAACCCGAACAACGCGCCGGTGCCGATCAGGTACTCGGGCTGGTACGCGACTTCGATGTCGCCGTGCGCCACCGCGCCTTCGAGGTCTTCGGCGATCTGGTCACCCCGGGGGTCTGCCATGGGCCACACGTCGCAGAGAAGAAGTGGTGTCGGCCCCCCGGGGGATGGGGATGGGGATGGGGGGCCGACACCTCACAGACCGTTACTGAGACCCCCGCCCATGGAGCATAGGGAACCATACGGTCCGCGACTTCAGGATGATCACCTCATCGGGTGCAGTGCACACATCATCGCAGAGAAGGTCCGGAATTCCATGCCACCTCCCCGTACTCACCCGCGAGGCACCATCCGCGACGACACGATCATAGCAGCTTCTCGAAGGAGTGTCACCGGCTTCCAGTCCGGTCATGAGGCCTGGTCATCGGGGCACGATCCGCCGAGGTGGGACGCGGTTCTCCGGGCGAGGCCCACGGCCATTGCAGTGGCAGCGGCAGCGTCGCTGGCGAGGTGGACCCCCGGGTCCGGACCGACCCCCCCGTGCCGGTGCAGCTCCCAGGTGGCGAGCCCGACGACGGGCCGGCCGAGCTTCAGCGCGAAGGCGATCTCCGAGAGCGTGCCGTACTCACCGCCCACCGCGACCAGCGCATCTGCGGCGCGGACGACGACCAGGTTGCGCCCCTCGCCAAGCCCGGTCGGCACGGCGACGCTCACCCAGCGGTTTGCCTCGCTCCGGCGCTCCCCCGGCAGGATCCCGACCGTCGTCCCTCCTCCCGCTCGTGCGCCTCGGCACGCGGCGGCCATCACGCCACCGAGCCCGCCGGTCACCACCATGGCGCCTGCCTCCGCCAGCCTGCGCCCGACCTCCTCGGCGAGCTGCTCGTCCCGGGAACTGCAGTTCCGCGACCCGATGACGGCGACGGCGATCGCCGTGCCGGTCACCGCAGCGTCATCGGGTGCGTCATCGCGTGCGTCATCGGGTGCCCGCTGCGTCATCGGGGGGTACGCCCCCGGTCGACGTCGACCCAGCCACGGTCGGGGTACCAGCGACGCACTGCACGCGCTGGGACGCCTGCGACCACCGAGCGGTCGGGCACGTGGCCTCGCACCACTGCGCCAGCTGCCACCACCACGTGGCGACCGATCTGCGCTCCGGGGAGCACCACCACGTGCGCCCCCAGCCAGCTCCCTGCACCGATCGACACCGGGGCCTCGACTGGCCATTGCCGGCCGATCGGTTGGTCCAGATCCTCGTACGCGTGGTTCTGATCGGTCACGTAGACGTACGGACCCGTCTGGACGTCGTCGCCGATGTCGATCGACCAGTGGCCCACCACGTGGCTGCCGCGCCCGATCACGCAGCGGTCGCCGATGCGCACGACCGGTGAGTTGAGCAGCTCCTGACCCGGTGCCATGCCCGCGGCGAGCGACACGTAGGGACCGATCATGGTGCCCGAGCCCACCTCGATGTAGCGCTCGTTGTAGATCGTGCCCGGAGGAAACGCGAGGAGGCTTCCCTCGCCGAAGGCGGCGAAGCGCCGCGCGCGCGGGTCCCAGGGGCCAACCGCCGCCGCGAAAGACGCCCACTCCCACCCCCGCCGGAGCGCCTCGGCACTCGCACGCCGCACGGCGGGCCGGAGACGCTGCGACCAGCTCATTCCCTGGGCACGCTACACGCCGCGCCCGTCACGCTCCGTTTCTTCGTCTCCTCCGTCGAGCCCGGGCACATGGGGGGGCACGGGTCCACCGTGCCCCCCTTCTCCCTCTGGCAGACTGCCTGAGCCATGACCAGATGGGGACGGCGAGGAGGAGCGCGTCGGGCAGGCAAGCCGACGAACCGCGGACGGGGTCGGACCCGAGCACGCAGACCCCGTGCCCCTGCTCGAGGGATGCTTGCGCTCTTCGGAGCGGGATGCCTGCTCGCGGGATGCGCATCCGCCAGCCCCAACGCCACGAAAAGCCCTGCGACGCCGGCGACGTCCCCGAGCACGACCACGAGCTCTGCGCCTGCCGCAGACGGGGTCTCCAAGGGGCCGGACTGCCCTCTGACCGGCACCCCCGCACCGCACGGCACCATCCCCGACCGCTCCGCTCTGGCCGTGAAGGTCGACAACTACCCCACAGCGCGGCCGCAGACCGGGCTCACAGCCGCGGACATCGTCTTCGAAGAGCCTGTCGAGGGCGGGATCACGCGCTACGTCGCGGTGTTCCAGTGTCGCGGCACCTCGGTCGTCGGGCCCGTGCGCTCAGCACGCAACATCGACATCGGCATCCTCGGCGAGTTCGGGCACCCGCTGCTCGTGCACGTCGGGGGCATCCAGCCGGTCATCGACAACATCCTGGCCTCGCCGATCAACGACTTCGAGCTCGGCGACTACACGACATCGGTCGTGCAGCACCCACCCGGCCGGGTCGCGCCCTACGACACCTACACCTCGACGACAGCCGTGTGGCAGATGCGTCCGACAGCCACCGATGTGCCGCAACCAGTCTTCACGTACACATCGGCGGTCCCTCCCGGGGCAGCAGTCAACAGCGTGTCGATCCCGTTCTCGAGCTACTCGCCGGTCGTCTGGAAGTACGACAAGAAGACCCGCACCTTTCTTCGCTTCTATGGCACCACCCCTGATGTGCTCTCCAACGGGGTCCAGGACAGCGCCTCGAACGTCATCGTCCAGTTCGTCAGCATCTACTACGGCCCCTGGGTCGAGAACTCGGAGGGGGCGCTCGAGGTCCAGGCGAACTTGGCAACAGACGCGAGCGGGAGTGCGATCGTCTTTCGCAATGGGGTCGAGATTCCCGGGCGGTGGTCTCGCGCGTCGCTGACACAGCCGACGAGCTTCACCACCACATCAGGTCAGACGATCCCCCTCCAGCCCGGCAGGACCTGGGTCGAGCTCGTGCCTACGACGGTCAGCGTCACGACGACGCCGTGAGTCACTTCAAGGTGATCGGCAGGTCGTCGGGGTCGATCTCGAGTGCCGCTGTGGTCGCTGTCGCGTCCTTCGGCTCCTTGGGCGCCAGCTGCTGGCGAACGCGCTCGTCGATCTCGGCCATGAGCTGCGGGTTCTCCCGCAGGAAGGTCTTCACGTTCTCGCGCCCCTGACCGAGCTGCTCCCCCTCGTAGGTGAACCACGCGCCAGACTTCTTGACCAGGCCCAGGTCGACGGCAACGTCGAGGAGCGAGCCCTCCCGGCTGATCCCGGTGCCGAACATGATGTCGAACTCTGCCTGGCGGAACGGGGCCGAGACCTTGTTCTTCACGACCTTCACACGGGTCCGGTTGCCGACGATCTCGGCCCCGTCCTTGATCGACTCGGTCCGCCGGATGTCCAGTCGGACCGACGCGTAGAACTTCAGCGCACGGCCGCCGGGAGTGACCTCCGGCGAGCCGTAGAGCACACCGATCTTCTCTCGGAGCTGGTTGATGAAGACGGCAATCGTGTTCGACTTGTTCAGCGTCCCGGCAAGCTTGCGCAGGGCCTGGGACATCAGCCGCGCCTGGAGCCCGACGTGAGTGTCCCCCATCTCGCCTTCGATCTCCGCGCGCGGGGTGAGCGCGGCGACGGAGTCGATCACGATCACGTCGATCGCGCCTGAGCGGATGAGCATGTCGGCGATCTCGAGCGCCTGCTCCCCGGTGTCGGGCTGGGAGATGAGGAGATCGTCGACGTTCACGCCGATCGCCCGGGCATAGGTGGGGTCCATCGCGTGCTCGGCGTCGATGTACGCGCAGATCCCGCCGTTGCGCTGCGCCTCCGCGACGACATGCAGCGCCAAGGTGCTCTTCCCGCTCGACTCGGGGCCGAAGAGCTCGACGATCCTCCCGCGCGGGAGGCCACCGATACCGAGGGCGAGATCGAGGGAAAGGGCACCCGTCGGGATGGCCTCGATGCCCAGGTCGACGTGCTCGCCCATCCGCATGACCGAGCCCTTGCCGAACTGCCTCTCGATCTGGCCCAGCGCCGTCGCCAGCGCCTTCTCACGGTCTTCAGCTGCCATCACTCTGTCGTCTCCTTGGTCGTGGCGTCGGGTCTGCAGTCGGCGACTGTACGGCTGGGGTGTGACAGACCTTAGTAGCGAACGCGTGTTCGATGGGGGATGGGGAGTCCCGGCCCGTCATGGTGCGATCCTCGCCGTGAGGAGCGTCGTATAGCGGGCGCCGGACCGCCCGAGCTCCGAGCGTACGAGCCGGACCTCCCTGGCCAGCCAGGATGCTTCGATCGGCACGCCGGCGAGCCACGCGGGCACGGAGTGGCGGCCCCGCGCCCGTGCGAGGGTGAGATGCCCCTGGAACGCTTCGTCGAGCCCTGCATCGGGAAGGAGCGCCCCCAGGGCGCGCCGGACCTCACCGGCCAGTCCCTCCAGCCCTTCGACGGGCACCCAGAGCAGCGAGCGCCCGACGCGCCGGGTCCAAGGGCCGAGGCGCGCCTCGGGCGCAGCGGTGGCATCGGCCGCCACCGCGGCAAGCGCCGCCTGCACCTCGCCAACCCGAGCGTCCACGACGTCCCCGAGAAAGGCGACGGTCACGTGCCAGCGCTCAGGGCTGGTCCACCGGAGCGCGTCGAGGACCGGGCGTTCGAGGGCCGACAGGACGGTCACCACCTCGGGCGGGGGCCAGACGCCGACGAACAGGCGCGCCGCCGGCTCGCCTCCGCCGACGCCGGTGCCCTCCCTGCCTGTCTGCCGATCACCCACGCGACGGCCCCTCAGGCTCCGCGCCGATGCCCGGGGCGGGCCCGACCGCACCGAGGACCACCTCGACGCCGGCGCCCGCGAGCGTGACTCGCACACCGGCCTCGCGCGCCAGGCGGTCGAGGAACCCGAGGGTGACGGACGCGTCCCCCTCCTCGGCACGTCCGAGCTCGTCCTCGTGGACACCCGTTCGGGCAGCCATCTCCGCTACGTCGAGGCACGCGGCCTTGCGCAGCTCCTGGACCAGCGTGCCCAATCGCTCTGCAAGCTCGGCTTCCGCGTACGCGGCCGCGTACATCGAGGCGTCCTCGGGGGGGAACCAGCACCGGACGTCGCTCAACCTGGCCATCACCTGCTCCGTTCCCTCTCGCGCGCCTGAGACCTCACTCGCTCGAGCACACGGTGCGCGCGGTCGATCTCGTGGCGCTCACGGCCGCCCTGCTTGCGGAACGTCGTGAGCGCGTGCACGCGTCCTTCGGGGCCGAGCGCGTACGTGATGCGCCGCGACACACCCTCGCACGTGAACCGCAGCTCGTGGAGGCCGCCGCCGAGGGCTCGGCTCTGGGGCATCCGGAGGCCAGGGCCCGAAGCGACGAGCCGGTCGAGCGCCCGGTCCGCATACGCCCGGTCCCGTACTCCCAGCCGCACGTACCACCGCACCACCTCGTCGGAGAGCTCGATGTCCCGCTTCGCCACGACCTGAACGGTCGGGCGGACACGGTGCGCCGCGCGTCGAGGTCACCGAGGCGCCGGGAGGCCGGCATCGGCCCTCAGCCGAGCGTCGGCCCCTCGGATCCGTGCGCAGGTGTGCGCAGGGTCCGTCGGAGGAGGTCGAGCGCGGAGATCGCGGAGAACTGCCGGATTCGCTGGCGGTCGCCCGACAGGCGCAGCCTGCGCGCCGCGGTTGCCCCGTCGCCGAGCGCGAGGCCGACGAAGACCGTCCCCGGCGCGAGGCCTTCTCGGGGGTCGGGCCCTGCCACGCCGGTGATGCCCAGGCCGACCGCGGCCCGAAGCACCCTGCATGCGCCCTGCGCCATCGCGACAGCGGCCTCGTCGGTGACGACAGGTCCCTCACGCAGGCCCAGGACGGAGAACTTGACGTTCGAGTCGTACGCCACGACGCCGCCGCGCAGCCAGGTGCTCGCGCCAGGGACGTCGACCAGGCGCGAGGCGACGAGGCCCCCGGTGAGCGACTCGGCCACCCCGAGGGTCAGCCCCCGTTCGACGAGCAGCGTCGCGACCGCCTGCTCCATGGATACATCGTCGACGCCGAACACGATGTCCCCGAATGCCGCGTCGAGCACCTTGCGCACCTCGCGCTCCTCGGCGTCGAGCAACGATCGGGCGGCGGCGCTGTCGTCCGCCCGCGCCGTGAGCCGGACCTTCAGGCCCTCGATGCCACTCGCAAGGAACGCGATCGTCACCGTACCGGCACGTCCACCGGCTCCGGGCCGCGCATCGAGCGCGTCGATCTGCCCCTGCAGCGCCTCTGCGAGGGCCGATTCACTGACCCCCCACGTCCTCAGGACGCGGCTTTGGATCACGCCGCGCTCGCCGGCTTCTGCCATGCGCCGCTTCAAGTCCGGCAGCACCGCCCGCTCGAACATCTCGGCCATCTCGTCGGGCACGCCCGGTAGCGCGTAGACCACCTTTCGCCCGATCGGGCAGATCAGCCCCGGCGCGGTGCCGCGCCGCTGGTCGATGACGGCAGCACCCTCGGGGACGTCGGCCTGGCGCAGGTTGCTCTCCGGCATCGTCCGCCCGCGCGCGCTGAAGAACTGTTCGATCCGGCGGGCCAGCTCGCCGTCGCGCACGAGCGAGACCCTCATCACCTCGGCGATCGCCTCTCGGGTGATGTCGTCCTGCGTCGGGCCGAGCCCCCCGCAGGTGATCACCGCGTCGCCACGCGCCAGGGCGGTGCTCAGTGCTGTCACGATGCGCCGCTGGTTGTCGCCGACAGCCTGGTGGAAGTACGAGTCGACGCCGGCAGCTGCGAGCTGCTCCCCGAGCCACTGGCCGTTCGTGTCGGCGATCTGACCGAGCAGGAGCTCGGTGCCGACGGCGACGATCTCGACGTTCATGGCGTTCCACCAGTCATCCGGCGGTCGAGGGGCCGGACGACGAAGGCGTGGCGCCGCCCGCCGCCCTCCAGCCGTTCCAGAGGTACTGCGCCCCACTCGCCAGCGTGAGCGCGGTCGCCGCCCAGGTGATCGTGAGCTGGAGCTTGCGGTGACCTGCGAGCGGTGGGACGAGGTACGACGCGATGGCCAGCTCCTGGACGATGGTCTTCACCTTGGCGAGGCGGCGTGCAGGCACGGAGATCCCTCGCCGTGCGACCCAGGAGCGGTAGGCGCTCATGCCCACCTCTCGCGCGGTCATGAGCCCGACCGGGACCCAGGGCATGCGGTCCTGCTCGGCGAGCGCGAAGAACGCGCCCAACACCAAGAACTTGTCTGCGAGCGGGTCGAGGAAGGCGCCCGAGCGCGTCGCGCCGTGCCGGCGAGCCAGCCAACCGTCGACGCCGTCGCTGCTCGCCACGGCGACGCCGACGGCAACGCTCACCCAGCTCGCACCCTGGGTCGCGATGAGCCCGACGAACACCGGTGCGGCGAGGAGACGTGCGGCAGTGAGCGCGTTGGCAGGCGTGGCCAGCGCGGAGGGGCCGTAGCTGGGCGTCGAGGCGTTGGTCACTGATCGGCTCCGGTGACCGCGCCCGTCGGCCGCGGTGAGACCGGGGTGCCGACGAGGTCGGTGCCGAGAGAAGCCGTGACCACGACCTGGGCCAGCGACCCGACGGGGAGCCACTCGGGCACGCGCACGATCCCGTCGATCTCCGGCGCCTCGTGGACGGTGCGGCCCCGACCCGGCGCGTCGACGAGCACGTCGCAGACCTCGCCGACGAGGGCGTCGCGACGACGGGCGGTGATCGCGTCCTGGAGCTCCGTGCACTCCCGCAGCCGCTCGAGCGCGAGCTCTTCGGGCACCTGCCCGCCGAGCCCGTCCGCGAACGTCCCGGCCTCCTTCGAGAAGGTGAAGAACCCGGCCCAGTCGAGCTGCGCGGCCTCGAGGAACGCGAGCAGCGCGTCGTGGTCCTCCTCGGTCTCACCGGGATAGCCGAGGATGAACGACGAGCGGAAGGTCGCGAGCGGCTCCGCGCGCCGGATCGCGCTGATGCGCTCGAGGAACCGCTCACCGTTCCCCCAGCGGCGCATGCGGGTGAGGAGGGGGCGCGAGACGTGCTGGAGCGACAGATCGAAATAGGGCACCCCCGTCGAGAGCACCGCGTCGACGAGCTCGTCGGTGAGCCCGGACGGGTAGAGGTAGAGGAGGCGCGTGCGCGCCACGATCCCGGCGACGGACCTGACCAGCTCCACGAGCGGCGCCGGGCGACTGGAGCGCCCCGAGCCCGCCCGGCGCGTCGCGCTGCGGTCCCTGCGGTAGGAGGCGAGGTCCTGCGCGACGAGCACAACCTCCCTGACGGGCATGCGCTCGTCGGTCGCGAGCGACCGCACCTCGGCGAGGACGTCAGCAGGGAGGCGCGAGCGCTGTGCGCCGCGGAACGAAGGGATGGCGCAGAACCCGCAGCGGCGGTCGCACCCCTCGGCCACCTTCACGTACGCCCACGGCGCCGGGGACGACGGACGAGGCAGGGACAGCAGATCGAAGGCCTCGGCCCCCGCCGACGGTGCGCCCCGGCGGGCACGAAGCTCGACCGGAGAGGAAGAATTCGCCGGCGCCCCCACGACCTCTGCAGGAACGAGCGGTTGCCCGAACCCGGCCACCAAGTCGGCTTCGGGCAGCGCTGCGGCCAGCTCGGGCCCGTAGCGCTCGGCCATGCACCCCGTCACGACGAGACGGGACCCTGGGCGACGGGCGTCTGCGAGCTGGAGCACCGTGTCGATCGACTCCTGCCGGGCGGCCTCGATGAATGCACAGGTGTTGACCACAAGAAGGTCTGCATGCTCGGGGCGAGCGCAGGGCTCGAGCCCGTCGGCCTCGAGCAGGCCGGCGAGCTTGTCCGAGTCGACCTGGTTCTTCGGACAACCGAGCGTCTGCAGCCAGTAACGCCCGTTGTGCATCAACCCTCCTTCGAGGCACGCGGCCCCGCCTCTCATCGGTCCCCGGCTCGAGGGCAACGCACCCGCGCGCCCTTCCTTCGGCTCGCCGAGCGATCGGGAGCCGCCTGCCAAGGTGTCGCCCTGACGCGGGCGACCTCTCGACGCCGAGCCTTGCCGCGGAGAGGGAGGGATTTGAACCCTCGGACCGGGTTCCCCCAGTCAACTCATTAGCAGTGAGTCCGATTCGGCCGCTCTCGCACCTCTCCTGGTGGACCGCACCCAGCTGGGCGCAGACCGCACCAGATCCTACGCCGCACCGGCGCCTCGCGGTCAGCCGGTTCGTCCGAACGCCAGCCGCCGGTTACGGTCGCTTCTCGTGGCCGAACCCAGCTATCTCCGCTTCCCGAGCATCCAAGGGGATCTCCTCGCGTTCATCGCGGACGACGACGTGTGGCTCGCACCCTCTGGAGGAGGCGTCGCGAGGCGCCTGACCGCCGACCACGCGCCGGCGTCGTTCGCGAGGATCTCCCCGGACGGCCAATGGGTCGCGTACGCGAGCCGCCGCGACGGCCCGCCGGAGCTGTTCGTCGTCGCGACTGCGGGCGAGGACGTGCGCAGGCTCACCTATCTGAGCGACGACGGCACCCGTCCGATCGGCTGGACCCCGGATGGGCAGATCCTCTTCGTCTCGGCCGCAGGCGAGCCGTTCCGCAGCAGGACGTGGGGCTACCGCGTCGCGGTCGACGGATCGGACCTCGATCGCCTCGAGCTCGGCCCCATCAGCGGGCTCAGCATGGGACCGAGCGGCGCGGTCGTCCTCGGCGTCGATCAGAGCCTGCGCCGCGGCGCCTCCTGGAAGCGCTACCGCGGCGGAACGGCCGCCAAGCTGTGGATCGACCCGAGGGGAGACGGAGCGTTCGCGCGCTACCTGCGCGAGCTCGACGGGCAGCTCGAGGACCCCATGTTCGTGGGGGACCGCGTCGCGTTCATCTCCGACCACGAAGGCTACGGCAACCTCTACTCGGCGCTCCCTGACGGCACCGGGCTCCGGCGGCACAGCGACCACGCAGACTTCTACGCGCGCGCTGCGTCGAGCGACGGCCGGGTGGTCGTCTACCAGTGCGCCGGCAACCTGTACCGCGTCGACGACCTCGCTGCGGACTCGGCTCCCGTGCGCATCGACATCTCGCTCGGCGCTCCGAGGAGCGGCCGCGTCGCGCATTCGCTCAGGGCCTCCGACGTGCTCGGCGACCACGCTCCTGACCACGACGGACGGGCCAGCGCCGTCGAGGCACGCGGCGAGGTCCACTGGCTCACGCACGAAAGAGGCCCGGCTCGGCTGCTCGGCGGGGGCAGAGGCGTGCGGGCGCGGTTGCCGAGAGCGACCGGCACCGGTGCCTCGGCAAAGGTCGTCTTCGTCACCGACGCCGAGGGCGAGGACGCGATCGAGATCGTTCCTGCGCATGGGCCGTTGCCGGACATGCGGACGCGCATCGGCGCCGGCGCGCTCGGCCGCGTGCTCGATCTCGCCATCTCCCCGGATGCGGCGCATGCGGCGGTCGCGACCCACGACGGGCGCGTGATCCTCGTCGGGCTCCCCGACGGTCACCTCCAGACCCTGTCCTCCTCGGACCACGGTGACGCGAGCGGTCTTTCGTTCTCGCCCGACTCCCGTTTCGTGGCGTGGTCAGAGGCGGGCCCCGACCCGCTGCGCCAGGTGAAGCTCGCCGAGATCGCCACCGGAGCGGTGGACGAGGTCACCCCGCTTCGCTTCGTCGACGACGAGCCGGTCTTCAGCGCTGACGGCAAGTACCTGGCCTTCCTCTCGGCCAGGACGTTCGACCCCCTCTACGACGCCCACGTGTTCGACCTGTCCTTCGTTGCGGGCGTCCGCCCGTACCTGGTGCCGCTCGCGTCGGCGACGCCGTCACCGTTCGACGCAGAGCTCGAAGGCCGGCCCAGGCATGGGAGCACATCCGAAGACGCGAAGGAGGACCGCCACGCCGAGGGCGAGCACGCGGACGCCGAGGGCGAGCACGCGGACGCCGAGGGCGAGCACGCGGACGCCGAGGGCGAGCACGCGGACGCCGACGAGAAGGAGCCCCGAGTGCACCTCGACCGCACAGGGCTTGCCGAGCGTGTCGTCGCGTTCCCGGTCCCTGCAGGCAGGTACGCGGGGCTGAGTGCGGCGCACGGCGGCTTCCTCTGGCTGTCCGAGCCGCTCGAAGGGGTCCTCGGCGAGGGCCGCGCCGGTCCGGGCGCACGACCGCAGCGGGCATCGCTCGTCAGGTTCGACCTCGTGCAGCGGCGCGCGTCCCACCTCGTCGACGAGCTGGACGGCTACGAGGTCAGCGGCGACGGGAGGACCGTGGTGGTGCGCGACGGAGGGCACCTCCGCGCGCTCCCTGCGGACCACAGGGTGGAGACACCACCCGACGGTGAGCCGTCCCCCGAGATCGTGGACGTCGACCTCGGACGCGTCCGTCTCGAGGTGCTGCCGGCGCTCGAATGGACCCAGATGTACGACGAAGCCGCTCGCCTCATGCGAGACCACTTCTGGGTCGCCGACATGGCTGGGGTCGACTGGACTGCAGTGGTGGCGCGGTACCGCCCCCTGCTCGACCGTATCGCGACGCGTGACGACCTCTCGGAGGTCCTCTGGGAGGTGCAGGGGGAGCTGGGGACGTCGCACGCCTACGAGGTCCCGCCGCAGCGGCCCGTCGACGACGAACGGCGCCTCGGGCTGCTCGGCGCCGATCTCGTCGCCGACGAAGCGGGAACCTGGCGTATCGCACGGATCTTGCCCGGGGAATCTTCGGTGCTCGCCGCACGCGCCCCGCTGCTCGCGCCCGGCACGCGCATCGCGGTCGGTGACGCCATCGTGGCGGTGGACGGAAGGCCGGTGGACCCGGTGCTCGGACCGTCGGCGTCGCTCGTCGGCGCCGCGGAGAAACCGATCGAGCTCACCATCCGCGATGCCTCGGGCACCACGCGCGAAGTCGTCGTGGAGCCGCTCGGCGACGAGCGGCCGCTGCGCTACCAGCGGTGGGTAGCCGAACGCCGAGAGCACGTGCACGCCGCGACCGACGGTCGGGTCGGCTACCTGCACGTGCCCGACATGGTCGGCACGGGTTGGGCCGAGCTGCACCGCGACCTGCGCGTCGAGGTCGCGCGTGAGGGGCTCGTGATCGACGCGCGCGACAATCGGGGAGGCCACACCTCCGCGCTCGTGCTCGAGACCCTGGGGCGCGCCGTGCGGGCCTGGGACGTCGGTCGTCACATCGGCCCGGTGACCTATCCTCCCCACGCGCCACGCGGGCCACGCGTGCTCGTCGTCAACGAGCAGGCGGGCTCCGACGGCGACATCGTCACGGCGGGGTTCCGCCAGCTCGGGCTCGGGCCGATCGTCGGCACCCGGACCTGGGGCGGCGTCATCGGGATCGACAGTCGCTACCAGCTCGTGGACGGGACGAGCGTGACCCAGCCTCGCTACGCCTTCTGGTTCGACGACCTCGGCTGGAGCGTGGAGAACCACGGGGTCGACCCTGACGTCGAGGTGCCCGTCACGCCTCAGGACTGGGGAGCAGGTCGCGATCCCCAGCTCGACCGTGCGATCGCCCTCGTGCTCGAAGCCCTCGCCGGCACGCCGGCCGCCACGCCGCCCGACGTCGCGACGCGCCCTTCACGAACCCCGCCGCCCCTCGCGCCACGCCCGTGACGCGCGGACGCGCACAGCCTCACAGGGGCGCCCCGGGCATCGGGGCGGCTTCCTCCACCAGGTATGGGCCATCGTTGCGCACGGAGCTCACGTCGAGCACGACGGGATGGTGGACGAGGACGCCGCTTCTCGGCGCGAGCAGGGTGCGCAGGAAGTCCGCATCGCCGCTCCCCGGATCGAGCCAGCGCGCCCAGTCCTGCGGCTCGAGCACGACCGGCTGGCGGTCGTGCACCGTCATGTCGGGGCCGGCTTTCGAGGTGAGCACGGTCGCGGTCCGGCGCTCCTGTGCGTCGCGGGCCCAGTGCTCCCACAGGCCCGCCAGGACGGCGGGGTCTCCGTCGGCGCGCCGGAAGAAATAGGGCTGCTTGTGCGACGATCCGGGGACCGCCGCCCACTCGTAGAAGCCCTCGACCGGCACGAGGAGACGGCGAAGCGCGAACGCCTGGCGGAACATCGGCTTGCTCGCCACCGACTCGGCCCGTGCATTGAACGCGCGCGAGGCCAGCTTCGGGTCGTCGCACCATCCCGGGAGCAGACCCCACACGAAGTCGGAGAGCTCGCGCGCACCGTGCACCTCGCGCACCCCGAGGAGCCTCCCAGCCGGAGGGATGTTCCAGCTCGGGCGCCAGTCCAAGTCGGGATCGACGAGGGCCTTCAGACGCTGCGCGTACCGGCCTGGGTCACTCTGCGCGATCCGCCCACACATCCGCCCCAGCCTACGAGGCCCGCGGTCGGACTCGCTCGGCGAAGAGGTCGTCGGCCGCCGCGCCGAGGGCGGCGAGCAGGTCCCGGTCCCGCGCATAGGTGAGCAGATCCCCGGCGCCAGGAAGGTCGACCCACCGCAACTCGTCCACCTCTTCGCCGGCGACGAACCCCCCGGACCGGACCTCCATCACCCAGTAGGTCACCTTCTTCGGGCGGTCCTTGCGGTCGCGGTACTCGCTGTGCCCGACGAATGGGCCCAGAAGGCAGGTGAAGCCGGTCTCCTCGGCGACCTCGCGGATCGCGCACTCCTCGAGACTCTCTTCCGGCTCGCGCTTGCCCTTCGGGAACGACCAGTCCCCCCGAAGCGGGCGATGCACAAGGGCGACCTCGACACGGCTGTCAGGCGTTCGGCGCACGACCATGCCGCCGGCGGCTTGGATGAGCGGCTCGGCCGGCTCGGCCGGCTCGGCCGGCTCGGCCGGCTCGGCCGGCTCGGCCGGCTCGGCCGGCTCTGACGTCGCAGCATCGCCCATATGCACATCGAGCCTATTGCGGGGGCTTCCACGATGGCGGGACATCCCGGCGCTCCGCCGTGCGGCACTAGCCTCGCTCGCGATGGGCGACGAGCACCCCGAGGCCGGGTCGGCGTACGCCGATGGGCGACGCCCGGGCGGTCGAGGGACGGCGCGAACGAAGCCTGCAAGACCGAAGGCCCCTGAAGGGGGGGCGAGCACCGAGGTCGAGTGGCAGTTCGACGCGCTCGACCTTCGCCCGGTCGAGCGCTGGCTCACCGCGCTGGCGTCGCGCGCGTTCCCCGGCGTCCCGACGCTCACCGTCCTCGCGAAACCGACGCGCCGCCTCATCGACCGCTACCTGGACACGGTGGACCTGCGCATCGGACAAGCCGGGTTCGCCCTGCGCACGCGCCAGCGCGGGCGTGCAGTCGAGGTGACGCTGAAGGAGACGCGCCCGGCAGACGCCACCGGCGTGCGCACGCGCCTGGAGCTCAGCGAGTCCCTGCCCGCCGGCCTTGGCTCGCTCGGGTCCGACGGCCCCGTCGGCCGGCGCGTGCACGCCGTCGCAGGGCGCCGACCGCTCTGCGGGGTGCTCGAAGTGCGGACCCGGCGCCAGCCGTTCGCGTTGCGTGCCGCGGGCACGGAGATCGCCGAGGTCGCACTCGACGACACGACGATCGTGGTGGCGAAGGACCAGGCTCCGGCGCGTCTGAGGCGTGTGGAAGTCGAGGTCGCTCCGGGATGGCTCGAGAGCCTCAGGCCGGTCGTCGAGGACCTCCGAGCTTCCAGTGGCCTGAGCCCTGCGGTGGTCTCCAAGTTCGAGGCGGGACTGCTCGCTGCCGGCATCTCGATCCCCGGCCCGCCCGACGTCGGGACCACCGACATCCAGCCCGACGCGACTCTGGGGGACGTCGCGTACGCGGTGATCCGCCGGCAGCTGCGCGAGCTGTACGCACATGAGCCCGGAACGCGCCTGGGCGAGAACCCCGAAGAGCTCCACGACCTGCGCGTCGCCACCCGACGGCTGCGGGCCGCGATGGACCTCTTCTCGGGCGCGCTCCCCTCGCGCTCCGGCGCGTTGCGCGACGAGCTGCGTTGGATGGCCAAAGAGCTCGGTGCCGTGCGCGACCTCGACGTGCAGCTCGAGGAGCTGGTGCACGCGGGCGACGCCTCCGGCGAATGGGGTGGCACGGAGCACGGTGCAGGGCTCGCGCAGCTTCGCACGCTGCTCGAGGCCGAGCGGAACCGTGCGCGCGAGAACCTGCTCGACGCGCTGGACTCCGCGCGCTGGGAGCGCCTCACGGCGGCGCTCCTCGCTCTCGCCCGCCAGGGGCCGAGCAGGCGCGTCCCGGGCGCCAGGATTCCCGCGGCGATCGCCGTCCCCCCCCTCCTCGACCAGCACCACCGCGCCATGATGGCCGCAGCCAAGCGCGCGCGGCGGACCGGAACACCTCACGATTTCCACCGTGTCCGTATCCGGGGCAAGCGGCTCCGGTACTCCCTGGAGTTCACCTCACCCCTTTATGGACAGCCTGCCGTGCACTTCGCGAAGAAGCTCACGCAGCTCCAGGACATGCTCGGCAGGATGCAGGACGCCGAGGTGGCCTCTTCCCGCCTCTACGCTCTGGCGACCGCGGCGCCGTCCCCGGGGGCCGCGCTGCCTCCGGCGACCATCTTCGTCATGGGCGCGATCGCGGAGCGCTACCGCGAGCAGTCCGCGCGTCTGCGATCCACGATGCCCAAGAGCCTCGAGGCGCTTCGCGGGAAGGAGTGGCAGGACCTCCAGGCCGCCGTCGAGCGGGCACGGCGTCGCGCAGAGGCGCTCGCAGCTCCTCCGACCTCCGCTCGTCCCTCGCGCACGGGCCAGGTTCGTGCTCGCAGAGTGCACGAGGTCACCCCGCCGTCCGTTGGCCACGTCGACGCGGGGGCGGTCGACCACCCGAGGGCGGCAGCCGAGACCGCCGTGCAGCAGCCGATGGCGGCAACGCCCCCTCCGGCCATCGGGCGCACAGGGGCCGCCGGCACCGAGTGAGCGAGGCGTGCCGAGTGAGCGAGGCGTGCCGCGCCGGTCATCCCGCGCGGTGCTCCTCCGCGAGGACGCCGTCGCGGAACTGGACATGACGACGGCGCGCGGCAGGGACCCGGGGTCCGGGAACGACGAGACCCGTCAGGTTCAGCGGATCCGACGCGGCCATCGAGAGCACCTCGCCCTCACGCTGCTCGCGCACCTGCACGAGCAGCTCGGCCGCATCTTCCAGCGCGTACTGCTCGCCTGAGAGGCCCGCGACGAACCGACCACCCAGGCACATCCCACGCGCCTCGAAACGGCGCAGCGCCCGCACGACGTCGCGCCAGGGGACACGATAGGGCTCGCGTGCCCACAGCTCCCAGGTGACGACGCCCCAGCGCACCAGCAGCTGGCCCGCGACCGACTCGGCGAGCTCTTCGCCTCCGAGAGGACCGCCCTGCATCGAGCCACGCATCTGCGCGCCCCTCGGCGCCGCGACGTCGGGGTGCAGCCCACCCCCGGGCAAGAGCGACCAGCGACCCTCCCCGATCCCAGACCCCGCCGGTACCGGGCGGCGTCCCCGCGTGAGCTGGCTGCCGGGCCGCCGCCGTTGGCGGGCTCGCCACCGATGACGGGCCGAGAGGAGGCTGCGCACTGCCGAGAACGCGTCAGCGGTGACGAGGCCGGACGCCACGAGGTCCCACAGCCCCTCATCCACCTCCGCGGGTAAGCGGCCCGACGCGGTGGCAAGCTCCGACCTGAAGCTCGCACCGCTGGCGCGCAAGACCGCGAGGAGGTCAGCCGACGCACCTCGTCGCGGCTCCGCTGGCTGGCCCCCCATCCGAACCGCGGCGAGCTGCCAGGCGAGGTCGTCACGCAGCACGATGGCGATCGGCGTGGCCGGCGACGGCGCGGCGGAGCCCCTGCGCTCCGCTGCGCCTGCGCACGCGCCTGTGCCCGAGAGAGCCCGGGACGCCGGGTCGGCGCGAGGCGACAGCCGTCCCCAGGCGACCTCGCCGGCCAGGCACAGCTCGTCCAGCCATCGCGGGTCGTAGCCGACCATGCGGACGGGCAGGATCTCGCTCTCCCAGTCACCGGCGGGCGCCTCGATCCCCTGCAGCTGCTCGACGATCGCGAGTAGGCCCGCACGTCCTTCGAGCCGGGTGCCGGCGGCGGCGTGCTGCCAGCGCATCAGCGCGCGCAGGAGGTCGCCGATGCTCGCCGCCTCGACCCCGTGCCGGCGGCGGCTCCGGCCCGCCCGGTAGATGCGGGCGAGCACCTGGCGGGCACACCACGTCTCCTTCGCCATCTGGAGCGCCGCACCGGATGCCTCGAGACGCGCAAGCGCGCTGCGCGCCCTCGCCTCGGTGAGCGGCGCTCCCCGTGGCGCTCCGGCGGGCAGGGGCCCGTCCGAGACGAGCTCGCGCACGCTGACGGGGCCAGCGAGGTCGAGGTGGCCTCTCGCGCACGCCGCAGCCGCCTCGTCGTCGTCGGGGATCGCCGCCGCGAGTTGACGGCGCTCGGTCGCTGCCCAGTCCCCGCCGACGATCGACGCGCGCCCGGACGCCTCGAGCACGTCGAACCACGGGCGCCACTCCTCGACTGGGCGGCACCGCACGAGCGAGAGGAGGAGATCGTGGAGCTCGTCGGGATCACGAGGCCGCGGACGGAGCTGGCGGAGCACCGCATCGACGGCGCCGGGGTCGAGGGGAGCGAGCTGCCCGGCAGGCACCGGCAGTCCTGACCGCGCGGTCCCGAGGCTCCTGCGGAGCGGGACGGCTCGCGTGCGCCGCTCCTCGAGCGGGGCACCGTCGAGGAACGTGTACGGCCGTCCGGTGAGGATGCCGTGGGCCAGCACCGACGGCTCCGGGGACTCGACGAAGCGCACGTCGACCTCGCCACGCTCGACGGCTCGGAGCAGCTCCACCAGCCCTGCCGCGTCGAGCACCTCGCTCAGGCAGTCGGCGACGCTCTGGCGGACGAGCACGTGATCGGGGACCGCAACGGGCCCGGGGGCGGTGTTCTCCTGGCAGGCGGCGAGCGCGGGCCAGGTTGCCGCGAGGAGGTCGTCGGCCTCCATGCGCTGGAGGTGGATCGGCCGCCGCTGGCCTCCCCGCGCGCGCAGCACTACGAGCGCACGGTTCAGGTTCCACCGCCAACGCGCCTGGAGCATCGGGTGCAAGAGGATCGCCTGGGTGAGCACTGCCTCCACCGTCCTGCTCGACACCATCGAAGGGACGTCGGAGAGCGGGAAGCTGTGCTGGGGCCCGAGCGAGAGCACGACCGTGTCGTCGTCGGCGGCGGCCTGCAGCTCGAAGTCGAAGGTGACGCAGAACCGCTTGCGCAGCGCGAGCCCCAAGGCGCGGTTCACCCGGCCGCCGAACGGCGAGTGGACCACGAGCTGCATGCCCTCCGCCTCGTCGAAGAACCGCTCGACCACGAGCCGGCGCTGCGTCGGCAGCGCGCCCAGCGCGGCGCGACCCACGTCCAGATAGGCGACAACCTGGTTCGCGACCTCCTCTTCCACACCGGACATCGAGGTGACCGCGCCCCGCGCGCCGCGGATGTCACCCCGCTCGAGCCACATGTCCACGGTCTCGCGGAGCCGGCCCACCGCTTCGGAGAGCTCCGCGCTGCGCGCGGGAGCCTCGCCGAGCCAGAACGGCACGGTCGGCGCCGCGTCGCCCGCGTCCAAGACGCGCACCGTGCCGACCTCGACCTGGCGCACGCGCCACGAGTGCGTCCCGAGGAGGAAGACGTCGCCGATGCTCGCCTCCACGGCGAAGTCCTCGTGCACCGAACCGACCGTCACCCCGTCGGGGTCGAGCACGACTCGGTAGTCGCCGGTCTCGGGGATCGCGCCTCCCGCCGTCAGCGCGCTGAGTCGAGCGGCACGGCGCGGCCGCAGTCGGCCGTGGACGGCGTCGAGATGGAGATGGGCGCCGCGGCGTCCCCGTCCGGTGACGATCCCCTCGCACACCAGCTCTACGACACGGTCGAACGTCGGGCGGTCGAGGCTCGCGTACGGGGCTGCCGAGCGGGCCATGTCGAACAGCTCCACGATGTCGCACTCCCCTGCTGCCGCGACCTCTGCGACGAGCTGCTGGGCGAGGATGTCGAGCGGAGCCTCCGGCGGCACCAGCGCGTCGAGCCTCCCCTCCCGGACGGCAGCGAGGAGCGCGGTGCACTCGACGAGCTCGTCTCGGGTGAGCGGGTAGAGCCGGCCGGCCGGGGTGCCCTGAACGCCGTGGTTGGCGCGGCCCACGCGCTGGATGAAGGTGCCGATCGCGCGCGGTGAGCCGATCTGGCACACGAGCTCGACGGGCCCGACGTCGATGCCGAGCTCCAAAGACGCCGTCGCGACCAGGGCTCGCAGCCGGCCCGAGCGAAGCCGCGCTTCGACCAGTCTGCGACGCGGGGCGGAGAGGCTCCCGTGGTGCGCAGCGACGACCAGCCCGTCGCCGGCTGGTGTCTCGCTCTCGCCGGCGCCGTCGGCCGCGCTCTCGCCGACGAGGCGCTCGGCGAGCTGGTGGGCGACCCGCTCTGCCATCTTGCGCGTGTTGACGAACACGAGCGTCGTGCGGTGCGCGCGGACGTGGTCCGCGATGCGGTCCAGGATCTCACTGAACTGCTGGTGGCTCGCGACAGCCTCGAGCTCGGACTCGGGGAGCTCCACGGCCACGTCGAGCCCACGTGCGTGCCCGCAGTCGACGATCGCCGGAAGTGGACGCCCGCTCGCCCCCGACAGCAGTCGCGCGACCGTCTCGATCGGGCGCTGCGTCGCCGACAGGCCGATGCGCTGCAGCCGCCGATCACCGCCTCCGCCGCCGACCAGGCGGCTCAGCCGCTCGAGGCTCAATGCGAGGTGCGCCCCCCGCTTGTCACGGGCCAGCGTGTGAGCCTCGTCGACGATCACCGTCCGCACGTTGCGCAACAGCTCCCGGGACGACGCCGCGGTGAGCAGGAGGTACAGGGACTCGGGCGTCGTCACGAGCAGGTCGGGCGGGCTGCGGCGCATGCTCGCCCGGGCGGCGGCGGGCGTGTCACCGGTGCGCACCGCGACGGTGAGCTCAGGAAGGTCGATGCCGAGCCCGGCGGCAGCGGCCCGCACGCCGTCGAGGGGGACCTGCAGGTTCTCGTGCACGTCGGCCGCCAGCGCCCGGAGCGGCGAGACGTAGACCACCTCGGGTCCACGCATGGTCGCAGGGGGCTCGACCTCGGCTGGCTCCCCGCTCGAGCCAAGGGGGGCAAAGAGCGACCCGGCGAGACGGCGACGGTAGGCCGCGTCGATCGCGACCATGAAGCCGGTCAGGGTCTTGCCGGTACCGGTCGGCGACGCCACGAGCACGTCGGCTCCCGACCGCACGAGCGGCCACGCTCTCGCCTGCGGCTCGGTCGGGCCGAGGGCGAAACGCGACCGGAACCACGCCGCCAACGCGGGGTGGAAGCTCTCGATGACCGTTGTCGCAGAGGTGGAGGGATCGGCGGGAGCGCTCATGTGGGGGCCATTCCACCGGCCGGCTGTGACCGCCGTGCCCGCGAGCGTCTCTTGCGCTGGGACGTCGCGACCGCAGGCAGCGTGCTGCGGGCGCCATCGTGGGCTGCCGCGCCATCGTGGGCTGCCGCGCCGCCGTGTGCTGCCGCGCCGCCGCCACCGTCGAGGACCGCAGCGGCCTCTGCCCGGCCTGCGGCAATGAGCTCGGACGTCGTCGAGAAGTCCCGGTAATCGGCTCCAGGGTCCCCGCCTCCGCTGAACACCGTGACCTCCACGCCGGGCGGGAGCGCCGCGAGCTCCCGGGCGAAGCGAGCCTGGATGGCGACGAAGAACCCGGTGAGGACCGCCTCGACGGGCCGCCGGGCCGGGCGGGGCCGGTAGTGGAGCGGGCCGCAGAGCAGCACGTAGAGGCGCGTGGCCCCAGCACCGATCGCCCGGCTGATCGGCACGTTGTCGACGACGCCCCCGTCGATGAACAGCTCGTTGCCGATCCGCACCGGCGGGAAGATCGCGGGGATGGCCGCAGAGGCAAGGACCGCCTCGACAGCCGGCCCCTCCGTGAACCACCGCTCACGGCCGTCTCGCAGGGAGGTCGCCACGACCTCGATCGGGACCGCTGCGTGCTCGAGGCGTTCGAAGCTCAGCCCCTCTCGGAGGAGGTGCCGCAGCCCCGTGTTCGCATGCACCGCCGGCCGTTGCTGGAAGAAGGTCCAGGGACCGTACACGAGGCTCCGGGGGAAGACGCTGTCGCCCGAGAGCGAGCACCACACCTGCTGGACGTGCTCCATCCCCTCCGGCGTGGGGTCACCGGCATAGGCGGCGCCGTTCACCGCCCCCACGGAGGCCCCGTACACGCGGTCCGCTCGGATCCCGCGTGCGGCGAGCTCCGCCAGCATGCCCACTTGCACCGCGCCACGGCTTCCGCCACCCGCCAGCACGAACGCGATGCGCGGCCGTTCCGGCTGCTGCGCCGGATCTCGGTGAACGTTCACGGTCTCGAGCGCGGAGCCCGGGCACGGCCCCTGCGACCCCGGTCCCGGTTCGGGTTCCGACCAGGGTTCCGGCCAGGGGGGCGCACGTTCGTGCCGGCCGCCTGCCCCGGTGCGCCCGAGGGCGCATGGCCGTTGGTCGCCGCGCCGTCGAGCGACCCGCCATGCCCGGATGCTCCTCGCCGGCGGACCCAGTCGGCTCTCCCGGCCCGGTCGCGGCGCACCGCCCAGCGCACGGTGACCACGGCGAGCACCACCAAGGCCGTGACGAACACGCCGAACACTGCGGAGAACGCGACCGGGGTCCCCGCCGCCACCAGGTCGACCACTTCGAAGCTCACCCCCCCGAGGCTAGGGACGACCCGAGCGCGTCACAACCCTCAGGCACCCTGGGCAGGTGACCGTCGCGCTTGCCCCTCTCCGTCTCCCAGAGCCGGCCAACGAGCCCGACAGGGGCTCTTGGGGTCCCGATCTCCTCGCCCGCCTCGTCTCGCCGGCTCTGCCGAGGCCGACGATCGACCACGGGCTGGCCGGCGGCTTGCGAGCGTGGTTGGACGACGGGATCGCCGGCGTCGGGCGCGCCGGGACGCCGGAGCGGCCGGTCGTCGGGCGCGCCGGGACGCCGGAGCGGCCGGTCGTCGTGCGCGACGGGACGCTCGTGCGCAGCGCCACGCTCGCCCGCCCGAGCGCGCTCGGCCTTCGCGAGCTGCGCGCCTGTCTCACCCGGATGGTCTTCCGGCTCACGCTCGTCCAGGGCGCTCTGCGCCATCCTCTCGAATTCGAGGACGCGCTGTGCGCGATCTCGGTGACCGAGCACGGGCCCGAGCTCCTCGACGCGGTCGGGCGCCTGCACCCCCGCGAGCGGGCGAGCCTGGGCGCGTTCACCCGAGCGCGCGCGTCGGTGATCTCTGCGCAGTGGCGGCCGGTCCCCGCTGCGTGGTTGCCGCGTACCGGCGAAAGGCTCCGCGCGCCGCTCGGAGGCGGTGCGGTGGTGGTGCACGCGACCGCGGACCTCGTGCTCGGCAGGCCGTCGGAGGGCGCGGCCTCCGTCTGCCTCGTCCGGCTGCACGACGAGCACCGGGGACCCCTTGGCACCGCGCGGGCGCAGCACGCGCGCCGGGCGCTGGCGCTCGCGGAGACGCTGCGCAGTGGCGCTCCCCCGTGGCGCGTCGCCACCTACGACCCAGGCGCCCGGCACCTCGACTGCGACGAGGTGACCGAAGAGCTGCTCGCCGACGCGGTGCGCGACGTGCTCGAAGCCCTGGAGCGGGGATGAGCGCGGTCCCAGCACTCTCGAGCGAGGACCTCGCGTCGTGGCCGATCTCGGCCACGACGCCACCCGGCAGCATCCCGAGGGCCGACGCGCTCACCGACGCGCTGCTCGGCGGCACTGCGCTCGCCGATGCCCAGGCGGTGTCGAGGGAGGTCCGAGCACGCCTCGAACGGCGCCTCGCCTCCACCGTCACCCTCGCGCCCCTCACGCACCCTCGTGTCGCTCGCATCGCTCATCACCAGCTCACGCGGGTGCTCGGTGCGCTCCTGACGGCAGGTCCTACGGCACTGCCGGTACCCGAGGCGCGCGAGACGTTCCGATGGAGCTCCCGAACGGCGAGGCGTCCCGTCGGTCTCGCCGCCGTACGCCTGGGGCTCGACGGTCGCGCCGCGACGCCCGCCGACGCGGTCGCACAGGTCATGGCCGACCCCTGCGGCCCCCTCGGGGTCGGTCGCGCAGGACCCGGGTCCTGCGCAGACTGGCTCGCGTCGCTCGCACTCCCTGCTCGCTCGATCGTGGCCGCAGAAGCGACCGCATGGGCAACCAGGCTCTGGACCTCCCTCGACTGGGGGCGCCTCGACCCTCGCCAGCTCTCCGTGGGGGGGCCGGACCGGTGGTGGCGCTGGTCCGGCACGGGCCCGACGGCCAGGATCGCCCTGCGCGGGCGAGCCGACGTCAGGATCCGAATGGGCGCGTCGGTCGGAGGTGGGCCGTCGCACGGCGCACACCTCGTGGTCCTCGACGGGCACCCGGGTGCCGCCGCACGGCACGGGCTGATGCTGAGCGCGCTCGTCGACGCGCTCTCGAGCCTCCGCTCACCGGAGTCGTCGACCGTGCCCAGCCGCGTCGTCGGCTGGTGGCCGGACTCCGGCAAGGCATGGGTCATCTCGGTCGACGCCGAGACCCTCGCGGTCGCAGCCGACGCGGTCGTCGTGACCGCACGAGCGCTTCTCGGGGCTGCCGACGCGCCAGGAAGAGCCGACGCAGCCGACGCGCCAGGAAGGCCCGGCGACAACCACTAGCGTGGCACGGCCAATGCAGAGCCGAGACGACATCCGCAACGTAGCCATCGTGGCGCACGTGGACCATGGCAAGACCACGCTGGTGGACGCCATGCTGCGCCAGACCGGCGCCTTCGGCGCGCACCAGGAGATCGCCGATCGGGTGCTCGACTCCGGAGACCTCGAGCGCGAGAAGGGCATCACGATCCTCGCGAAGAACACTGCCGTGCGCTATGGCTCGGTGAAGATCAACATCGTCGACACCCCCGGCCATGCCGACTTCGGCGGCGAGGTCGAGCGCGGCCTCACCATGGTCGACGGGGTGTTGCTGCTGGTGGACGCGTCGGAAGGGCCCTTGCCCCAGACCCGCTTCGTGCTGCGCAAGGCCCTCGAAGCCCGCCTCCCGGTCGTCCTCGCCGTGAACAAGGTCGACCGTGCAGACGCCCGGGTCGACGAGGTGGTCCGCGACGTCGAGGAGCTCTTCTTGGACCTCGACGCCGACGAGGACCAGATCGACTTCCCGATCCTCTTCACCAACGCCCGCGCCGGATGGGCGACGACCGAGCGCGGGAAGGAGGGAACCGATCTCGTGCCGCTCTTCGAGGCCATCGTCGACCGCGTCCCCGCGCCCGTGCACGACCCCGGAGCCCCGCTCCAGGCGCTCGTCTGCAACCTCGACGCCTCTCCCTACGTGGGCCGGCTCGCGGTCTGCAGGATCCACCACGGGACTCTGCGCAGGGGCGCCGTCGTGGGCTGGTGCCGGCTCGACGGCACGGTCGAGCGGGCGAAGGTGAGCGAGCTCTACGTCACCCACGCCCTCGAGCGGGTGCCTGCCGAAGAGGCGGGACCCGGAGAGATCGCCGCGATCGCCGGGATCGCGGACGTGACCATCGGTGAGACGATCGCGGACGCCGACGATCCGCGCCCGCTCCCTGCGATCACCGTCGACGAGCCGAGCCTCACGATGACCGTAGGCATCAACACCTCGCCCCTCGCCGGGATGGACGGCGGGACGAAGCTCACCGCGCGTCTCGTGAAGAGCCGGCTGGACGCCGAGCTGGTGGGCAACGTGTCGCTTCGCGTCACGCCCACCGATCGCCCCGACGCATGGGAGGTCCACGGGCGGGGTGAGCTGCAGCTTGCCGTCCTCGTCGAGACGATGCGGCGGGAGGGGTTCGAGCTCACCGTCGGCAAGCCCCAGGTGGTGACGCGCGAGATCGACGGCGTGCGGTCCGAGCCGATGGAGCGCGTCGTGATCGACGTGCCCGAGGAGTACCTCGGTGTGGTCACCCAGCTGCTCCCCCTGCGGCGGGGGACCATGCTCCAGATGGTCAACCACGGCACGGGCTGGGTCCGCCTCGACTACCGGGTGCCGGCGCGCGGGCTCGTCGGGTTCCGAACCGAATTCCTGACCGAGACGCGCGGCACCGGCGTGCTCCACCACGTCTTCGACGGGTGGGCGCCGTGGCAGGGAGAGCTGCGCACCAGGCGGAACGGGTCGATGGTCGCGGATCGACGCGGCGTGACCACGACCTTCGCGCTCATGAACCTCCAAGAGCGCGGCACGCTCCTCGTCGGCCCTGCCACCGAGGTGTACGAAGGGATGATCGTGGGCGAGAGCTCGCGCGCAGACGACATGGATGTGAACCCGGCGAAGGAGAAGAAGCTCACCAACATGCGCTCCTCCACCGCCGAGGAGCTGGAACGCCTCACGCCTCCGCTGACGCTCTCCCTCGAGCAGGCACTCGAATTCATCGCCGAGGACGAGTGCGTCGAGGTGACGCCGAACGCGGTGCGGCTCCGCAAGCGGGTCCTCGACGCGTCGGTGCGCGGCCGGCTCCGTGGCCGAGCCAGGTCGAGTCGGCAGCCCACACCCTGAGGAACGCCGGGATAGCCTCGCGCGCCGCAGGCTCGCAGGGCGGACTTCCGACGCAGGACGTCCAGCCGGAGGCTGGGAGGGATGGCAGAGCGGACGAATGCGCGGCTCTTGAAAAGCCGTGGGGCTCCGGTCCCCGTGGGTTCGAATCCCACTCCCTCCGCACGATGTCCGACGATCACCCGATGACCGGCCCGCTCGCGCGTTCCCGCGCCGACGAGGCCGCGATGCGCGCTGCGCTCGACGAGGCGCGCGCGGCCGCGGCCCACGGCGACGTGCCTGTGGGCGCGCTGGCGCTGGCCGACGGCGAGGTGCTCGCCCGTGCGCACAACGAGCGCGAGCAGCGCGGCGACCCCACGGCGCACGCGGAGATCTTGGCCCTTCGCGCGGCAGCGCACGCGCTCGGCAGCTGGCGCCTCGACACGGTGACGCTGGTGGTCACGCTCGAGCCGTGCCCGATGTGCGCTGGCGCGCTCATCGCCGCTCGGGTCTCTCGTCTCGTCTTCGGTGCCCCCGACCCGAGGGCGGGCGCGTGCGGCACCCTCTACAACCTCTGCAGCGACCCGCGGCTGAACCACGAGCTGCCGGTCACTCGAGGCGTCCTCGAGGAAGAGGCCGCGCAGCTCCTGCGGGAGTTCTTCGCCGTGCGAAGGGCCTAGCCCGCTCGCCAGCCCGCTCGCCAGCCCGCTGGCCCCGGTCCCGAGCCCGATCTCAGCACCGAGACCCCACGAGCCGGTAACCTCTGCGCCGGAGGCGTGCGAGAGCGGCCGAATCGGACGGTCTCGAAAACCGTTGTACCCCCTGGGTACCGTGGGTTCAAATCCCACCGCCTCCGCTCACATCCCACCGCCTCGGCTCACATCACGAGCGCCACGCTCTGCCCGCGCACGCGGGCCGAGCGCGCCCGAGCGCGTCGGCGTCGGCGCGCTCGGGAGAGCGCCGAGAACGCGTCGCCGCTTCGAGCTCGCAGCGTCCTGGTAGGCTGCCTCCGTCGGCCGCACAGGCCGGATGCCGGCAAGGGGCCGGCGGGGTCTCGTTCGGGTTCCTGTTCGAGTGGGCCTTTCGACATGACAGGAGCTTGGTCGTGGCCGCCGTGCGGCTCGAGCCGCTCGTGGACGCTGCGTCCGACGTGGTCCACGTGGCCGCGGCCCACAGGCATCCTGTCACGGCGGAAGCCCGCGCGACATGGGCCCGAGCCCGTGGCCTCAGGAAAGACGCCCTGCGCGATCGCGCCAGGGCAGAAACAAGGAAAGAGAAGGCGATCATGCCGATCGGCACCGTGAAGTTCTTCAGCAACGAGAAGGGCTACGGGTTCGTGTCGCGACCCGATGGAGACGACGTGTTCGTCCACTACTCGAACATCGAGGGCAACGGGTTCCGCACCCTCGAGGCTGGGCAGCAAGTGGAGTTCGAGATCGCGCAGGGACGCAAGGGCGACGAGGCACGCAACGTCAAAGTGATCTGACCGGCCCCGCCCTCGACCACAGGCTCGCCGGCTCCGTCCGGCGGGTCCCGAGCACCGAGAGGAAGGGGTGACCATGGCACGTCCGCGCACCACCGTCGGCAAGCTCCAACGGGATCAGGCGAAGCGGGAGAAGGCGAAGGCGAAGCAGGAGGACCGGCTGGCTCGCCGTCAAGAGCGCGGCGAGACAGCCCGCCCGGCGCCCGACGAGGACCAAGAAGCCCTCCTCGAGCAGTTCGCCCGCCTCCACGAGGACCTGGCAGACGGCCGCATCTCGCTCGACGAGTTCGAGTCGCGCCAGGACGACCTGCGCCGACGTCTGCGCGTCGACTGACCGATCAGCTCGTGGCTCCACCGGCGGCGCCGGCGGCGCCGGAGGCCCCCTCGGCCCCGGTGCCGCGACGCGTCGCGAGCCAGCGCTGGAGGCCTGCGGCGTTCGAGTGGAAGCCGTTGAGCACCTCGAGCTTCTCTCGGTGCTCGGCTGGTACGTGGCTCGTGTCGAAGCTGTAACGCTCCTCCAGTGCGCTGGCGATGTCGCGACCTTCGCGAAACGCGCGCTCTGCGATCTCCGCCCAGCCACGCAGCGTCGCCTCTGCCTCCTCGAGCAGCGCCTCGGGCTCGCCGAGGAGCCCGTAGTGCGCGAGGGCGATGCCCGATGGACGGCGCGCGGCGAACTTGTGCAGGGAATGCAGCGCTTGGTCGAGGTCGAAGTCCGGAGGCGGGGTCGCCGGGCGCAGGACCCCGGCATCCGGGAGCCGAACGCCGACGGCGTCGCCGGCGAACAGGATCCCGCTCACCGAGTCGTGGAGGCCGAGATGGTGCTTCGCATGGCCGGGGGAGTCCACCGCGGTCAGCACTCGCCCGGGGCCGATCACGACCTCCTCTGTGTCGGCGAGCACGTGCAGCCGCTCGGGCGGCGTGGGCTCCAGGCGACCGTAGAGCCCGTCGAGGAGCGGACCGTACACGCGCTCGGCGGACGCCACGAGGCGCGTGGGGTCCGCAAGGTGCCGAGCACCTTTCTCATGGACGTACACCGTCGCATTCGGGAACGCCCGCGCCACGTCGCCCACGCCTCCGGCGTGGTCGAGGTGGATGTGGGTGACGGCCACGCCGGCAAGGTCGCCCGGCCCGACCCCCAACCCCTCGAGTGCCGCGAGGAGCACCGCGACCGACGACCGGCTTCCCGTCTCGATGAGCACCGGGGCAGGGCCCTGCACGAGGTATCCGGCAGTCATGCGCCGCCAGCCCCCGAGCAGCGTGTCGATCTGCACGATGCCCTGTGCGATGGGGAAGGGCTCCGCCGGCTCGCCTTCGCCCGCTGGTTCGGCTCCGCCGGCGTGCAGGTGCGTGTGCCCTGTCACGAGGTGACCCGGGCCCGGGTCCGGCTCGTCGCTCATACGTCGCTCACCTGTACCACGACCTTCACGTCGTCGGGAGTCCGGGCAAGCGCGTCCTCCCAGCGCTCGAGCGCCACGGTGCGGCTCACCAACCCGGCGAGCCAGCCGCGCTCGGCGTGTGCGAGCGCATCGGCTCCGGCCTCGTAGTGACGGCGGTTGGCGTTCACCGAGCCGACCACCGACTCGTTGGCCAGCACCATCGATCGGTTCAGCGCGCCCTCGTCGACCGACAGCTCGCGCCCGCCCGAGGAGACGCCGGTGAGGCACACCACCCCGCCGGGGCCGATGTGCTCCATCGCGTCGAGAACCAGGCTCGACACCCCGGTGCACTCGATGACGACGTCGGGCTCGTCGACCGCGTCCTCGATTGGCCCGGTGTGGTACTGCGCTCCAAGGGCACGCACCAAGTCGGGCTTCTTGCCCGAGGTCACCCGATCGATGACGTGCACCTCGAGGCCTCGTTGGACACCGATCATCGCGGCGAGCAACCCGATGGGGCCGGCGCCGGTCACCACCGCTTTCGTCGGTTCCCAGTGCGCGCGGTGCCCGATCTTGTCGACTTGCTCCCATGCCTTCGCCACGACACTGGTCGGCTCGAGCAGCACGCCGAGCAGGCCGAGCGAGGGATCGACCTTCACGACGTACTCCGGAGTGATCCGGTAGCGCTCGGACAGGTAGCCGTCGTGCTCCTTGATGCCGCGTTCGGTGTACTTGCCGTTCCGGCAGAAGTCCCACTCGCCGACCGCGCAGTTGCTGCACGGCACCGGGTCGGGTCGGCGAACGATCCCCACGACGAGATCGCCCTTCGCCACGGGTCCGCCGGACGGTGCGTCGAGGACCCTGCCAAGAGACTCGTGCCCGAGTACCAGACGCTTGCGCCCCGGGGGGGGCCAGCCGTACTCGCCCGAGAGGATCTCGGCGTCGGTGCCGCAGATCCCCACGCCGATCGTCTCGACCAGCACCGGGCCGTCGGACTCCGGCGGCTCCTCGATGTCGGAGAGCTCCGCGGAGTTCTTCTCGAGCGGTACGACCGTCAGCGCCTTCACGTCGCCTTGCCTTTCTCCCCCAGCGTGCGATCTGCACGTTCCCCGCCCCCGTCCTGCGCGCCAGGGCCGCCGCTGGACCCCGTGACGGCCTTCCCGCCGTCGAGGGCGTCGTGGTGGTTGGGCCGCGCCTTGCTCGACACCCCCCGGTGCAGGAGCCCGTTCCCCCAGTGACCCGTTCCGGCGGCCGACGCCTTTCCCTTCGCCGCACGCCGGGGCGACCCCTGCGCCCCGGCCACGACAGGGGGCTCTTGGTTCGTGACCAGGAAGGCGGTGTTCACCAAGGACACGTGCGAGAAGGCCTGGGGGAAGTTGCCGACCTGTCGGTGGGCGACGTGGTCGTACTCCTCGGCGAGGAGGCCGAGGTCGTTGCGCAGCGACAGGAGCCGCTCGAACATCGCGGCGGCGTCACCCGTGCGACCCATCAGATGCAGGCAGTCGGCCAGCCAGAACGAGCACGCGAGGAACGCGCCCTCTCGCCCGTGGAGCCCGTCCACTGTCCCCGTGTCCGTGGTGCGGTAGCGCAGCACGAACCCGTCTTCGACGAGCTCTCGCTCGATCGCCTCGACGGTGCCGACCATCCTCGGGTCGGTGGCGGGAAGGAAGCCGACGCGCGGGATCATGAGGAGGCTCGCGTCGAGCGCGTCGGACCCGTAGTACTGCGTGAAGGCGTTCTTCTCGGCGTCGAAACCCTTCTCATAGATCTCGTGGCGGATCTCGTCGCGCAGGCGGCGCCACTTGTCGATCGGCCCCTCGAGATCAGGCCACTCCTCCATGGTGCGCACCGCGCGGTCGACCGCCACCCACGCCATGACCTTGGAGTGCGTGAAGTGCCGGCGCGGTCCCCGCACCTCCCACAACCCGTCGTCGGGCTGGCGCCAGCCGTCTTCGAGGAACTCCACGAGCTTGCTCTGGAGATCCCAGATCGCCCGGCTGTGGACCCCGTCGACACGAGCGGCCGTGTAGAGGGCCGACATGACCTCGCCGTAGACGTCGAGCTGGTACTGGGCGGCTGCAGCGTTCCCGATACGCACGGGGCGCGAGCGCTCGTAGCCCTGGAGCCAGCCGACCTCCCACTCGTGGAGGCGCCGCTCGCCGCTCGCGCCGTACATGATCTGGAGCTTCGAGACATCACCGGCGGTCGCCCGCAGGAGCCAGTCGCGCCAGGCCATCGCCTCGGTGTGGTAGCCGCCGCGCATGAGCGACTCGAGGGTCAGCGTCGCGTCGCGCAGCCAGCAGTAGCGGTAGTCCCAGTTGCGCTCGCCACCCAGCGACTCGGGAAGTGACGTCGTCGCTGCGGCCACGATCCCGCCGGTCGGCTCGTACGTGAGCGCCTTCAAGGTGATGAGCGAGCGCAGCACGGCGTCCCTGTAGGGACCCTCGAACGAGCACGACGACGACCACGCCTGCCACCAGGCTTCGGTGACCGCGACCGCATAGTTCGAGTCGACCGGTGCGGGCGGTGCCTCGTGGGACGGGTACCACGTGAGCACGAAGGTCATCTGCTGACCTTCACGCAAGGTGAAGTCCGAGACCGTCGTCAGCCTCTCGCCCCGCGTCTCGGCCCGCGTCCACAGCGACACCGCGTTGGGCCCGGCGGTGGCGGTGAGCATGTGGTCATGGCGCGTCACCCAGGGGACGGAACCGCCGTAGTCGAAGCGGACCACCAACTGCATGCGGACCGGCACCGTGCCACGGACGCACTCGACCACGCGCACGACCTGAGGTCGCTGCTCGCGAATCGGCATGCAGTCGACGACCCGGATCGTGCCGTCCGCCGTGTCCATCTCCGTCTCGAGCACGAGCGTGTCGCCGCGGTAGCGCCGCCGGGTCGCGACCACACTGTCGGGCGCGCCGGCAGGAGCGATCTTCCAGAAGCCGTTCTCCTCGGTGCCGAGCAGGCGTGCAAAGCATGCCGAGGAGTCGAAATGCGGGAGGCACAGCCAGTCGATGGAGCCGTCGCGCCCTACGAGCGCCATGGTGTGCAGGTCTCCGATGACGGCGTAGTCCTCGATGCGCTGCGACACGGCGGCCATTCTTACCCCGCTGCACGCACGCTGCGCAGGCGGGCGGCCCGCGGGCACGCTCGGCCGGGACGGTCAGCCGCTCGTGCACGCACCGGTGCTGACGGGCGCGGTGCGAGCCACTGCGGGCAGCACCCGGGTGCGCACGCCAGGTGACGCCAGCGCGTACCCGACGCCGGAGTAGGCGGTCGATCGCGAGAACACCACGCCGATCACCTGCCCGCCCGAGTCGACGAGGGGGCCGCCGGAGTTCCCGGGCTCGACGTTCGCGTCGATCTGGTACACCTGCCGGGTGACTGTGCCCTCGTTGTAGATGTTGCGCCCCTGGGCCGTGAGCTGCGCAGCGACCGCCGCCGGTGCGGCGGTCAGCGGCCCGTCCTCTGGATAGCCCACGACGGCCGCCTGCGTGCCAGACGGCACTGTCGAGGCGTCGAGGGTGAGCGACGCAGCCAGAGGTGCTGTGGTCCGCAGCACCGCGAGGTCGTATGTCGGGTTGAAGTAGACGACGGTTGCCGGGTACTGCTGGCCCCCGACCACGACGCTGGTCACCGGCTCCCCGGCGACCACGTGCGCGTTCGTCAGCAGCGCACCGGGCCCGACCACGAAAGCGGAGCCCTCCTGCACGTAGCCGCACGCCTGCCCGAGCACCTTCACCGTCGATGCGTCCGCCGTGCGCGCGACGCCCTGGGCCCACGCGGCGCTCGGGACCGCCACGTGCACCGGCGAAGGCTCCAGCTCGGAGAACACAGGCGGGAACCCCGAGCCCGCGAGGAAGACCTGGACCCGTGAGAAGACGTCGGGCAGGGGCGGCATCACCCCGTCGACCGCCTGCACCACGCTCGAGCGCTCGATCGCGGAGCTCAACCATCCATAGGGAGCCCGCACGAGCTCGTTCCCGATCAGCCAGATACCGAACATCGTGGCCACCAGAGCGACGCCCACGCCGGCCAGGCTGTCGAGCCGGCCCAGCCTGAGACGACGTGCCGCGAGGTTGCCCCAGGTCCCGATCATGCGCCCGAGAACGCCGAAGATCGCGCCGCATCCGATGACGAGCGCGATCGCCACGCCCGCCTTCACCGAGGGGGTGTGCACAGAGGGAGCCACGACATCGGTCAAGAGCGCTCCCACGGTGACGCCGAGGACGAAGCCTGCCAGCGTCAGCACCTGGACGAGAGCACCGACCCGGAGCCCGTGCAGCGCCGCGGCGAGCAGGAGGACGACGATCACGATGTCGACCCAGTCCACGCTGCTGCAGGGTAGTGAACACGGCGGGCCGTCGACGTGCGGGGCCCTCGTCGTCGAGACGGCACGCCCGCACGCCGCCTCGCCCGCACTGATCTGGAACAGTTCACGACCCCGAGGGCGCTGCCGGTAGCCTCCAAGGAAGTGGAGCCTGCCCGGTACCTCCAAGTGCTCTGCGAACGTGGGGACGCGTTGCTCGACGCGTCGGCAGGCGCGACGGACCTCGAGGTCCCCTCGTGCCCGGGATGGACGGTCGCCGACCTCGTCGTGCACGTGGGGCTCGTCTGGGGCTGGGCCGCGGACATCGTCGCGACGGGAAGACGTGCAGAGCGCGCCCCTGCGCCCGAGGATCGCTCGGAGGACGCGCTGGGCGCCTGGGCGAAGGTGCAGGCCGCCCGCCTCTGCGACGCACTCGGCGCGGCGGACCCCGAGGCGAGCTGCTGGACCTTCGGGATGCCGCGCTCCGCACGTTTCTGGTTCCGCCGCCAGGCGCTCGAGACGGCGCTGCACGCCTGGGACGCCGAGGGGGCGGTCGGCAGGCCCGCGCGCATCGACCCCGACGTCGCGGCGGACGGCGTCGACGAGCACCTCACGGTCATCGTGGCGCGCTCGGTGGGCCGGGAGCCCGCGGCGTGGTCGGGCGAGACCATCCACCTCCACCGCACCGACGGCGACGGCGAGTGGGTCGTGCGCCTCGGCCCCGGCGGGCAGGTGACGGCCGAGCGCACCCACGCCAAGGCCGACCTGGCGCTGCGCGGCCCCGCCGAGGCACTGTGGCTCTGGTCAGCGAACCGCGCGAGCGCGGAGGAGCTGGGCATAGAGCGCTTCGGCGACGAGGCGATCGCCGAGCGCTGGCGCACGACCATCGCCTTCTAGTGAGGCTCGTGAGGTGAGAGGACTGCGCCACGGCGCGTTCCCCCTCGACTGCGGGACGACCCGATTCAGCGTGTGGGCTCCACGCGCGCGGAGGGTCGAGCTCGTGGTCGACGGGGAGGTGGCCGGCGCGCTCGGCGAGGAGCACGGCGGCTACCACGCCGGGGTCTTCCCCGCCGCAGCCGGGGCCCGCTACCGCTACCTCCTCGACGGGCGAGGGCCGTTCGCGGATCCTGCCTCCCGCTCGCAGCCCGAGGGAGTGCACGGACCGTCCGAGGTCGTCGCGGCGCCGGCCGCCGAGCCGGTGGGCGCCTGGCACGGGCTCCCGCTCGCCGCACACGTGATCTGCGAGGTGCACGTCGGCACCTTCTCTGCGACAGGGACGTTCGACGGCGTCGCCGCCGCGCTCGACCACCTCGCGGGATCGGGCTACAGCGCGATCGAGCTGATGCCGGTCGCGGCGTTCCCCGGGGAGCGGAACTGGGGCTACGACGGGGTCTTCCCCTTCGCCGTCCACGCGGGGTACGGAGGGCGGGCGGGCCTCGCACGGCTGTGCACGGCCGCGCACCGCAGGGGCATCGCCGTCGTCCTCGACGTGGTCTACAACCACTTCGGTCCGGACGGGTTCGTGCACGACGAGTTCGGCCCCTACACGACCGATCGGTACCGCACGCCGTGGGGCGACGCGGTCAACGTGGACGGGCCTGGGAGCGACGAGGTCCGGCGCTACTTCGTCGAGCACGCCCTCAGCGCGGTGCGGGAGCTCGGTGTCGACGGCTTCCGTCTCGACGCGGTGCACGAGATCCGCGACCAGACGGCGTCCCCGTTCGTCGCACAGCTCGCCGGCGCGCTGCACGCCGAGGCACGCCGACTCGGCCGCGTGCTGACCGTCGTCGCAGAGAGCCCCGCGAACGACCCGCGGCTCGTCGCCCCGCGCGCCGCGCGCGGCATGGGTCTCGACGGCGTCTGGAACGACGACTTCTGCCACTCGCTACGGGTCGCGCTCACCGGACAGTCGGACCGCTACTTCGGCGACTACGAGGGCATAGAGGACGTCGCGACCGCGTGCACCGAGGGCTTCGTCGTCGCCGACCGGGTCTCCCCCTCACGGCAGCGCCGCCACGGAGCACGGCCCCCGGGACCGCTCGGAGGCGAGCACCTCGTCGTCTTCGCTCAGAACCACGATCAGATCGGCAACGCCGGCTTCGGGCGCCGCCTCGCTGCCGAGCTCCCGATGGCCGCCCACTTCCCCATCTCCGCAGCCGTGCTGTGCTCGGGTTGGGTGCCGCTGCGCTTCATGGGCGAGGAGTACGGCGAGACCGCCCCTTTCCACTACTTCACCGACCACAGCGACCCCGCGCTCGCGGCGGCCGTCCGGCAGGCGAGGTGCGAGGAGATCGGCCACGCCGGCGCAGCGGCGCCGGACCCCCAGGACCCTGAGACGTTCGCGGCCTGCCGCCCGAACCGCTCGCTCGCAGGCACCGGGGTCCACCGCGAGCTCCTCGGCTGGCAGCGCCGGCTCCTCGCCCTGCGCCGGGCCGAGCCCGCGCTCGGGAGCCTCGAGCCGGAGCGCTCGGAGTGCTGGTTCGACCCGGCGACGTCGAGCTTCGCGCTCTTGCGGCGCGCCGACCCGTTCCTGGGCGGGCGACCGGTCGTCGTCGCAGCCACCTTGCACGACGGGCCGGCCGAGCTGCGCCCACCGGTGCTCGAAGGCTGCCGGCTCGAAGCCCTCGCGGCGTACGAGGTGAGAGATGTGGCGGGCGAAGGCGGCGCGGTCGTGCTCGGTCCCTACGGCGTGCTCGTGGCCGCTGTGGAGGAGCCCGCCTCGACACCTGCGCGCCGCGCCGCGGGGACGAGGTCGGGCCAGGCTGCGCCCCTTTCCGGTGCGCGGGCGGCGCCTGGCTCCGAGCGGGCACGCGGGAGCTCACGGTGAGCTCACGGTGAGCCTGCGGCCGGGGCTCGGCGCGACGTACCGCGTCCAGCTGCGACCCGACTTCGGGTTCGCCGATTGCGCAGCGATCGTCCCGTACCTCGGGCGCCTCGGCGTCGAGACGCTCTACCTCTCGCCGATCGCAGAGGCCGTCCCCGGTAGCCCCCATGGCTACGACGGCACGGATCCGACGCACCTTCGTGCGGAGCTCGGCGGGGAGCGCGGCTACGACGCGCTGGTCGCCGCGTGCGGACACCACGGCCTCGGGATCTGCGTCGACCACGTCCCCAACCACCTGTCGACGTGGCCCGGAGGCCACTGGTGGCGCCAGGTCCTGGCCCAAGGCCCTGGCTCTGCCGCTGCCGCCCTCTTCGACGTCGATTGGGATGCCGGTGCCGGCAAGGTCAACCTCCCGCTTCTCGATGGTCCCCTCACCGACGCGATCGCCGAGGGCACGGTTCGGCTCGGGAGCCGGGACGGCGCGCCGGTCGTGGTCCTGCGCGACGTCGACCTCCCGCTGGCTCCGGGCTCCGAAGGGGGCTGGGCGCCAGGCGACGAAGGAAGCAGGGCACCGGATGCCATCGCTGCGGTGCTCGACGCCCAGCACTACCGGCTGATCGACTGGCATGATCGTCACCAGCGCAACTACCGGCGCTTCTTCGACATCGACGGGCTCATCGGCGTGCGGGTCGAGGATCCCGAGGTCTTTGCCCTCTCCCACGAGCTCGTGATCGAGCTCGCACGAAGCGGGCGGTTGTCCGCGGTGCGCGTGGACCACGTCGACGGGCTGCTGCGCCCGACGGAGTACCTCGAGCGCCTCGCCGCCGAGACGGCCGTGCCGATCGTCGTGGAGAAGATCCTCACCGGTGACGAGCGGCTGCGATCCGACTGGCCGGTCGCGGGCACCACCGGCTACGAGACGATCGACGACCTGGGCGGCGTCCTCGTGGACCCGCACGGTCTCGAGCGCCTCGTTCGCGCAGGCCGGAGGGAAGGCGACCCGCCCGTCGAGCCGCTCACGGTGCAGATGCGCCGGCTCGTCGCGCAGGAGAGCTTCCCCGAGGAGATCGAGCGCGCGGCATCACGCCTCGGCGTCGACGCGACGAGGCTGCGCGACCTGCTGACGAGCCTCCCCCGCTACCGCACGTACCTCGACGCCGGCGAGCAGGTGCCTGGCCGTGACCGACGGGCCGCCGAGGCGCTGTGGAACGAGCTCGACGAGACGGCGGTGTGGCGCTCGCTGCGCTCTCGGGATGTGGGGTCCGCGGACGGCGAGGGCTCCGACGCGGGTCTCGACGCGGTCGTCGACGCGGTGCTCGAACCGGCGCACCGCGACGTCGCGTTGCACGTCCAGCAGCTGACGGGCGCCATCATGGCCAAGGGAGTCGAGGACACCGCGTGGTACCGGCTCGCCGGCCCGCTCGCCTTCTGCGAGGTCGGTGGCGACCCGGGACGCAGCCGCAATGACGCCCTCGAGCGCTGGCACGACCGAGCGACCGAGCGCGTGGGCCGCCATGTCCGCGGCCTCGTGCCGGGAACGACCCACGACACCAAGCACGCGCAGGACGTGCGCGCCCGGCTGTACGCGCTCTGCGAGATGGCGGTCCCGTTCGAAGAAGGGCTGGCGGCACTGCGAACTGCGATCGGCCTCGGCGAGGGAGGCGAAGAGCTGGCCTTCGAGACCAGGGTGGCGGCACAGCTCGCGCTAGGGGTGGTCCCGCCACTCGACGAACAGCTGGCGGGGGCAGAGACGACCGGTGACGCGGGTTGGACAGCGGACGACGTCTCGGCCCGGTTGGGCGACGCACTGGTCAAGGGAGCTCGGGAGGCCAAGCGGCGGTCGTCGTGGGTCGCGCCCGACAAGGGCTACGAAGCGCGGTTGCGAATGCTCGCCGAGACGCTTCTGGCAGATCGGGCCGCGCTCTTGCGCCAGTCGTTCGGTCCGGTCCTCGTCGAGGCCGTCCGGCTCGGCGCCCTCGATTCCCTCTCATCGATCGTGCTACGACACGCGCTCCCTGGCGTGCCGGACTGCTACCAGGGGGACGAGGCGTGGAACCTCTCCCTCGTCGACCCCGACAACCGGCGGCCCGTGCACTTCGAGCGAATGGCTCGCGCGCTCGAGCTTCTCGACCGCGACGGCGCGGACCCGGCCGAGCTTCGGCGCTCCTGGCGAGACGGGCGCATCAAGCTCCATGTCACCGCCTCGTGCCTCCGGGCACGCCGCGGTCCCGGCTCCGCCGCGCTCTCGCCCGACGCGGACTATCTCCGGCTCGCCGCCTCGGGGCCGGCCGCCGGTTCCGTGCTCGCCTTCGCGCGCCGGGCGGTCTCCGCCGCCGGCGCCGCGAGCTGGGCGGTGGCGGTGGTCACCCGGCTCGGAGCTCGGCTCGATGCGGTCGGCGACGACCTGCCGGCAGGTGCCTCCTACGAGGGAACCGTGATCCGGCTGCCCGAGGGAGTGCCCCGGTTCCTCTCGGACGCCATCGGCGGACGTCGCGTCGCCGTGGACGTCGACGCGGTCGACGTCGCGGAGGTCCTCGCCATCCTGCCGGTCGCGCTGCTCGTGGCAGGACCCGGTCACTCCCGGTGACGCTCGAGCGCCCCACCGGTCTTGGCGGCACCCGGCGGATCCACCGACCCCGCGCGGAGATGGCGGCGCTCACGAGCCTCGTGGTGCTGCCGCTCATCGTCTACGCCCTCCCAGCCGTCGTCGGTCACCCGGTGGTCCCCGGCGACGACCTCACCCAGAACCTTCCGCTGAGGGAGCTGGTCGGCCGAGATCTCCGCTCGGGTCACCTGCCGATCTTCGACCCGTACCTCTGGGGGGGTGCGCCGCTGCTGGCGGGGTGGAACGCCGGCGCGGCCTATCCCCTCACGTGGCTCTTCGCGCTGCTGCCGGGGATCGCCGCCTGGACGGTGAACCTGGTCGCCGCTGCTGCGGCCGCGGCGCTCGGCAGCTACGGCTTCCTTCGGGCCTCCCGGCTCGGGATCCTCGGAAGCTGGGCGGGGGCGACGACGTTCGCCTTCGGCGGCGCCATGGTCGCGCAGGCCCCCCACATCGGCCTCGTCATCGGCATGAGCTGGGCGCCGCTCGCGCTGCTCGCCCTGCTCCGCCTCACGGCTGCGGGTCCCGTCACGTGGCCGTCGAGGCTGCGCTGGACTGTCGTGCTGGGTGTCGCGTTCGGACTCGTGCTCCTCTCGGGAGAGCCGCGCGCGGTCACCGACGTCGCAGTGGTGCTCGTGCTCTACGGCGCGTGGCGCCTCGTGCGGCTGCGGAGGGCCGCTGCTGCGGCCGCTGTGGGCGTGGGCACCGGAGCCCTTCTCGGCCTCGGCCTCGGTTCCATCCAGCTGCTGCCCGGCCTTGCGGCGGTCGCGACGTCACAGCGCGCCGAGGTGAGCGCCTTCCTTTTCGGCGCCGGCTCGCTGCCGGTCCGGTGGCTGGCCCTGCTCGGCGTACCGGACCTGCTCGGCGGCTCTGGGTCCTTCGGCCAGCCTGTCTTCTTCGCCAACTACAACCTGACCGAGGTCACCGGGTACGTCGGTCTGCTCCCGCTCGTCGCTGCGGTCGCCCTGTTCGCGAGCTGGCGCCGTCACCGTCCCGTCCCCGACTGGCTGGTCTGGGAGGTCGTCGCTGCAGCAGGCATCCTGCTCGCGCTCGGCGACCACACGCCGCTCTGGCACGTGCTCATCCACATCCCGCTGTTCGGCGGCCAGCGCCTTCAGAGCCGCGGCATCCTCGTCACGGACCTCGCGCTCGCGATCCTCCTCGCCTACTGGCTCGACGGGTGGGTGCGCGCGCCCCGCCGTCCATGGAGGCTCCCTCGGACATCCCCCCGACCTGCTGCGGGAGACCAGGGGCAGCAGGGAAGCACGCTCGGCGCGGGAGTCGCGCTCGGCGCTCTCCCGCTGCTCGGTGTCGCAGGTCTGGTCGTCACCGCGTTCGTGGCTCAGGCGCCCCTCCTCGAATGGATGGGCGTGCCCAGCCACGTCGCGACGCACGTCTCGGGGCTCCGGTCATGGCTCACGCCTGCGCTCGCACTCGCAATCGGAGCGCTCGCGCTCGTCGTGGCCGGACCCCGGCTCGACTCGAGGACCCGCGGCACCCTTTCAGCCGTGCTCATGGTGGTGGACCTCGTCGTGTTCAGCGCGACCACCGTCGTCGAGCTCGGCGCGCCGTCACGAGACGTTCAGCCCTCGCCGTCAGCAGTGTCGGCGGCCCGAGGGGCACCACCGGCCGGAAGTGCAAGACCCTCCACGGCGCGGAGCCCCTCCCTGGTCCGATCGATCGCCGCTCTGCACCTGTGGGGTCGCTTCGCCGTCTACGACCCGGGCTTGCTCTACCCCTCCGAGCTGGTTGCCATGGGCGTGCCCGACGCCAGCGTGCTCGACGGCACGTGGTCGGTCCAGGGCTACGGTTCGATCGTCGACGGCCCGTACGCCGCAGCCACCGGGGTCCACGGCCTTTCGGGACAGGGCCAGGACGTCTTCTCGCCACGCGCCGCCGCCGACGGCGTGCTCGACTCGCTCTCGACGCAGGCGGTGCTCGCTCCCTCCCAGTACCTGCGCACCCAGTACCGGCAGACGCAGTACCGGCAGACGCGCGCTCGAAGCCAGAGGGGCCTCGGCACCGGACCAGACGGGAAGCTTGCCGGTGATCGACGGGTGCAGCGAGACGCGCCGACCACCTGGTTCCTTGGTGCGCCGCTCTTGGTCCGCTCAGCACGCCTCAGGATCACGACGACCCCGACCGCCGGGCGCGATGCCGCAGACGGGATCCGCATCGGGCTCCTGTCCGATGGAGGCCACGTGGACTGGGGACACGTGCGACAGACCCACGACGAGCGCGGCGCGTCGCGGGTCGTCGCGACGTGGGAAGCCTCCTGGTCCTCGCCGAGGGCGGCGGTGGGGGTCGTGGTCGGGTCGCGGGTGGCCGCCGAGGCGGGCGCACCCGACGTCACTGCCGTCAACGGGCGCTCCTATGCGCTCGACGGTGTGCTGCAGGACGGGCTGGCCTCGCCGCATTGGCGCTACAGCGGTCAGGACGGCGCGTTCTCCGTGTTCGTCGACCAACGGGCACGCACGCCGCTGTCGCTGCGCGCGCTGGCGGGAGGGTCGTTGCGCGGCGCCACGGTGCGGCGGCTGTCCGGCCCACCGCTCGAGCCGAGCGCCGCGCTCGTCTCTTCGCCCCACGGCGTCGACGTCGTGCGCGCGGTCGCCTCCGTGCCGGGGTGGACCGCATCGTGGGCCGCATCGTCGGGTCCGCCGCGACCGCTGGCCGTCCGCAGTCTCGGCGTCGTTCAGGTCGTCAGCGTCCCAGCAGGACGCGGTGTCATCACGTGGCGATACGCAGCCCCGAGCCTCTTCGCCGGGGAGCTGCTCTGCATCGCCTCACTCGCCCTCATCGCGGCGGCGATCGTCGTCGCCGCGGCCTGGGACCGCGTGCGGCTGAGCGACCCCAGGCGTGTGCAGCCTGCGCCACCTGCCCATTCGTTCAGCTGACGGGCCGGTCTGGCTAAGGTCGGCTGCACATGACCTCGGACGCCGAACAGAGGGTGCTGCGCCTCTTCGCTCGAGTCACCGAAGCGCTCGCGCGGGCGACGTGGGCGCTCCTGTCTGCCGACGCTGGCCTCGGCAGGTCCGTCGTGGACGACGACGAAGAGATCGACAGACAGGTGGGTTCCGCCGAGGAGACGCTCTGGCAGGAGCTCGATGCCATCATCGGCGCCTCGCGAGAGGCGCGTCACCTGATCCGGCTGCTCTTCGTGCTCTCGGAGCTCGAGAGGAGCGCAGACCTGGCCGAGCACATCGCACAGCGTGCGATGTACGGGCTCGGCGGCGAGATGACCCCGGCAAGCCGCGGGATCGTGCAACGCATGTCCGAGGTCGCCATCGACATGTGGCGCGCGGCCTCGGACGTGTTCGCGAGCGGGCAGTCCGGCACCGTCGACCTCGACGAGACAGATGAGGAGCTCGACATCCTCCATGACCGACTGACCGCCGAGGTCGCCAGGGGCTCGATGCAACCGCCCATCGCCGCTCAGGTCACCCTGCTCGCCCGTTTCTACGAGCGGCTCGGAGATCATGCGGTCAACCTGAGCCGCAGGCTCGGACCACCGGAGAACCCGCCCGAGGTCTAGTGCGTCAGGCGCTCGTCCGAACGGGGCCTCAGCCGAACGAGCCTGCCGTCGGGCGCTTCGCCAACGTCACGGTCGCCGACTCGTGCGCCCCGCTTGGGGTCGTCCATCCCACCTCGACCCGCTGACCCGGTGCCAGACGAAGGACATCTGTGCGAAGGGCGACAGCTGACCGCACGGGACGTGTGGCGAATTCGGTGATGACGTCTCCTTTCACGATCCCGGCTTTGGCCGCGGGCGACGACGGCACGACGGCGACCACATGGGCGCCCGGCGTCAGCGCTGTGGACGGGGCCGATGTCCCTCCGAGTCCCCCGGGAGACACGACCACCACGCCGAGGAAGGCGCCCCGTCCGAGCGGTGGCTCGATCGGAGATGCTGGGGCCGCGGCACCGTTCCGGGATGTGGCCGGTGCGCCCGTGCCCCACACGCTGTAGCCGATCCCGAGACCGAGCGCGACCATCGCGATCGCCGCGATCAGGCTTCCGACGATGACCCAGGGAAGCGGCCGGCGCGGCGAACGTGGTGCAGGTGGCGCCCCAGGCGGGCCGAAGAACCCAGGGGGCGGTGCGCCGCCGGTCCAACCGGGTCCCCCCCAGCCGTACCATTGCGGTGGCCCGCCCCAGGGCGGGGCGGCCCAGGGAGGGACGTTCGGCGGGGTGGCCCAGGGCGGGGCGCCTGGTTGGGAAGCACCTGGTTCAGGGGCGGCGGGTTCAGGGGCGGCGGGTTCAGGGGCGGCGGGGGGAACAACGGTCGGAACCGGCACTTCGCCCGCCTCGCCGGCATCGGCACGCGTCGTCTCGCCTGAGGCGTCACCAGCGGGGGTGCCGTCGCCTGGGGCGTCACCGGCGAGGGTGCCGTCTTTCGCCTCGGCATGCTCGGACATCGCACCTCCCGTCTCGACTCACCGTCCGCCCGACCTGGGACCAGACTCCGATGAGACGAGTAGAGCTCAGCCGCGTAAGGAGGCCCTACACACCGGTCTAAGAAATCGTAAGAAGTACCCCTTCGCCACTCGTGCCGATCCGAGATCCGGAGTGCGTGCCGCGCGAGACTGGCGAAGCCGACAGCGCACGAGGTGACGCAGGATGCTCCGTGCCGTCATCGCCGATCGTCCCGACACCACCGTCTCGGCGTGTACGAGAGCACAGACAGGAGGACTCGATGAGCGCCACGTTCGATTTGGACGACGGCACCTTGTCCGAAGAGCAGACGGCGATGCTCCAGACGTGCCGTCGCTACGTGGACCGAGTCCTGCGTCCGTTCATCGCAGCGGACCGCGAGCGCGAGTGGATGTTCGAGCCCGAGATGCGGCTCGCCGCGCACGTCCTCGAAGAAGCCGACCGAGCAGATCTGCGCAGCCTGGGCGTTCCCGAGCAGTACGGGGGCGTCGCGCTGGAGCGCGAGAGCGAGGCGCGGACGTTCGCGCTCATCGCCGCGGCGCTCGCACGCGGCGACGTCGGGGTTGCCGACAAGCTGGTCCAGCACTGGAAGATCTCCGTGCTGCTCCGAGAGCTCGCCTCGCCGTCACTTCAAGGACGATGGTTCTCCCGCTACATGGCGGATCCTCAGTTCCTCATGGCCCACTGCCTCACCGAGCCGAGGGGCGCGTCAGACCGCTGGCTCCCCTACGACGTTCTCGAGGCCAACATGGACACCAAGACGTCCCTTTCGAAGGGCTCCTGGACCATC
>JAJZVL010000081.1 GCA_021845725.1 Actinomycetes bacterium | reverse complement strand
GGGGGCGGTCGACCCCGACGAGTTCTATGTGCACAAGCCCACCTTCGAAGCCGGCAAGCGGGCCGTGCTCCGCCGGATGCTCGGGGACAAGGCGGTGAAGATGATCTTCTCCGAGGGCGGGACCACCCACACCACCCGCAACGTCCCGACGCCCAAGGCGGATCGTGCGCGCTACTGCCTGGCGGACGCCGACGTCCTCGAGCTCGCCGGCGCGGCGATCGCCATCGAGCATCACTACGGCCGGCCCATGGACATGGAGTGGGCCAAGGACGGGCTCGACGGCAAGCTCTACGTCGTCCAGGCCCGTCCCGAGACGGTCGCCTCCCAGCGCCACACGACCGTGATCGAGCGCTACGTCCTCGACGCCACTGCGCCGCTGCTCGCACAGGGCCGCTCGGTCGGCGAGAAGATCGCCTCGGGCTCCGCGCGCGTCATCCAGAGCGTGGACCGGCTGAGCGAGTTCCACCCCGGGGAGGTGCTGGTGGCCGACACCACGACGCCGGACTGGGAGCCCGTGATGAAGACCGCCGCGGCGATCGTCACCAACCGCGGCGGGCGCACCTGCCACGCCGCCATCGTCGCCCGCGAGCTCGGCGTCCCCGCGGTGGTGGGCACCGGTGACGCCACGACGTCCATCGCCGGCGGCAAGGCCGTGACCGTCTCGTGCGCCGAGGGCGACATCGGGCGCGTGTACGACGGCACGGTGGCGTTCCGCGTCGAGCGGACCGAGATCGCCGACCTGGCGCGCCCCGCCACGAAGGTCATGGTCAACCTCGGCGATCCCGACCTGGCCTTCAAGACGTCCTTCCTGCCCAACGACGGCGTAGGGCTCGCGCGCATGGAGTTCATCATCACGGAGTCCATCAAGGCCCATCCCCTCGCCCTCGTGCACCCCGACCGGGTGACCGATGCCCGGGCCCGCGCGGCGATTGCCCGGCTCGTGCACGGCTACGAGAGCGGGGAGGCGTTCTTCGTGGAGCGGCTCTCCGAGGGGATCGGCACCATCGCCGCCGCCTTCTGGCCCAAGCCGGTCGTGGTGCGCATGTCGGACTTCAAGACCAACGAGTACGCGAGCCTCCTCGGGGGGACGGACTTCGAGCCCAAGGAGGCCAACCCGATGCTCGGCTTCCGTGGCGCCTCGCGCTACGCCCACCCGGCCTACGCGGAGGGCTTCGCGCTCGAGTGCGCGGCCTTGAAGCGGGTGCGCGAGGAGATGGGCCTCACGAACGTCGTGGTCATGCTCCCCTTCGTGCGCAGGGTGGCAGAGGCCGAGCAGGTGCTCGACCGCATGGCCGAGCTCGGGCTGCGCCGCGGCGAGGGGGGTCTCGAGGTGTACGCGATGTGCGAGATCCCGAACAACGTGATCCTCGTCGACCGCTTCGCCCGCCTCTTCGACGGGTTCTCCATCGGGTCCAACGACCTCACGCAGCTCACCTTGGGGGTCGATCGCGACAGCGAGATCGTCGCCTTCGACTACGACGAGCGCGACGAGGGGGTGAAGGAGATGATCCGTCTCGCCGTCGAGGGTTGCCGCCGCAACGGCATCCACTCGGGGCTGTGCGGTCAGGCGCCGTCGGACTACCCCGACATGGCCCAGTTCCTCGTCGAGGTCGGCATCGACTCGATGTCGCTCAACCCTGACACCGTGATCGAGACGACGAGGGCGGTGCTCGACGTGGAGCAGCGCCTCGGGCGGTCGCCACGGGCCGCCGCTGCCCCCGGTGCCTCGGAAGCCTGAACGCCCTCGTCGAGCAGCCGGCGTCTGGATCCTGCATCGCCTAGCCTCACCTCTCTGGCGCGCGGAGAGGAGCGTGGATGGTCCAGATGGAGAGGGAGCGGGAAGTGCCTGTCGCGCAGGCGCTGGTGGAGATGGCATCGACGTTCGTGAGCGACTTCGACGTCGTCGAGCTGTCGACGAGCCTCGCGTCGAGCTGCGTCGAGCTGACGGGGATCTCCGCCGCAGCGGTGATGGTGGCGACGGAGGAGGGCGAGCTACGGGTCCTCGGGTCTTCGAGCGAGGAGACGAGGGTCCTCGAGCTCTTCGAGCTCCAGGCCGAGGAGGGTCCCGGCCTGGACGCCTTCCGCTCCGCTGAGCCGGTGGACCCGGTGGTCCTTCATGCAGGAAGCGGCCCGTGGCCGCGATTCTCGGCGGCCGCGCTCTCGCAGGGCTACCAGTCGGTGTCGGCGTTCCCGCTGCGGTTTCGTGAGATGACCATCGGGGCGCTCAGCCTCTTCAGCGCCGGGCGTGCGGCGCTGAGCGAGCACGACGCCGTGGTGGCGGGCGCGCTCGCGGACTGCGCCGCGATCGGCATCGTCGCGCATCGCAGCGTCGACGAGCAGCAGCGCACCATCGACCAGCTCTCGAACGCGCTGCGCAGCCGGATCGTGATCGAGCAGGCCAAGGGCATCATCGCCGAACGTGCCGGTGTGGATCTCCCTGAGGCGTTCGACCGGCTCCGCGGCTACGCCCGCGACCATGGTCTCCGGCTCACCGACGTCGCCCATGCCGCGGTCGAGGGAACCCTCGGTCCGGAGGCGTGGGCTTCCCCACGCGCCCGCCGGCAACGGCGGGAACCGTAAGGAGGGAGGTGAACCCGCTCACACTCCTGCGCGCCGGAGCGGCAGTGCCCGGCGCCGTGCTCGACGTCGCGCTCGGATCGGGCCGGCGCCGCCGGAGGGTGTGGGCAGGCCGCGGCAAGGCGCACATCGAGGTGCGGGGCGTCCACCGCTCGGGCATGGAGGCCCTCGCGCGTGACGTGGAGCGGGCGCTGCACGCGGCCCGAGGGGTGCGCTGGGCGCAGGTGAACGCGTTGACCGGCCGCGTGGTCGTGGCATTCGATCCCGACGGCCCGTCGGTCGACGACCTCGTCGGCATCGTCGAAGGCGTCGAGGAGGCGCACGACGTCGAAGATGAGCGCTTCCCCCGGGAGCGTCCGGAGCATCCGGGCGACATCGAGCCGCTGCGCCGCCAGGCGGTGGCCATCGGGGCCGATGCGATCGCGCTGGGTGCGAGCGCCTTCGGTCTCATCCTGCGGGCGGCCCCCTTCCCTGTCGAGCTCGGGTCGCTCGTCGCGCTGGCCGAGAACGAGCCACGGGTGCGAGGGCTCCTCGAGCACCATTTCGGCGCAGCGCTCACCGACCTCGGCCTCGGGGTGACGAGCGCGTTCACCCAGGCGCTCTCACAGGGGCCCCTGACCCTCGTGACCGATATCACCCACCGGGCGAACCAGCTCGGTGAGCTGCAGGCGCACCGCCGTGCGTGGGAGCGGCGAGAGGGGGACCTCTGCGACGCGCCCGTCGACGAGCCGCTGCGTGCCGCGCGCGTCCCGCCTCGTGAGCGGCCGCTTCGGTCGGGCCCCGTCGAGTCCTATGCCGACGCCGCCGCGGCGGTCAGCGTCGCGGGGATGGGCGCGACGCTCGCAGCCACGCGGAGCCCGCGCCTTGCCGGGGGTGTCGTCACCGCGGGCGTCCCCAAGGCCGCCCGCCACGGTCGTGAGGCGTTCGCGGCGCGCCTCGGGCGCGAGCTGGCGGCACGCGACGTCGTCGTGCTCGACCGGACGGCGCTGCGCCGGCTCGATCGGATCGACGCGGTGGTGCTCGACGCCGCCGTGCTCAGGTCCGGTCGCATGCTCGTGCACCACGTGCGGGTGCTGGAGGGCCACGACGCCACCAGGACCACGGACCAGGCACGTGCGCTCCTCGATCCTGGCGACCCTGGCCGTCTCGTCCGCCGCGGTCGCTGGGCGGTGGGTCCCCTCGAGGCGATCGCCCCGGAGGATCCCCACGTCCCCGAGGCCCGTGCCGGCGGCCGGGCCGGGCGCCTGGCAGTGGGTATCGCCAGGTCGGGCCGTCTCGCCGGCGTGATCGACCTCGAGGCGGAGATCGACCCGTTGGCGCAGCCGCTCGCCGATGCGGTGCGACGCTCGGGGCTCCGGCTCGTCCTCGCGGGGAAGGGGAGCGGGCTCGCGGAGCGGATCCGAGCTGACGAGGTGGTCGCCGCGGGCACCCTGCTCGCACGGTCGGTGCGGGCATTGCAAGCCGAAGGTCTCGGCGTGCTGCTGGTCTCGGGGGGCCCGACCCACGGGGCCCTGCGCGCGGCGGACGTCGGGATCGGCGTGGACGGGCGGGGGCCGCATCCCCCGTGGGGTGCCGCGGTCGTGACCTCCCAGAGCCTCGCCCACGCGCACCTGGTCGTCGAATCGCTGGCGGCGGCGCGCTCGGTCAGCCGGTGGGGCGTCGGGCTCTCCGCAGCCGGGTTCGCCACCGGCGCGACGTGGTCCATGCTGGGGCTCCCGGCGAGCGCCTCCCGGCGGGCGGCCGTGCCCGTCAACGTCGCCTCGCTGGCTGCGCAGGTGGCGGGAACCGCGGCGGCGGCGTCCGTCGGGCGCCACCCCGCGCTCACGCCGATCACACAGATGGCCTGGCACGCCATGAGCCCTGACGCAGTCCTTCGGGCACTTGGGACCAGTCGCCGGGGGCTGCCGGTCGCCGAGGCTGCCCGACGGCACGCGGCGCTGATGCCTCGAGCGCCGGCCCGACCGAGCGTCGGTCGGGCGATCGTCGCCGAGCTGGCGAACCCGCTGACCCCGGTGATGCTCGTGGGTGCCGGCATGGCCGCCGCGGTGGGCTCGGTGACCGATGCCGCGCTGGTGGCGGGTGCCACCGCGGTCAACGCCCTGATTGGCGGGGTCCAGCGTGTGCGTGCCGACCTCTCGATCGCCAGGCTGCTCCAGGCGACGACGAGCCATGTCGACGTCCGGCGAGGCGATCGAGTTGTCGCCAGGGAGCGGTCCGAGCTCGTGCCCGGCGACCTCCTCGAGCTGAAGGCCGGCGATGTCGTCCCGGCAGACTGCCGCCTCATCGAGACCGCCGGGTGCGAGATCGACGAGTCCGCTCTCACGGGAGAGTCCCTGCCCGTGGCCAAGCAGAGCCTGGCTGTCGAGGGCCGTGCGCTGGCCGATCGCAGCTGCATGGCCTACGAGGGCTCGGTCGTCGTGACCGGGAGCGCTCTTGGCGTGGTCGTCGCCGTGGGCGACCAGACGGAGGTCGGCAGGAGCCTCGCCGACGCGCCCGAGCCGCCGCCGAGCGGGGTGGAGGCCCGGCTGAGCTCCCTCATGAAGGTGACGGTCCCCGCATCCGTCGCCAGTGGCGCCGGGGTCGTGGGTCTCAGCCTGCTGCGGGGACGCTCGCCGCGCGCCGCGGTGACCTCGGGCGTCAGCCTCACGGTCGCCGCCGTGCCCGAGGGCCTCCCGCTCTTGGCCACCGTGGCCCAGCTGGCTGCTGCCCGACGGCTCGCCCGCCGGGGCGTGCTCGTGCGCAACCCGCGGACGATCGAGGCGCTCGGGCGGGTGGACGTCCTGTGCTTCGACAAGACCGGCACCCTCACTGCCGGAAGGATCGCCCTCCAGAGCGTGTCGGACGGTGCCGAGGTGCACAAGGTTGCCGAGCTGACCCCCCGGTGCGCGTACGTGCTGGCGGCGGCGCTGCGAGCGAGCCCGATCTCCGACGGGGAGGTCGACCTGCCCCACGCCACCGACCGGGCGGTGGTCGAGGGCGCGCAGGCCGCCGGCGTGCAGGCGCACGACGGCCTGGGCAGCTGGACCCTTCTCGGCGAGCTGGCCTTCGAGCCGTCCCGCGGGTACCACGCCGTCGTCGGCGACAGCGCTGCCGGCCCTCGGGTCTCGGTGAAAGGCGCCCCGGAGACCGTGCTGCCGCGCTGCACCACGTGGAGGGCGCCCGACGGCCCCGTGGCGCTCGACCGGCGCGTCCGGGCGTCCCTCGACGATGAGGTGGAGCGCCTGGCGGGTCAGGGCCTCCGCGTGCTCGCGGTCGCAGAGCGGCCGGCCTCTTCACGCGCTGCCCTCGGAGACGAGCGCATCGCCGGCATGGAGCTGCTCGGCTTCCTGGGCCTGGCAGACGGGGTGCGTCCGACGGCCGCCGCCGCGGTGGCGAGCCTGCGGACCGCGGGGGTTTCGGTCGTGATGATCACCGGCGACCACCCGTCGACTGCGGCGAGCATTGCAGAGGAGCTCCACATCCTGAACGGCGCAGATGTCGTCACCGGGGCCGACGTCGACGCCTGGGACGATGCCTCGCTCGAGGCGGCGGTCGCCGGCGCGACGGTGTTCGCCCGCGTCACCCCGGAGCAGAAGATGCGGATCGTGCGCACCTACCAGCGCATGGGGCGCGCGGTCGCGATGACCGGTGACGGTGCCAATGACGCGCCGGCCATACGGCTCGCCGACACCGGGATCGCGCTCGGCAGGCACGGGTCTCCCGCCGCACGGGAGGCGGCCGATCTCGTGGTGCTCGACGACCGGATCGAGACCATCACCGATGCGATCGTCGAAGGTCGGGCGATGTGGGCGTCCGTCCGGGACGCGCTCGCGATCCTCGTCGGCGGGAACCTCGGCGAGGTCGGCTTCGTGCTGGCGTCGACGGCCATCTCGGGGGGCTCACCGTTGGGAGCGCGCCAGATCCTCCTCGTGAACCTGCTCACGGACATGATGCCGGCGATGACGATCGCCCTGCGCCCACCGCCCGGGCGCAGCTCCGAGGAGCTCCTCCACGAGGGGCCCGAGGCGTCGCTCGGTGGCGCGCTCGCCCGTCAGATCGCCCTGCGAGCCGCCACGACGGCGGCCGGCGCGACCGGCGCGTGGCTGATGGCGCGGCCGACGGGCAGCTCGAGGCGGGCCGGCACGGTCGCGCTCGTCGCGCTGGTCGGCACCCAGCTCGGGCAGACGGCGGTCGTCGGGGGCACGAGCCCCCTCGTGCTCGCCTCGACGGCTGCGTCTGCCGGCGTGCTCGTGGCGATCGTCCAGACGCCGGTGGTCAGCCATTTCTTCGGCTGCACGCCGATGGGTCCCGTCGGCTGGGGGATCGCGCTCGGGAACGCCGCCGGGGCGACCGCCGCCTCGGTCGCCGTCCCCTGGGCGGCACGCCGGTTGTCCGAGCGGTGGACCGGGCCCAGGACCGGGCGCCGGGCCGAGCCCCGGACCGGGCCGCACCCCTGACCCGTCAGGGCCGCGGTTCGATCCGGTCCAGCGCGGCGCGGACCCGGACCCCGAGCTCTCGGGCGGGCAGCGCCCCGACGATGCGGTCGACCGTCTCGCCGTGCCAGAGCAGGAGGAGGGTGGGGATGCTCCTCGCTGCGAAGCGGGCCGCGACGGCGGGAGCCTCGTCGACGTTCACCTTGACGACCTTCAGGCGCCCTGCCAGCTCCGTGGCGAGCTGCTCCACGGCGGGAGAGACCATCCGGCATGGCCCGCACCACGGGGCCCACAGATCGACGAGGACCGGAAGACGAGCCTGCACCGCCACCGCGTCGAACGTCGCGTCGCCCGCCGTGACGGCCCACGGCAGGGGGGCATGGCAGTGCCCGCAGCGCGGCGAGCCAGCCGCGGCGACGGGCACGCGGTTGCGCGTGCCGCACGACGGGCAGCGCACCTCCACGAGGTCCGCATGGGCAGCCGTCATCGCTCCCCATGCTGCCACGCGAGCCGCGCAGAGTCTCAGACGTCGGCGAGCACCACGTACCACAGGCGGTCGGCGACCGCCTCGAGGAGGTCCGCCGCCCGGGCGTAGGGGCGGTAGAGCTCGCGGCCGACCAGGGCCGCCTGGAGATCGTCCGACCGGTACAGCTCGGCGATGGCGTCGCGGTAGAGCCGCACCACGGTCCGGGCCTCCGCCCTGACCTGATCGGCCGCCGTGCCGGCCTGGTCGAAGTCGCGGCGGAGCCTGGCGAACCCCTCGACGAGGGCCGTCATCCCCGCATGGAGGTGCTCGGCCATGCCGGCGGCGTGCTGGTCGGGCTTCCACGCCAGCGCCTCGGCCTCGAGCGCGATGTCCCGTACGGCGTTCACGACCCGGTCACAGCGCTCCGAGAGGATGTAGACGTCCTCTTGGTCGATGGGGGTGGCGAGCGCTCCGCGCAGCGCGGTCAACAGCGCACGTCGTGCGTCGTCCGCGTCGTGCTCGAGTGTTCTCAGGACCTGGCTGTCTCCGCCGCCCTTGGACCACTCGAGGAACGCGCTGGTGGCCGCCGCCGAGATCTTCCCCTGGGTGACGAGGAGGCCGACGACGTCCGGGGCGACGCCTCGGAAGAGCCGCCGGAGCCCGTGGAGTGGCGAGCGGCGCTCCACGGTCACGGGAACCTCCGGAGCACCTCGTAGGCACCGGCCGCGACGACGCCGCACGCCGGCACGGTCACCGCCCAGGCCACGAAGATCCGGAGCACGCCTGCCCAGCGCACGTGGCGGCGGCGCGCGGAGACCCCTGCCCCCACCATCGACGAGGTGACCACGGTGGACGTGGACAGCGGCAGGCCCACGGCGGCCGCGGCCAGGATGACGCCCGCCGACGCGCATTGGGCCGCCAGGTCGTCGACCGCCCCGCCGCGTGCCAGGCCGCGTGAGACGCGTGCGACGACCCTGCGACCGCCGAGCACGGTGAAGGCCGCCAGGATGAGCGCGCACGACACGCGCTCCCAGGGTGCGATGCCACCCGCGAGCGTGCCCGTGCCGGAGACCACCACGGCGAGCAGTCCCATCGCCTTCTGACCGTCGTTCGTCCCGTCGGCGACGGCGACGGCCGCCGACGCGAGCCACAGCCCCCCGTGCAGCTCTCGGCGCGACGACCTGGGAAGCCGTACGGCCACCCGTCGGGCGAGCTGGTCGACGAGCCCCGCTGCGCCAGCCGCAAGGAAGGGTGCGAGCAGGATGCCGATCAGCACGCCGAGCACGCCGACGGGCCGCACGCCCGCGAGCCCGCCCCACTCGACGGCCCCCACGCCGCCGGCAGCCAGCCCCGCACCGGCGAGCCCGCCCACGAGCCCCACGCTCGCGCTGGTGGGCAGCCCTCTGCGGGTGGTCGCCCACGTGAAGCCGACGGAGGTGATGCTGGCGGCCGCCAGCACCGGGACGCTGGCCGGTGCCCCGACGTGCACCATCTCGACGACCGTCCGTGCCACGGCGATGCCGGCGAGGAGACCTCCGGCGACGTGCCAGGCGAGCGACCACGCGGCCACCGCGGTGTAGGAGCCGGTGCGCGCGGCGAGGAGCGCCGCCGCGGCGTTGGGCGCGTCGCTGACGCCGAGCAGCGCGGCCACGGCCAGGGCGCCAGCCACGCCGATTACAGTGACGATCATCGGGCCTCCGAGCACGGTCGGCGCGCGGTGCGCTCGCCGTCCCGGCCCTCGCGTCGAGAGCATGCCACGACGCGGGCTCAGGCGTGCTCGGCGGGGCTCAGTGGATCACGACGAGGTCCACTTCTTCGACGGCCGTCACTGCGACCCTCCCCAGCGCCAGTTGCGCACCTCGGGCAGGTCCTCTCCGGTGGCCACGATGTAGCGCTCGTGCTCGGCGAGCTTGTCGCGGCGCCATTGCGTGGTGGACGCCGCGTGCGGTGCCAGCTTCGGCACCCGCTCGGCGACGTCGGCGACGAGGTGGAAGCGGTCGAGGTCGTTGGCGACCGCCATGTCGAACGGGGTGGTCACGCTGCCCTCCTCCTTGTAGCCGCGAACGTGGATGTTGTCGTGGTTGGTGCGCCGGTAGGTGAGACGGTGGATCAGCCACGGATAGCCGTGGAAGGCGAAGATGACCGGCTTGTCCCTCGTGAACAGGTCGTCGAAGTCGCGGTCGCTCAGCGCGTGGGGGTGCTCGCCGGGGGGCTCTAGGACCATCAGGTCGACGATGTTGACGACGCGGATCTTGAGCTCGGGGAAGCGCTGGCGGCACAGGTCGACCGCCGCCAGGGTCTCGAGGGTTGGGACGTCGCCCGCGCAGGCCATGACCACGTCCGGCTCGCCGCCGCCGTCGTTGCTCGCCCACTCGAACATTCCGATGCCGCTCGAGCAGTGCCGCCGTGCGGCGTCGATGTCGAGCCACACGGGCGCCGTCTGCTTGTCGGCCACGATCGCGTTGACGCGGTCACGCGCCGCGAGGCAGTGCGCCGCCACGGCGAGCAGGCAGTTGGCGTCGGGCGGCAGGTAGATGCGGATCACCTCGGCCTTCTTGTTCACCATCACGTCCAGGAACCCCGGGTCCTGGTGCGTGAAGCCGTTGTGGTCCTGGCGCCACACGTGGGAGGTGAGCAGGTAGTTGAGCGACGGGATGGGTGCGCGCGTCGGGATTGCCCTGCACTTGGAGATCCACGGG
>JAJZVL010000080.1 GCA_021845725.1 Actinomycetes bacterium | reverse complement strand
ACTGGCAGCCCCAACGGGGTTCGAACCCGTGTCTCCACCTTGAGAGGGTGGTGTCCTAGGCCTCTAGACGATGGGGCCGAGCGCAGGTGCGCCGGAACGCGCCTGCTCAGCTCGGGGGGGAGGACTCGAACCCCCAATAACAGGGCCAGAACCTGTCGTGTTGCCGATTACACCACCCCCGAACGGGCGGGATCAGGTTACCCGAGCCCGGGAGGGACCGGCGCAAGCGGTGCGTGGCGGAGCTCGTAGCGAGTCGACGCCAGGCGGCTGCACGACCGAGGATGGCAGGACAGGGCCGGGCGACGACACCGCACCGACGCCGGCGGCCATCTCACCGAGGGCGTGGAGACGCTGGAAGCCGACGATACGGCCCAGCGCAACGGCTGCCGCTGTGCTGAGGAAGTAGGGGATCACGGCCGTTCCCCTGATGGGTGAGGTCTGCGTCGGTGCCGGGTGCGGCGTCAGCCCGACGTCGGTGGCGACCGCCATCGAACGGTCTTCGTGGAACGGATCCGTCACGATGAGCACGTCCGTATCTCCGCGCGGCCGGAGCAGGTCGGCCGCGAGCGCGAGGTTTGTCCAGGTGTCGCGCCCGCCGGCTTCGAGGATGTCTGTCGCGGGGACGCCCTTGCTGACGAGGTACGCGCGGCCCGACTCGGCCTCGGTGTAGACGTCCCCAGGCTCCTTCGAGCCCGTGCAGACGATCAGGTGGGCGTAGCCCCTCTGGAAGAGGAGGAGAGCCTCGTCGAGGCGCGCCCGAAGGTCCGGCGAGGGGACGCCGTCGTACTGCGCGGACCCCATCACGACGATGGCCTGCGCGCTGACGGGGTCGTACCGACGCGACGTCAGCCAGACCTGCACGAGGGTGACCGCGTAGTAGATCACCGCTCCCACGACGAGCAGCACGAGGATCTTGAACGCCCAGCGGAGCGGAGCGGTGATCCAGCGAAGGATGAGCACGGCTGGCGATCACCTCGCGCTGGCACGCTCGAGCGCACGCCGCAGGCGCCGCAGCACCTCGTCGCGACCGAGAACCTCGAGCGACTCGAAGAGCGGCGGCCCGACGGTGCGGCCGGTGACCGCGACGCGGATCGGCGCCTGTGCCTTGGCGAGCTTCCTGCCCGCCCGCTCCCCGATCGCACTCGTGGCGTCACGCAGCGCGCTCGCGCTCCACTCGGTGTGCTCGAACGCGGCGATGGCATCCTCGAGCAGTGCGACCGCCCCTTCGTCCCGGGCGATCGCCTTGTCCCATGAAGCCTCGTCGACGGGGGGATCGGAGAGGAAGACGAAATCGACGAGCCCGGGGGCATCGCCGAGGACCGCGACCCGCTCCTGGACGAGAGGAGCGAGGCGGACGAAGACGTCGATATCGAAGCGCTCGGGCGGCCAGGGGGGCGGTGCGGCAGTCTCGGGGACCCAACGGCCCGCAGCCCTCTCGGTGGCGGGGTCCACCCACGGCCGGACCCGCTCGACGAACTCGGCCACCGACAGCTCGCGGACGTACTCGCCGTTCATGTGGGTGAGCTTCTTCACGTCGAAGAATGCGGGCGAGTGGTTGACGTCCTCCAGCGCGAAGTTCTCGATGAGCACCTGGAGCGGGACCTTCTCCTCGCCGCCTGGTGGGCTCCATCCGAGGAGTGCCAGGTAGTTGCGGAGCGCCTCTGGGAGGTAACCCTGGTCGCGGTACGACTCGACCGCAACGGGATCACGGCGCTTCGAGAGCTTCTTGCGCTGCTCGTTGACCAGCGTGGGGAGGTGTGCCCAGACCGGCAGGTCGGTCACTGCGTGCCACGCGGCGTCGGTCTTCGCCACCTCGTCGAGCGCGCGCCAGATGAGGATCGCCTTCGGCGCGCTCGGCAGGAGCTCCTCGCCACGGATCACATGGGTGATCCGCATGTCGCGGTCGTCGACGATGTTGGCGAGCACGAAGAGCGGCTCGCCGTTCGAACGGGCGACGACGAAGTCCTCCATCGTCTCGTTGCGGAACGTGACCGTCCCGCGGACCACGTCGTGGACCTGGGTCTCGCCGTCGTCCGGCGTGAGGAACCGCAGGGCGTTCCCGTCCCTGGAGAGGCGCCGTTCCCGGCAGAAGCCGTCGTACCCGGGCGTCGCGCGCTGCGCAGTGCGGGCTTGCACCGCCTCGCGGGTGCAGTCGCACGCGTAGAGGTAGCCGGCGTCCCACAAGCCATCGATCGCCGCCCGGTAACGATCGGCTCGTGCCGACTGGCGGTACGGGCCCTCGTCGGGTTCCATGCCGAGCCACGCCATCGCCTCGATGATCCCGGCGACCCACTCCTCGCGGTTCCGCTCGGTGTCGGTGTCCTCGATCCGCAGGATGAACACACCGCCGTAGCGCCGTGCGAAGAGCCAGTTGTAGAGGGCGGTTCGCCCGCTCCCGACGTGGAAGAACCCCGTCGGCGACGGTGCGAAACGTACTCGTGGAGCGGACACGCCTCGCTCAGTCGTCCTCGACGAGCGTGATGGCGCCGGTCGGGCAACTGCGCACCGCCTCGCGGAGCCGGTCTCGCAACGCCTCAGGCGGGTGCTCGTCAAGCACGTAGAGGAACCCGTCGTCGCGCACCTCGAAGACCTCGGGCACGATCCCCATGCAGACGGCGTTGCTCGCGCACACGTCGAAATCGACAACGACCTTCACCCGCAACCTCCCGTCGAGTCCCTGGCGTCACCGCCCGCGGACGAGGAGCATACCGGTCACCATCAGAGGCTCTGAGGCAAGATCCGCGCCGCGCGTCTGCGCGCTGCGCTCGAAGGAGCGCTCAGAGCGAGCCGACGAGCACCTTCCTCGAGATCGGGCGTTCGTTCTTCTCCACCGTCGATCTTCTCCACCGTGGCGTCTCCACCGTGTCTCCACCGTGGCGTCTCCACCGTTGTCCTCACACCCGCGCCTCTGCGACGAGCGCCGCGAGGAGCTCTCGATCCGCGAGGATGGGTCGGTCGGAGAGAAAGAGCTTCCCGTAGCGCTCGAAGTACATGAACTGCTTGGCCAACAGGAACGCTCCGCGTGTGAAGTCGGACATGAGCCCGCCGGCCTCGTCTGCCAGCCGTCGCATCCTGCGATTGGTCCGCAGGCGCAGCAGCACCGACCTCAGCGGCTTCTGGTGCGCGCGTGCTCCGCGTGCCTTCGCGGCCTGCACGAGCGGCGCCTCGAGCATGGCTGCGAGGCTCACCTCGCCGAACGGACGCGTCAGCGCGGGCTCGACGATCCCTCTCAGGAACACCGTCAGCTCGTCGTCGGTCATCCCGAGGCCCACCTGGATCGCCCTGCCGTAGACGCGGGTGAGGTGGGCGGTGATGTCGGGCCACGCATCCTCGTCGCCGAGCGCGGCGTCGAGCAGGCGCACGACGAAGCGGTGCGTGTCGCTGTCGAGCCTTCCCACGATGCCCCAGTCGATGATGCCGAGTCGTCCGTCGTCGAGGAGCAGCATGTTGCCCGCGTGCAGGTCCCCGTGGAACGCGCCCCATCGGACCGTCGTGGTGAAGAACGCCCTGACGACCTGCTCGACGAGCGGTGCCGGGTCCTGCCCCCGAGCCGCAGCCGCCGAGAGGTCGTCGATCGCCACGCCGTGGAGCAGCTCCATCGTGAGCACGTTCTGCCCGGACAGCTCCGGGTACGGCTCGGGAACGACGAGGCGGTCGAGGCGTGACTGGGCGAGGAGCGCACGGAAATGCGCGAGTGCCCGTGCCTCGTTGCGCAGATCGAGCTCCTCGCCGAGCTGTTGGCGCAGCCCGTCGAGCAGCTGGAGCACCGAGCCCGCGATCTGCTCCCCGGTCTCCCTCGCCACGAGCTCAGCAAGAGGCACCATCAGCGTGAGGTCGGCGGCGACCTCGAGCTCGATCCCGGGGCGAAGGACCTTGACCGCGACCTCCCGGCCGTCGTGCAGGTGCCCCTGGTAGACGACGGCGATCGAGGCCTTGCCGATCGGTTCGGGGTCGAGGTCGGCGAACGCTTCCTCGAGGTCCATGCCGAGGTCTGCCTCGATGGACTCCCGCACGGCCTCGAAGGCGACGGGAGGCCCGGTGTCGAGGCACGCACGGAATTCCTCCGCGACCGCCTCACCGAACAGTCCCGGTGAGGACGCCACCAGCTGACCGAATTTCATGAAGGTCCCACCGAGGTCCTCGAACATCTCTCGGAGCGCCCGGGCGGCGACCGCCGCGGGGAGAAGGCCTTTCCCGTCGCGCACGTGCACGAGCTGCCGGGCTGCAAGCGGTCCGAGGCGCCGCATCCCAGATCGTGCGATCCCCACGCTCCGAGCGGCGAGCTGGTGGCGGGTTGGACGTGGCAGATGGCGCCGGTGGACGCGGGGGATCGACGCTCCGAGCCCGTCGGCGGTCGGCGGGGGCTGCACCGCGGAGCCTCGCCGCGGTTCGGGTTCCGCCCTCATCAGCTCGCCGATGCCGGCCGAGCTGCGAGCGGTGCGGACCGGGTGAGCGGCACAGGAGGGGCGAGTGGCGAGGAGAGGCGCTGCGTCATGGCGTGGTCCCGCGCGCGGTGCGCGGCGGGCCGAGCCTAGCCAGGCACCGTGCAGGCACCGTGCAGGGGCGGTGCCACCAGGCCGGTCAGGTGCCGGCGCCGTCCTTCGGCCAGTCCTCCAACGTCTCGGCGACTTTGCGCAGGAACGAACGGACCGTCGACTCGGCCACCCGGTGGAGGAGCGCCCGGTCGATCGCCCTTCCCACGCCGTCGAAGGGCGGGCGATAGGAGGCATGGAGGATGAGCCGGCTCTGGCCCGGCCCGACGGACGCGACCTCCAGGTTGCCGTCGAGCACCGGGAAGAGGTTCGGCCTCCGACCGTCCTCCCACCGCAGCGGCACGACCACGCCGCCCTCGAGCAAGGTCGGCGTCCCCATGCGCACACGCACCTCCCGGGTGACGAGGTCGAGGTCGCCGAGCGCGGTCAAGCCCAGTCTCACGAGATGGCTCTCGGTGTCGTCGCCTGCGGCGCTCGCGAGACGCCCGAACCAGCTCTGACCGGTGGCGAGACGCTCGCTCACCAGCTGCTGGGGCTGGTCCACGTCGACGAAGTCTCTGAGGAAGACTGCCGGCGTTCTCTCCCCGTCGGACACTTCTGCTGCCACCATGCGCTATCGACGCTACGAGCGACAGGTGGGGCGGGCTAGGGCCGAACGGCCCATAGGGACAGGAAGCAGGCGCCGGCCTCTCAAGCGGCCTTCACCGCGGCGACGAGCTTCTGGAGCGTGTCCTTCGCGTCGCCGAACAGCATCACCGTCTTGTCGTCGAAGAGCAGTGCGTTGTCGATGCCGGCGAAGCCGGGCCGCATGGAGCGCTTCAGGAACACGATGTGCTCGGCCTGGTCGGCATGGATGATCGGCATGCCGTAGATGGGGCTGCCAGGCGTGTCGACCGCCGCGGGATTGACGGTGTCGTTCGCGCCGACCACGAGGGCGACGTCGGTCGTCGGCATCTCCGGGTTGGCCTCGTCCATCTCCTTCAGCTCGTCGTAGGGCACGTTGGCCTCTGCGAGGAGCACGTTCATGTGGCCGGGCATCCGGCCTGCGACCGGATGGATCGCGTAGAAGACGTCCACCCCTCTCGAGGCCAGCTCGTCGGCGAGCTCTTTGACGACGTGCTGAGCCTGAGCGACTGCGAGCCCGTAGCCCGGGATGATGGCGACCTTGCGCGCGTAGGCCAGGAGCACACCCACGTCCTCGGGGGTCGAGGACTTCACGGATTTCCCTTCCAGCCCCTCGGCGGTCCCGGTCGCAGTCACGACCGCACCGAACGCACTGAAGAGGATGTTCGGGAGCGAGCGCCCCATCGCCTTGCTCATGAGGCGGGTGAGCAACGTGCCGGACGCGCCGACAAGCGTACCGGCCACGATGAGGAGCGGGTTCCCGAGGGTGAAGCCCGATGCGGCGACCGCGAGCCCCGTGAACGCGTTGAGCAGCGAGATGAGCACGGGCACGTCCGCGCCGCCGATCGGCAGGGTGAACACGGCGCCGAGGATGAGCGAGAGCCCGAGGACCCCGAACGCGTAGTCGACCGACCCCGTCACGACCGCCGTCACGAACAGTGCGACGATCCCCGCCCCCACCAGCGCGTTGATGGGCTGCTGGGCAGGGTAGACGATCGGCCGCGTCGCCATGAGCTCTTGGAGCTTGGCGAACGAGATCGCGCTCCCGGCGAACGAGACACAACCGATGAGGACGCCGAGCAGCGCCTCGACCACCACGTACGTCGCCGGGCTCACACCGGTCGAGTGGATGTGCAGGAGCTCGGTGACCGAGATCAGTGCCGCCGCCCCGCCGCCGACGCCGTTGAAGATGGCGACCATCTGGGGCATCGCGGTCATCTTCACGAGGCGCGCCGCGGGCACGGCCACCGCCGTGCCCAGCGCCATCGCGCCGAAGGCGAGCCCGAGGTTGCGCGCCGAGTGGTTCACCGTCCCAGCGGAGAAGGTCATGCCGACCGCGAGGAGCGCAGCGGCAGCACCCAGGAGGTTGCCCGGACGCGCGTGGCGAGGCGAGCTCAGTCCCTTGAGGGCCAGGACGAAGCCGATGATGGCGACCAGGAAGACGGCGGATCGCCAGGTCGACAGCGGGAACGACACTGCGCTGTACGCGAGCATCACGACGAGCCGTCCTCCCGCTCCTGGGCTGCGGCCGGCCGTGCCGGCGCCGCGGGGCGCTCGGGCTTCGCTCGGAACATCTCGAGCATCCGGTCGGTCACGACGAAGCCACCGACGATGTTCAGCGTCGCGAGGAACACCGTGACGAAGCCGAGGACGAGCTGCGCGGTGCCGGTCGCCTCCCCCATGATGAACAGCGCTCCGACGAGGACGATCCCGTGGATCGCGTTGGACCCGGACATGAGGGGCGTGTGCAGGATGCTCGGGACCTTCGAGATGACCTCGTAGCCGACGAAGGCAGCGAGCACGAAGATGGTGAGGTACCAGACGATCCCCGTCACGGTGTGCTCCCGAGCAGCTCGGCGGTCGGCGCGTGCACCGGCTTGCCGTCACGCAGGACGCAGGTGCCGGACACGATCTCGTCGTCCCAGTTGGGCGCCACTGCACCGTCGGCGGAGAGCAGGGCGAGGATGTTGGCGACGTTGCGCGAGTAGAGCGCGCTGGCGTGGGTCGGCATGCCCGACGGGGGGTTCGACATCCCTACGACCGTGGTGCCGCTCACCACCACGTCGCTGCCGCGCTCGGTGACCTCGCAGTTGCCGCCGGAATCCGCCGCCATGTCGACGACGACCGCACCCGTCGCCATCCCTTCGACCATCTCCCTGGTCACGAGCAGCGGAGCAGGCCGCCCCGGCACGGCTGCGGTGGTGACGACGGCGTCCGCCCTGGTCACTTCGTCGGAGAGCGCACGCTGCTGAGCGGCGAGCTCCTCGGGCGTGAGCTCACGCGCGTACCCCCCGGCGCCCTCGGCGCTGACCCCGAGGTCCACGAAGGTGGCGCCGAGGCTCTCTGCCTCCTCCTTTGCCGCCGCCCGCACGTCGTAGGCCCGGACGACCGCGCCGAGACGCCGGCAGGTCGCGATCGCCTGGAGCCCGGCGACCCCCGCGCCCATGACGAGGACCTTCGCCGGGGGGATCGTGCCAGCCGCCGTCATGAGCATCGGGAAGAAGCGACCGAGGCGGGTCGCCGCAGTGAGTGCTGCCCGGTACCCCGACACCGTCGCCTGCGAGGAGAGGGCGTCCATCGACTGCGCCCGGCTGATGCGAGGGAGGAGGTCGAAGCTGAAGACGCTGCAGCGCTTGGCCGCGAGCGCTCGCAGCGCGTCGAGGGCTGCGGCGGGCTGCAGGAAGCTCAGGACGAGGGATCCTTCGGGGATGAGGGCGGCGTCCTCCACGCTGGGGGGCTGCACCCGGATCACCGCGGCGGCGCCACCAAGGCACGCGCCGGCGTCCGGAGCCACCTCTGCGCCGGCAGCCGCGTAGTCGGCGTCCGTGAACGCGGCCTCGACTCCGGCTCCGGACTGGACGGAGACCGACCATCCCGCAGTGACGAGGCGCTTGGCAACGTCCGGCACGACCGCGACCCGACGTTCTCCCGCGAGCGTCTCCGCGGGTATCGCCAATTTCATGCGAGCGTTCTAGCAGGGTACGCGGCCTCTAGCCGAATTGCCGCCGACTGCGGAGCCGCGCCGCTCCGCGGCTACTCGGGCGCTCGGCGCAGCAGGTTCGAGATTCGCTGATGGGTGACGCCGAACAGCTTGGCGATCGCCGGAATGCTCGCCCCCTCCCGCCGCAGGGAGTCCACCAGCTCCTTTCGCAGCGTACCACTCGCTTTCGCGAGGCAGGCGAGCATGCGGCTCACGACCTGCATCGCTCCGGGCGGTTCCTCGTCCCCAAGGATGTCCCGCCACGCGCCGCCCTCCGAACGGCGGCGGCGAAGGTCCCTCAGGCGATCCTCCAGTAGCTGGGTATCGCGTCGCAGCTCGGCGAGGGCGCCGGACAGCGCGTCGATCGCGCGTAGCGTCGCGTCATCGCTCCCGGCGGTGCCCCCGCCATCGCTGCCGGCGGCGGCCAGATCGTCGGGTGGTGAGCTGCCGTGGTCCTCTGGCCCGGCCCCGCGCGGCCCGTCCACCGAAGCGTCCTCCCGGTCGGCGAGAACGCGTTGCCCGCTGTCGCCAAGGTGCTGCGACATGGTCGTCTGCCTCCCGCTTCGTCCGTCTCTGGGCATACCCCTCAACGGTCCGTCTCGTCGTTGTCACGTACCCGGCGGCGACGGACTTGAAACTGGGAATGCATGCATCAGGGCACGACAAGCGACGTTCGGGGCCTGCCGGGCCCGCGACGCCGGCGGAGGAAGGCCTGAGTCGGGCCGGATCCCACCAGCTCGCTCGGCACGACCCCACCAGCTCGCTCGGCACGACCCCAACAAGCAGGCGAGCCCATACACCCGAAATACGAGCCGGACGAGCGTTTGTTTTGTCGCGCGCAGTGTCCCCTGCATGCACGGCAGAACGCTCGCAATGCGCTGGCTCGCCCCCGCATACAAGCGTTCGATGGGCACGAGGAGAGAGTGCATTGCTCTCGAGCTGGCACTATCGTGCTGCTGGTCATGCTCCGCCATCCAGCCATTTCGGCGGAGCGCTCCGGCCGCACGACCGCAACGACGACCGGAACGAACGCCTGAATCACGTGAATCAAGAGCCAAGGAGCAGTGGGTGATCTTTACGACGACAGGATCGCCGCAATACCCCGAGCTCCCGGCCGCGCGCTCGATCTACGTACAAGCGGGCAGCGAGAATTTCCCCGTCGCCTTGCGGCTTCTTCCCGCCGCGGTGCGCGCGGACCTCATGGCGATCTACGGCTTCGCGCGGCTCACCGACGACGTCGGCGACGTGGCTGGCGGCGACCGGCTTGCACAGCTCGAGCGGCTCGAGCACGAGCTGGAGCGGGCTGCCCAGGGCGAGGCGTCGCACCCGGTCATGCGACGGGTCGGCGCGACGATCGCCGCGCGGCGGCTACCGCTCCAGCCCTTCTTCGACCTCATCGAGGCGAACCGCCAGGACCAGGTCGTCCGGCGCTACGAGACCTTCGACGACCTGGTCGGCTACTGCCGGCTGTCCGCCGACCCTGTCGGCAGGCTCGTGCTCGAGATCTTCGGGGCCGCCACCCCTGACCGGGTGGCCCTCTCTGACGACGTGTGCACCGGGCTCCAGGTCGTCGAGCACCTCCAGGACGTCGCAGAGGACCTCCTCCAGGACCGCATCTACCTTCCCCTTGCGGACCTGCTGGCGGAGGGATGTCGAGAATCGGACCTTGCGGCCCCGCAGGCGAGTCCCGCGCTCCGGCGCGTGATCGCGTTGGAGGCGGCACGGGCCCGGCGTCTCCTCTTCTCCGGAGCGCCTCTCTCGGCGAGCCTCCCCCTCCGTCCCCGCGTCGCCGTCGCCTCCTTCGCCGCAGGCGGCATGGCGGCCCTCGACGACATCGACGCAGCCGGTTTCGACGTGCTCGCGCGCCGGTGCCGCCCGCGCCCTGGCCGCTTCGCCGCCCGCCTCGCGCTCGTCCTGCTCGCCCCGCAGGCAAGCCGCGCGCCGATGCGCGAAGACGGATCCCGAGCCGCCGGGTTACAAGGCGCGGCCCGAGCCGCCGGGCCGGGAGCCACCCCATGACCTCTGTCGCAGCGCCTGCCCTCGAACGTGCCTACTCGGAGTGCGAGACGATCACCCGGCGAGAGGCCAAGAACTTCGCGTACGGCATCCGACTGCTCCGCCCGCCGGAGCGCCGGGCGCTCTCCGCGGTGTACGCGCTCGCCCGGCGT
>JAJZVL010000019.1:26837-47731 GCA_021845725.1 Actinomycetes bacterium | reverse complement strand
CCATCACCGGGACCACCGGCTACGCCACCCAGGCCAACGGCACACCGGGCTCTCCCGAGACGGCGACCGTGAACCTCGTCGCCCCCACGTTCGGCTCCGACGTCTGGACCTATCCGACCGGGTCCACAGTGCCCACCTTCGTGAGCACACAGGTCACGCTCCTCGTCTACGACGCTGCAGGCCAGTTCCAGACGCTCTCCAAGTCGATCGCCCTTCCCACCTCGGGCTCGACCACACTCCCCGAGATCGTGACACCGGTGCCGGTGCCCGTCGCCGCCACCATCTCGCCCGGCTCGGGCGTTTCCATCGCGGTGAGCCCCGACGTGCTCTCGCCCACACACGCGACAGGGACCGCCAACAACCTCACCTCCACCGACCACATCGGGGCAGTCGAGGGCACAGCCGGCGCGCTCAAGTGGTCGGACCCGGCCACGGGGGCCTCCGGCGGCGCCGCGCAGCCCGGGACCTACACGATCACCCTGTCGGCCAATGGCTACGTGACCGTCAGCCGGCAGGTGGTCGTCCCGCTCTGTGCACGCAAGAGCACAGGCGCCTGCACGCCTGCGAGCCTGGGCACGATCTCCCTCGCCCAGCTGGTCACCCTCATCGTCGAGCCCACGAACGTACCGGGCGCGCCGCTCACGCTCCCCACCGTCGCGCTGCTCCTCGTCACAGGCACGAGCACGACCATCGTGGCGACCAAGCAGCTCGTCGCGACAGGCACGACCTACCGCGCGACGTTCACCGACGACCTCACACCCACGAAGTCGTACGAATTCACGGTCTCAGGCCCGGGCATCCAGACGTACACGAGCACGGCGCTCACACCGAAAGGGGCCACGAACGGGGTGCTCACCGAGAAGCCGGCGCTCACCGAGGACGGGTGGGTGACCGGGACGGTGGAGGGCGTCCTCGTCCCCACGAACACCTCGAGCGCGGGGGCCACCGAGCCGCTCGGCGGCGCGACGGTCAGCGCGACCAGCGGCACCTGCGCGACACCAAGCCACACGGTCACATTCACGGCCACGACCTCGACGACAGGGACGTTCCTGCTCGTCGGGACGACCGGCGGACTCACACCAACGCACTCCTACGAGCTGTGCACCACGAAGGCAGGGTTCACAGCGGCGACGACCTCGCTCACGGCCAAGGCGGGGAAGAACACAGTGGGGCCCGTCGAGCTCACGGCGACCAAGATCACCCAGCAGCTCGACATCGGCGGCGTGGGCAATGGCGTCGTCGTGACCGTGACGGCGACGAGCCCCATCGGGCCCACGCTGCGCTGCACATACACGGTCGGCAGCACGACACCGCACGCCTGCAGCACAGCCAGAGCGAAGACGACAAGCACGGCCACCGGCACACCGAAGCCGACGCTCTTCAGCTTCCAGCTCGACCCCACCACATACAGCTTCTCCATCTCGGCGCCGAGCTACGAGTCGGTGACGATCGGCCCCATCCCCTACGCGCCAGGCGAGCAGCCCTCGGAGAAGAGCTACACACTCACCCAGCAGCTCGTCACGGTGAAAGGGACGGTCACGGTCTCGGCGACAGGACGGAAGAGCGGCGCCGTGCCGATCGCCAAACTCCCGCTCACCCTCACCTCGAGCTCGGGCAAAAAGTACACTGCCACGACCGGGACAACAGGCACCTACGCCTTCACCCCGGAACCGGTCGGGGACTACACGATCACAGTCGGCGACACATACACAACGCTCTCGCCCATCAGCTTCTCGACCGGCACAACCTCCACATTCGTCGAGAACTTCACCGTCTACGCGCCGGCGATCCCCCTCACGGTGGACGTCACGAGCAAAGTGACCGCCGCCTCCGCGAACGGCGTGACGGTCACCTTGACCCCCCCGACGAGCGCGAGCCCCGTGACGAAAGCCTGCGGAACCCACACGCTCCTCGAAGAAGGGCTCGGGACCAAGGAGACCGCCACCGCGGTGGGCACAGCGCTGCACGCCTCGGCCTCGTTCAGCAGCCTCGTCCCGGACGTCTACACGGTGTCGTTCAGCGGCGTCGGCACGACGACAGACGCTCCCACGCTCCCCACGTACACCCTCGTCGTGTGCCCGAGCAGCGCCTCGGCGCCTGCGACGACACCGTCGCCCGCCACCTTCACACTCGACCTCGGCGAGATCTCCGCCACGGTGACCCTCACGACAGCGTCGTCATCGCCGCCCCAGGTCACCATGAGCGCGGGCACGAAGCTCACGACCACGTGCACACCCCCCGCGCCCGCGTCGGGGTCGACGACCACGAGCTGCACCATGCACCTCGTCACCAACCTGACCACGTACACAGTCGCGTTCTCGGCCACGGGCTACGCGACGCATCAGACAAGTGTGACCCTGTCATCCACGACAGCCAAGAAGACACTCACGGTGACCCTCGCACGGATCATCACACACGTCACGGTCACGATGACTGCGACAGCCAACGACCCTGCGGTCGAGGCGTCGCTCGCGACAGCGACCGTGAAGCTGACGAGCTCCGCGCACACGTACACCGCGACGACGAGCTCGACCGGCGTGGCAACGTTCACCACAGTGGTTGCGGGCACCTACACAGTGCTCTTCACGCCCACCAAGTTGACCGGCGCGTCGTCCACAGAGCACGAGGGCACAGTGACCGTCTCGAGCACGAGGAGCACCTTCACAGTGCCGGTGAAAACCGGGAAGGTCACCGGCACGATCACCCTCACACCGAAGCCGTCGTCGACGGTGACAGTGACGGTTGCGGTCGGCACGGTGACCTGCACGACCGTGGCCGTGGGCACCTCCGGCACGGCGACATACTCGTGCGTGCTGCCGCCCGGGACCTACACCCTGACGTTCAGCGCGACCGGCTACACCAGGAAGACAGTCTCCGGCGTCACGATCACCGTCTCCTCCACCCCCACGACGCAGAGCGTCACACTCTCGTAGGCGGGTGCCAGACACGCGCCCCCCTGCCCGGGTGCCAGGCACCGCCCGGGTGTCCTCCGCCCGGGCGCGCCCTGCGCCTCAGGCGAGGAGCACCACCAGGAGCACGATCGCCACGGCTCCCGCCACCCCGAGGAGCACCCACAGCCACAGCCACGAGCGGGGCTCGACCACCACCGGCTCGGGCTCGGGCAAAGGCTCCGGCTCGGGAGGGGGCGGAGGCGGGGGCGGCGCAGGTGGGGGCGGCGGCGCGGGGCGGAGGTCTGCGCCGCAGCGGATGCAGATGCTGCGTGCGACCGGGTTCGGCTCGTCGCAGCTCGGACAGTCGATGGTCGCCACGTCGAGGCGCCCCGCGGTCCCCGGGAGCCGGCGCAGGCCGACGCCTCCCCCCTCGCCGGTGCCCACCACGCGCTCGCCCCGGCTCCAGAAGAGCGGGAAGTCGCACACGCGGCAGAAGGCGTCCGCCTCGCGGGCCAGCTCTTCGAGGTAGCTGACCGTCCCGCACGTCGGGCAGGTGACCTTCGTGCTCACGGGGCCACCCCCCCTGGGGCCACCCTGCCGCTCCCGCCTGCCCCGAACGGTCCGTCCGCACCGGCGGGCTGGGGCCAGATCTCCCTGCCGTCGACCACGATCTCACAGCGCACGTTGGCCGGCACCTCGTCGGTCACCAGGTCGACGAAGTCGTCGTCGCTCATCCACCCCGTCGAACGCACCGCCACCCGGACGCTCGGGTCGGGGGCACGGGTGGGAGGATCGCTGGCACGCCGCACGCCGCCGCTCTCCTCCACCACCACCTCGCCGCCGGTGACCGCCTCGAGCAGGATCTCGAGGCCCCGGCGCGTGCCCCGCCAGGCGAGCGCCTTCCCGCACTCTCTGACCAGCCTGCGCTGGAGCTCGTCGGGCAGCGACGGCTCGATCCAAGTGACCCCGAGCCACGACGCGAGCCACGAGAGCGCGGGCACCGGCGCGACCGTGGGGTCGACCACGTTGGCGATGTTGTCCGCGTCCTCGAGCAACGACGTCGCGACCTCCTGGAAGATCGAGACGAAGCGGACGAACAGCTCGTCGTCGAGCATGCCCATGGGCAGCTGAGCGAGGAGCCAGTCGCTGCGGCGCCTCATCGGACCACCACCTGGTGACGGGCGGAGAGGAACAGCGACTCGCGGTCGAGGTGCACGAGCTCCCTTCCGCTCCCGTGCCGGGCGCCCGTGCGCAGGTCGTACTCGAAGAGGAGCACTTCCTCCACCCGCTCGACGCCTTCGACCGCCTGGAGCAGCTCGGCGAGCAGGGAGGCATTCAGGTCCGCGTCGAACGGCCAGCCGTCCTCGGTGTTGCCACCGACGAGCGGGTCGAGGTAGCGGTAGAGGAGGTCGAGCGCACGTTGGCTGACCAGCGCGGCGGGGCGCCCGGGGAGCGCCTGGACGAGCGCGGCCACCGAGATCCCCTGGTAGAAGGGGGTGCCGATATCCACGGTCGTGCCGAGCAGCCGGCGCGGGTCCAGGTGCGCGGTGATCGCGTCCACGAGGGGGTCCGAGAGCGCGAAGTCGTCGAGCGCGCGCTCTTCGGGACGCGAGGTGAGCCTTGGCACGACGAGCAGGCGCACCGGCTCGCCCGCCCGGCGCGGGACGAGGCACTTGACGCGGGCCACTTCCGAGGAGGCCTCCATCGTGAGGCGCTCGAAGTCGCGCACCGTCACCGCGCGCTGGCCGGTGCGCAAGGTGAGCGGTCCGCGGATCTTCGCGTTCGCCGGGGTCTCGGCGTCCACACCACCGATCGCGGGCTCGAGGTTGCTCACGCGGTCGACGTAGGCGATCGTCGTGCGCAGCACCGACAGCGTGCCCGCGCCGACGTTGCCCGCCGCCCCCCCGCCCTGGCGGTAGCGGTCGATGACGATCTCCGCGCCGTCGGGAGGGATGGCCCCGTGCTGGCGCACCGAGCCGTCCGAGTAGCGGACGGCGGGGCCGAACGAGAGCGTCCCCGAGGCGTCGTCGATCGTGTAGTGGTGGTCGGCGGGCCCCGAGGAGGTGAAGTCGGGCACCTCGCTCCAGGTCTCGGACCGCCCGGCGGCCACGACCCGCACCTGCTCGCCTTCGCGGCGCGCGAGAACCGGGGTGCGGCTGAGGGTGAAGGTCTGCGAGGGGCTGCCGTCGCTCCTCCCGAGGTGCTCGGGACCGACGACCACGGCGTGCTCCGCACCGACCGTCCCCCCGAGCACGTCGGCTCGCAGGCTGCGGATACGCGGCGAGGCGTGGTACCCGGCCTGACCGTCGCGCGGCGCCACGAGCCGGACGCGCACCCAGTGCGCCCTCGTCCCCCCGAGCGTGATCGGCGCCGAGCGCCGGGGCAGGCGCAGCTCGACCTCCCCGTCGCGGTTGAGGCCGCCGGTGGTGTCGGAGCGCACCGGAAGGCTGGCCCACGTCTCTCCGGTCCAGGCCTCCCAGGCGAGAGGCGGGTCGAGCGGGTCCACGCCGATGCCCTGGATCTCCGCCGAGATGGAGAGGCGCAGCATCGCCCCGGCGAGGCTCCCGTCGAAGCCCACGTAGAAGGCATCGCCGGGTGCCGGCGGGTCGGAGGCGAAGCACGTGACGTCGCTCCCCTCGAAACGCAGGTCGTCCCAGACGTCGGTGTAGCGCTCCTCGGCCGCGGCCACGGCGGTCTGCGCGGCCATAGGCTCCAAGGGCGCGATGACCAGGTCTTCCACCGTGGTGAAGGCGACGCTCTCGCCGCCCGACGTGTCGCCTGCGGTGGCCACGACCGTGCCGGCGGGCACGAGGACGGGCTGGTCCCGGACGGTCGAGAGCCAGAAGGTGAGGTCCGTACGCGCCACGGACGGGGGGAACGGCTGGATGCCGACCAGGTCGAGGAACTTCGCGTACAGCCGGTCGGGCACCTGGTTCAGCCGGAAGAGCACCATCTCGCTCATCCAGGCGAACAGCTCGATCAACGCGACGCCGGGGTCCGAGAGGTTGTGGTTGGTCCACTCGGGGCAATAGCGGGGGATCAGCCGTTTGGTCTCGTCGACGATGTCCTGGAAGCGGCGGTCGTCGAGCTCGGGCGCGGGAAGGGGCATCAGGTCTGCTCTCTGTCTTCTCGGTCGGCCGCCCCGCGCGCTGTGGCATCTCCGGCCTCGCGCGGGATGACATAGAACGGGTAGACGAGGTTGCGCCGGTCGTTGGTGGCGCGCATCCGGTAGGTCACGTGGATACGTACCAGCGCCTGGTCGTCGTCGTCGGGGACCACCGTCACGTCCTCCACCTCGGCGCGCGGCTCCCACTGGGCCAGCGCCTGGCGCACGGCTTCGGCCATGAGCCCCAACGTATTGGCGTTGACCGGCTCGAAGAGGAGCTCCCAGATGCGGCAGCCGAAGCCCGGGCGCATCACCCGCTCGCCCGGAGCCGTCGAGAGGATCACCCGGATCGCGCTGTCCGTGCTCTCCCCTGCGTCGGCGAGCGTGAGGGAGCCGCCGGCGTCGACGGCGAGCGGGAAGCGGATGCCGCGCCCGACGAACGACGGGTCGAGCTCCCCGGTGTGCGCGCGGTTGGCGGGCAGGTGCTCGAACGAGGCCACCGGCGTCATCCGTTGACCATGACCGGGGTCCCGGTCAGCTGCATGCTCGCCTCGGCCTGGAGCTGGACCGAGAGCCCCTGGAGGCTCGCAGACGTCTGGCCCTTCAGCTCGAGGCTCGCGTCGGCGTTGACCGTGACCGTGGGCGCCTGCAGCTGGATCTGCTGGTCGGCCTGGAGGCTGATCGACGACGCCTTGATCGATACCGCGCCGGAGCCTTGCGCGACAGCGATGACCGTCGAGCCCACGGTGATGCTGAGCGCTTTGCCCTGCTCAACCGTCACCGTCGTCTTGTCGGCCCCGAGGTGGATCGCGTTCATCCCGCCGGCCAGCACCAGCTCGATGGCCTTCTGATCTGTGGATGCGCCGTCGAGGAGCCGGATCGTGTGGCCGAGGCGCGACACGAGCTCGCGCTTCTGCACCTTGCCGTCGGCGACGTCAGGCGGTGGGATCGTCGACTTCGACCCATAGAGACCGCCGAGCACGACGGGCACTCGGGTGTCGCCGTCCGCGAACGCCACGAGGACCTCGTCGCCGACTTCGGGGATGAACACGTTGCCGCGTGCGGCGCCGCCGCCCGTCGCCACGATCCTCGCCCACGCGCTCTCCTGCGCCGTGCTCATTCCGGCGAACAGGACCTTCACGCGACCCTGCCGTGTCGGGTCGTTGATGTTCGTGACGATGCCCACCGTGACGCCGTGATGGCCCACGATCGAGCCCTTGGCGCCCGTGCTGCCCCCCCTCGGCGCGTCCTCGACGAGCCCCGAAGGGCGCCGGTCCCCGCTCCAGAAGCGGGTGACGAAGCCGCGGCGCGGGCGGTAGAGGTGCTCGACCGCGCTGAGCGGGTACTCGCCGCTGAGCGGGCCGGCGCCACTGACCGTGACCCGCCCCCCAGGTGCGAGGGCACCGTCGCCGGCGGCGGTGCCGGTCGCCTCGACGGCAGCGGCGGCCCGCAGGTCGAAGAGCGCCTGGCTGAGGGTGCTCGCCTCCTCGGCACTGCGTGCCCCGAGGGCTGCCGCCACGAAGCTCGCGCTGGGATGCACCTCCCCGGCCAGCTGCGAGCTGGGCAGGACCCCACTGGACGCCGTCGTGGCCACGCCTGTGACCGTCTGCTGCTGGATCGGGTCCCATCCGATCACCGAGACCTTCTCGGGCACGGGCAGCGCGCGGGCAGAGAACGACAGGAGGCCGTCGCCGAGCGTCAGCTTCACGGTCGCGCGCCTGGCCGTAAGCTCGTCGGGCTTCCCGAAGCACAGCGTGGTCCCGTCCACCCACCAGTCCGCCCCTCTCCGGCGGGCGAGCTCGCCCAGCAGCCCGAGGTCGGTGTCCAGCTGCAGCAGGTAGTCGAGCGACACCCCGGCCGAGGGCCCCACGCTGTCCCCCGTCACGTGCAGGCCCGAGGAGGAGACGAGGTCACGCAGGACCGACGAGACGGTGACCTGGCTCCAGGTCTTCACCTGGGAGGTGAGCCCGAGCTCGTAGCTCCGGTCGTAGCCGACGACGACCAGCTCGGGCTGCTCGCCCTCACGCTGGTCGCACCCCACGGCGGTCACGACCCCCTCGAACAGCGTGTCGCCACCGGGCGCAGCGACCTCGAGATCGGCCCCGATCGAGACTGCTCCGGAGCCCAAGAGCGCGTAGCCCGGGTCGATGAACCGCAACGTGGCACGGCCGGGCACGTTCAGCGCGCGCTCCACACGCACCTCGAGGAGGGCCGCTTGCCACACCGTGGTCAGCGCGCTGCCGCCGACGCTCACGGACGGCGACAGGGTGATCGCGTCGGCCATCAGCTCGTCCCCGGGATGGCGAGCAGGCTGCCGGGGCGCAGCGCCAGCGGGTCGGTGATGCCGTTCGCCTCCGCGATCGCTCGCCATCGGGTCGCGTCCCCGAGGTGCATCGCGGCGATGCGGTCGAGGGTCTCCCCGGGCTGCACGCGGTGCACCCGGTGCGGCCGCGGCGTCCCCGACGTCGGGTTCTGCGGTCCGAAGGCCAGTGTCTCCTGGTACTGGGTGAGCACGACGGCGGCGCGGGCGCGAAGCGGGGTGCCGTCGCGGCTGAAGTACTCGAAGGAGAGGTCGAGCGAGGAGACGACCGCCTTGAACGAGTGGAACGTCCCCCAGTGGAACTCGACCCACGGCGGGCGCGCGTTGTTCGTCGCCTGCGAGGTCCCCGGCAGCTGGGGATCGACGTCCATGAGCCCCACGATCTTCGCGGTGTACGTGGTCACCGGCTTCCCGGTGTCGGTGGTGTCGAAGAAGAGCGTGAGGCGGAGCACGCCCGACCCGGCGCCCGTGTACCGCAGGGTCGGCACCCCCCGCCCGGGGACCACGTCGGCGGCCCAGCCGTTCGCCTGTGCGAGCACGAGCTCGGAGGGGTTGAAGAGGCACGGGATCTTTGTGCCGCGCTCGGTCTGGAGGAAGGCCTTCGTTGTGCTCGCCATCAGAACACCTCGGGAACGTGGCGCCGGCCGCGGCGCTCGAGCTCATCGAGGACGCGCCGCTCCACGTGCTCGACGATCCACTCGAGGATCTCCGCGGCGCCCGGCGCGCTCGAGGGCTGGACGGTAGGCGGGGTCGGTTCCACCACGGATGCTCCCTTCTTCCCGAGCTGCGATGCGATGGTCGCCACGGGTGCAGGGCCGGGGTGCAGCGGCACCGGGAGGAGCCCCGGCGAGACCCGGCTGCCGGCCTCTCCGGCGAGGATCCCTCCGGCTGCGCCTGCGACGACGGCGCCAAGAGCCCCCTCGAATCTGGCGACCGCGCTACCTGGGCGACTCGACGACGCCAGGCGACCTCCAGTGACCGATCCCAGCCCTGCCGCCCTCGCCCGCTCGAGCAGCGCAGCAAGTCCTGCGTCTTCTCGTCGTGCCCGCTCGAGCCCCGTCGACAGCCCGCTCGCTCCAGCGTCCCCCGATACGGGTCCTGCGCCGCCGAGCACGGGTCCTGCGCCGGGCACACCGGGAGTGCCGATCAGAGCGCCGTTCGGCGGCCGGACACGCATAGGGCTCCCCCCGCCCCCGCGCGCCCGGACCCACGCCGACGAACTGCGTCCCTGTCCCTGGTCACTGCCACCGGCCGCGCCGCTGGCGCCCGCGCCGCTGCCCAGCGGGCTGCTGGCGGCCGCGCCGTTGCCTGGCGCGTCGCCGCGCCAACCGACGAACGACGCCGCCGGGACGAGCGGCGCCGCGTCGGAAGCCGCAAGCTCGCGGACGAGCGAGCCGATCCGGCGCGCAAGCCCCTCCTCGTGATCGTGCGCGTCGTCGTGGAAGAAGCGTGGCACCGCGCCCGCTGCCGGCGCGCCGGGCCGCCTGCTGCCGCGGGCGTGCTGGCTCGCATGCACGAGCTCGTGCGCGACGATGCCAACGGAGGCCGGCGCTGTGTCGGGTCGGCGCGCGAGGTGCACGATCCGCCCGATCGTCGCCGCAGGACGCCCGGCAACAGCCAGCGCGGCAGCGCTCGCCGGACCGGCGCGCAGCTCGAACGCGCCTGCGCCCCCGAGCGCGCGCGCAAGCGGCTCCAGGCGTGGCGGCAGCGCGACCACCGGGTCCGGCGCGCGCCTGGCGAGCTCGGCAACGAGTCTCCGCGCCCGCGCGCTCCGGGCACCCCCGACGGCGAATGGGGCAGAATCGTTCCCCTGCACGCGCACCGTCCCCGGCGTCGGTCTCGCGGCCGTTCCCGGCGTGGTTCCTGGCGTCCCGTCCTCCCGCGCCGCTCCACTCTCCTCGGTGCCCGGCGCAGGCCGCGCGCCCGCGGCCCTCTGTTCGCCCATGATCTGCCGTGTGCCCGCGGCTCGTCGCCGATCCGCTGCGGTACGCACGCCGGCAGCCCTGCGCAGACCTGCCACGTCCGTCTCGCCGAGTGCCCCCGCAGGCTGCGCCGCTCGGAAGACCGGCAGGCGAGACGCGAAGGGAAGCGCCATCCAACCAGCCGTCGGTGCACGGATCTCCTCACCTTCGCCGGTGGCACGCGCCAGCCTCGACGGCCTCGAGGCTGGCGCGGCCAGCAGGGCCGACGTGGGGGACGTGGGGGACAGGGCTCCGCGCGCCGGTGGCGCCCCGCCGAGAGGCGGGATCCGCCGGGCCACGGGACGCGTCCCGGCGCGGTCTCGAGCGAACTGCAGGTGCCGGATCGTCGTCGTGAGCGGCGGTGCCTGCGACACTGCGCGCACGTCGCCTTCGCTGCTCCGGACCTTCCCGCCGGGGTCGCTACGGGGATCACCGAGCCTACGAGCCGGTCGAGGGCTGGTCAGGCCGCTACGTGCCTCGGACCGTGCCGCCGAGCGCGATGGCAGCCCAGGCATGAGCTGCGCCGTGCTCCGCCCCGAGCTTCGCGACGCGCTCCGCGACGCGACCTCTGGGGCGCTCCGCGACATGGCCTGTGACATAACCTTCGAGCCGCGGCTCGCTCTCGCACGGTCTGGTGCCCTCAGCGGCGCACCGCCCGCTGTCGTCGTCGGTGCTCGGCGCCTTCGGCCCCAGGCGCCGGCAGTCACCCATCGCGGGCCGCTCGCCGAAAGGCCTTCGCCGATCGACATCGCGACGTGTGCCGGCCAGCTCGCCCACGCTGGTGCAGCTGCGAGGCGTTCGGCGAGCAGAACGGCTCCGCCGGCCGCCTCGCCCGTCTCCACGCCGGTGGATCTGCGGGTCAGCGTGCCGGTGGATCCTGCCGCCACGATGGCGCTGGAGCCGCCCGCCTGGAGGCCGGTCCGCGTTTCGGATCGAGCACCAGCCCCGGCATCCTTGCCACCGCGGTTGAGGTCGCCGCCCTGCGGATCGCTAGAGCGAGAGTCCCCGCCCGGCGCGGATGGGCTGACCCCACCCGAGCGAGAGTCCCCGCCCGGCGCGGATGGGCTGACCCCACCCGAGCGAGAGTCCCCGCCCGGCGCGGAGCTTCGACCCTGCTGAGAGCCACCTCCTGCTGGAGCGCCCTCGCCCCGGAGGCGCGCGTCGCCTGCCGGAGGGTCGGTGCGCCCTGCAGCCCGTCGCGCCAGCGAGGACAGCGACGGCCGCGGCGCCCGCGGCTGGACGGGGCGAGCCTTCGACGCATCCGAGTGACGCGCTTCCCGGGTCGTGAGGACGTCCCCGACCGCAACCACGTCGGGGAGCGAGCGCACCGGGAGAGCCTCGGCTCGAAGCCGAGCCATGAAGCCTCCCGGACCCGCCGATCCCCATGCGCTCGGTGCCAGAGCGGCTCGCGGAAGGGTGCCGGGGCGCAGCGCGGCGACCGAGGCTTGGTCATGCCCCGCTCCCCGTGCGATCCCGGGTGCAACCCACGCGCTCGAGGCCCGGCGTGTCCGCGCCAGCGCCTGACGGGCGAGCTCGGCGGCGAGCGCGGCTGCGCGCGTGGCCGCGAGCCGTGGCAGCGCCGGCGGTTCGACGAGCATGGCCTCGGCGCTTGAAGCCGGCGTGACGTCGACTCGGCCGCTGATCGCAGAGCGGATGCCGAGCGCCGAGCGCGCGGCGAGCGATCTCCCGATTGCCGAGGAGAACCGCCGTCCCCGCCGCGCGACGAACCCGACGGAACGCTCCGGCGCACGGGAGGCCAAGCGGGCGTGCCATCCCAGCCGAGCCTGGATCGACCATCCCAACCACGGCGTCGCCAGGCCAGAGGCATCCTCGGTGCTCTGGCCGATGCGAGCTGTGCTGGCGGTGGAGTTGTCAGACATGTCCCGGCCTCAGAAGGTCTTCGACGTGAAGCCGTGATGCGCGATCTCGAGCTCCTCGCTCGCAGCGCCATCGCTTCCCGCCGAAAGCGTCGGGCCGCTCCAGCGCACCGCGAACGCACCTTGCATCTCCCACGACCGAAGCCGCGTGCCGTCGTCAGCGATCAACGTGATCGCGGCGGTCGCACGCTCGAGCTTGTCGTGGTTGGACTCGAAGTGCGGGCCTGCGGTCTTGTTCACCCATGCGAAGAGCGCGTCGCTGTTCGTGATCCCGCGCCGCAGCACGATGTTGGGCCAGGTGAGACGGCCCGGAAGCTTGTGCACGTAGCCGTTCTCGCCTCCCTCCGCGTACGTGACGGTGTCCACGTTCACCTCGAGGCCCGACACCTCGGAGAACAGGCCGATGCTCTCCCCGTCGACTTCGAAGAGAAAGTTCGACGTGCTCGCCACGTGACCGCCGATCCCTGTCGTCATCGACGTGCCTCCTCGACGCAACGCCATGTCGCCGTCCGCCCGCTCACATCTGCCTCGCCTCTGCCCATGCCCTGGCGTTCAGCGACGCGACGCCGTAGACGAGGCGGGCACGATCGGCATGCTCGAGATCCAAGAGGTCGTCGAGCGGCCAGTGAAGGTGGTACGCGAGGTAGATCAGCTCCTGCCAGAGCGTGTCGATCGGGTACTGCTTCATCTGCCGGTCCTCGGCTTCGTCGTCGTCAACTGCGCGTCCGCGGCGCCGACCCCGGGCTCACCTGCCGGTGCTCGGCACCTCCTCGATGGCGTGCCTCCGTCCCACAGGGCGTGCGCGGTCGTCCGGGATCGTGTCCGCCGCCGGCACCCCCGAGGTGTCCGCCGACGCGGTCTCACCTGCCGCCGAACGCCTCGCCGATGACACGGTCGCTGTGTCACCGCCAGGCGTGCTGGCTGTGGCCTCGCCCGTGCGCTGGGCATCGAGCAGCGCCTCGACGTCCTCGTCAGAGCCGAAGTTGATCACGCCGTAGAAGTCCTGCAAGTACGCCAGGTCTGCGGCGAACAGTCCTTCGATCTCGTGACGCGTGACCATCGGCAGCGAGCCGAGCGACGTGACCACGCGCGAGAGGACAACGATGGTGAGCCGAGGATCGTCGGGCCCGAGGATCGTGGGGTCACGAAGCGGCTCGAGCTCGTCGCGAGCCGTCGCGAGCCGCATCACCCCGCGGCGATGCACCGTGCCCGACTCGTCGACATACCCCCTCGGGAGGACGAATTCGTACTCAGTGCGCACCCTCGCCTACTCGCTACTTGACCCGGGTGAGCGACTCGTACTGGAACGTGATCGACTCCTCTACGGGATCGTTCTTCGTCACTTCGAAGGCATCCACCGAGATCTTCGACGGCCATGCCTCGGTGAAGTTCCAGCGGGAGATCTCCTTCATGGTGCTGTCGTAGACCACGAGCGAGCCGCTCTTGCGCTCTTGGTTCCGGTTTTCGACGGACATCCCCTTGTCCCTGATCGTCATGAACCACTTCCACAGCGGGTCGTTGGCAGATGTCAGCGGGGAGAGGCGCTTCACCGTGAACTCGCCGGTCCACTTGGGCTTCGAGTACGCGACGTGCTGGACGAGCTGGCCCTTCGCCGTCCGCTGGTTGATGTCCACCTTCTCGAGCTCGACGGCGATGCCGTCGACGGAGGTGAGGTTCGAGATGATCTCACCGCTGACCTCCAAGAAGAAGTTCGTCGCGACCAGCGGGTCTTCTTTCAGTAGATTGAATGCGGGCATCTTTGCTCCTTACGTGTCCGAGTTGAGGGTCCGGTGTCTTCCTGGGTGGGTGTCCTGCGATGGATTCGGTGTTCCTAGGAGGAAATCGATCTTCCTGACCTGAAGGCGACTGCTTTGGGCGGTCGCCATGCCGTGGCGGGAGCCGCCGGGTGCCTCAGGCCGCCACCTGCTTCTGCTGGCTGATCCGGAAGATGACGAATTCGGCCGGCTTCACCGGCGCGATGCCAACCTCCACGACGAGCTTCCCCTCGTCGATGGACTCGGGCGGGTTGGTCTCCGCGTCGCACTTCACGTAGAACGCCTGATCGGGGGACGCCCCGAACAGCGCGCCCTCCTTCCACAGACCGGTGAGGAAGGCGCCGACCGTGCGCTTCACGCCCTCCCACAGGCTGATGTCGTTGGGCTCGAAGACGGTCCACTGCGTGCCGTCGAGGATCGTCGTCTCGACCATGTTGAACAGCCGGCGGACGTTGACGTAGCGCCAGTCGCTGTCCGACGAGAGCGTGCGCGCCCCCCAGATGCGGATCCCGCGGGTTCCGAACGGTCGGATGCAGTTGATACCGATCGGGTTCAGGAGCGACTGCTCGTTCTTCGTGATCGGCCGCTCGACGTCGAGGCAGCCGCGGATCGTGTCATTGGCCGGTGCCTTCCAGACGCCCCGGGTCTCGTCCGTGCGCGCCCAGACGCCGGCGACGTGGCCTGAAGGCGGCACGAACACCTCACGGTCGCCGTTGGTCGCTGCGGGGTTCTCGATCTTGATCCACGGGTAGTAAAAGGCCGCGAACGCCGAGTCGTACATCGCGACGTCGGTTCGCCACTCCTTCACCTGCTGCGGGGTCATGCCCGGAGGGGAGTCCAAGATGGCCATCCGGTTCCCCTGCAGCTCGCAGTGGGAGATGAGCGCCGTCTGCACCTGCTTCCACAGCCCGAGGTCGACCGTGCCGTCCTCCTTGCGAGCTGCGGTCACGAGGTCGGGCACGATCACCATCGTCACCTCGTCGGCGATGGAGAGGCCGTTGATCCCCGTGCGCGCCGCCTCTGACCCGGCGAACTTCCGGCCCGAGACCGGCACCGGCACCGGCGCCGGCGCGGCAAGCGGGTACGTGCCGGGCTTCAGCACCTCCATGACGGAGGCAAGGTCGACGTCCTTTCCGAGGTCGAGCTTGACCTTGACACGCGTCGACGCCGCGTTCACGACCGTCTCGACATTGCGCTCGCCTGGCGTGACGGTGAGCGACTCGAAGGTCTCGACGGGCTTGTCGCCTTCGAGGACCGTCAGCGTGAACGGGGCCGGATCGCCGCTCTCCGTCGCGTCCTCACCGAGGTCGACCGACTCGACGGCGATCGTGAGATTGGCGCCGGGCTCGATGCTCGATACCGAGATCGGGGTGCCGAGCGCACGGTCTGCCGCCGGCAGCGCCGCCTGGGCCGGCTCCTCGGGGGGGGCGGTGTTCGGGATGCGGACCACGTACGCGATCGACCCGCCGTTCTGGAAGTAGCCGTACACGGAGAGCGGCAGCATGCAGCCAGGAGCGAACCCGCCGTAGAGCTGCTCGAACTGCGTCCAGCTCGTCACGAGCCGGGGCTTGACCCCTTCGGGATCGGACGGATCGTCAGCTGGTGCCCGCTCCGTGAAGCCCACGAAGGCGGCGATCGCCGTCGCCGCCGCCGTGAGGCTCTTCTGGGAGGAGGGCACCTCCTCGACGTAGACACCAGGCGCTGCATAGGTCGGCACAGTCCCAACCCCCTCCTCGTCACGAACCGTCAGGCTCTTCTGCACGTGCACGAGCGGACCTACGGCTTCCACCTTCCGCCGCTCTCCATCCCGTGCAGCCACCCAACGATAGCAAAGAACGCCTCCGCAGCCACTGGTTCGACGAAGAACCGCCGCGGGCCGTCCGCGCACGGGCGCGCACGGGCGCGCACGGGCGCGCACGGCGACATGCGCGCCGGCTACACCAGCGTCTTGGTCGTCCCCGGGTCGAGGATCTCGATCACGCCGGCGTACGCGCAGATGCACGTAGAGCCCGCCACGAGTGCCGGCTTGCCGCCGATGAGGGTGGTCGACGCTGGGATCCACGGCATGAGCACCGGCACGCATGGCATGGGGGTCAGCACACCGAACGCCGCGGAGGTCGCCGCGGCGACCTCGGGGTTCGCGAGGCTCGTGCACATCCCGAAGGTCGGGATGTTGGCCGGCGTGGAGCAGGTGATGTCTGCGGCGGGCCGGCCCTCGATCATGACCTGGCTCTCGGGGATGACGATCAACGAGGCCGGCGCCATCCCGAAACTGCACTGGACGAGCGCCCCTTCGACAACGGCTGGCATCGGCATCGCGTCCCCCTCCCCTCAGCGCACACACCGCACAGCGATACGAGCAACGAGCAACGAGCAACGAGCAACGACACGCTATCCCGCCAGTGACGCGGCGTCCGCTGTGCCGCTGCCTGAGCTGCTGGCCGTTGGCGAGCCGGTGGCGGTCATCGAGCTGCCGGCCGTTGCCGAGCCGGCGCCTGAGCCCGAGCCGGTGGCCGTGGCTGTGGCTGTGGCTGTGGCTTTGCCCGCCCCGCCCGCCGGCGGACCTGCCGACCCGGGGATCCCCGGCGGCGCCACGAAGGCCCACGTCCCGTTGGCGCAGTCCGCGGGCGTGCTCGCCCGGACGAGGTACGCGCTCGTGCCGTCGATCTGCACCACCGGCAGTGGCGGAGCGCTCGCCAGGCAGTCGAAGGGCGCCCCCGACACGTCGAATGTGCCGAGCGAACCCGCAGCGGTAACTGCCAGGGGAAACGCTCCGGGCCACGGGACGAGCGACACGTCGACCCCGTCGAAGACCCCACGTGCCGGCGGCGGCGCGGACGGCGCTCCCCGAGCGGCGTCGCCCCCCTCGAAGGTGCCTGTCGAAGAGGCTCTAGCGGCACCCGGCGGCGCCGCGCCAGGCTGCGCACCTGCGCCGAGCGATCCCGGCCATCCCGGCACCGGGCCGCGCCATGGCGTCACCGGACCGTCGGGAGGCTGAGGCACCAGCGCGACACCGGTCACCGCAGCCGCCTGGTCGCCGGTGCCCACCGCCATCCCGAGCGCCCAGAGCGCCACGCCGCGGAGCCCGGCGGCGCGCGCGAGGTCCGCCTTGGCTGCAAGCGAGGCCGGATCGTCGAACCAGATCTGGTGCCACTGCCGACCGGTGCGGTACACGGCCCAAGGACCCCCCGTCGACGGATCCCAGTAGACGGTGTCCGTCGGTGCGATCTGGTCGTCGGCAATCGGCGTCGGCGGACCCGTAGCCGGGTCTCCGGCTGTCGGGCCGGTCGTGGGCCAGTCCTCGCCGTACAGCGGCATGCCCAGGATCACCTTCGACGGGCCGACAACCGAGGCGTAGTCCGCGACCACCTGCTGGTCGGTCAGGCCCAGGCCCTCCGAGGGCAGGGCTGTCGGACCTACGGCGAAGCCGCCGCCCATGTCGTACGCCATGACCACGAAGGCGTCCACGAACGGCGCCATGCCGGCGACGTCGTAGAAACCGCCGGAGTCCTCAGCTGATGATGCGTAGGTATCGACCGTGAGCTGCCACGCCGGATCCGCTGCGCGCAACGCCTGCGACACTCGCGCGACCAGCTGGTCCAGCCCGCTGCGGTCTGTCGGACCGGTGCCCTCGAGGTCCAGGTTCACCCCGTCGAGGTTCTTCGCGCGAACCAGCGTGACGAGCGTGGAGGCAAGGGTCGCCTGGGCCGACGGGTCGTGGGTCAGCACGTCGAGCGCCGCCTGGTCGAAGCACGACGCGCTGAGCACCACTCGCTCCCCGTCGTGATGCGCTCGAGTGACCAACTCTGCGAGCGCCTGGCTCTCATAGCCCGCCCATCCCGCGCTCGAGGGCGACTCATCTATGGTCCCGTTCGCGTTCACGTGGACGCCGAAGTAGGCGACCGTCGTGAGCGACGAGAGGTCGATGCTCGCAGGATCTCCCAGCGCCCAGTAGGGGAGGAAGCCGAATGCCTCACGCGATGCGAGGGGGGCAGTCGCCAGCGAGGCGGGCGCCGGGGCCGGGGCCGCAGCAGCCTTGGCAAGGTGGACCATGTGGCCGCCGAAGACCGGCTCCACCGGCCTGACCGTTTCGGCGACCTGTCGTGCAGGCGGCGCAGCTGACCTCGGACGAGCGAGCATCCCCGGAATGGCTGCCGCCACGCCGCCGGCGAGCATCATGCAGGCAACCGCGGCACCGATGCGGCGTCCAACGCCTCCGCCATGGCGGCCGAGCCGCGCGCCGCGGCATGAGCGCGCGCCGAACGCGTCTCGTAATTCCCCCATCGCCGTGAGGAACCCGCCCACCTGGCCTGCGTCCGCCAGCACGGCGAGCGGCCCACCGCGCATACGCACCGTGAGCAGCTGTCGGACGGCTCCCTGGCCGTCGGAGGCGGTCCCGTCGGCGTCCCACCCGACGATCTCCGCCCAGGTCCACCGGCGAAGCCTCGCGCCGTCGCCTGCGAGCACTTCGAGGCCATCGGGACCCCCGGCCAGCGTGATCCCCGCCGAGGGGAGCGCGCCCGACGCGGAGGAACCCGTGAGCAGGCGCGCATCGACGAGCTGTGCGCACGTCCTGCGCGCCTGCGTTCGTGCCCCGGGGCTGGTTGCACGTCGCCGTCGCGCCACGAGGCGCCCCCTCCCACCCGGCATCGGCGCTCGATGGTACCCGACCGCGGCGCAAGAACAGCCCGAAGGGCGGGAAGAAACGAGTAGAGAAGAAGGGGGAGAACGAGAGCGAAAGCGAAGGAGGGAGTGCGAGATGGTCTTCGAAGAAAGCGTCGTGCTGAGCGTGCCGTTCGACGAGGCGGTGGCGGAGGTGAAGAAGTCGCTCGCGGCCGAAGGGTTCGGAACGCTCACGGAGATCGACGTCCAGGCGACCCTCGAGGAGAAGATCGGAAAGCAGATCGCCCGCTACGTCATCCTGGGCGCCTGCAATCCGAACCTTGCGAGCCGGGCCATCGAGAGCGAGCCGCGCATCGGCGTGCTCCTCCCGTGCAACGTCGTGGTGCGCGAGGCGGAGGACGGCATCCTGGTCGAAGCGATGGACCCGGGCATCATGTCCACCCTGGTGGGGAAAGAAGAGATCCGGTCCGTCGCCGACGAGGCCCGCCGGCTCATCGGCAACGCTCTCAGCCGGCTCTCCGGGACGACGTGACGAGGGGAAGGCCAGGAGAAACGACGTCGAGATCGAGAGGTAACGCTGTGGCGCGTCTCATCGATGAGCGGACCGCAGAAGCCATCACGCAGTCCCTGGGCGAGCTCGACCATCCGGTCCAGCTGCTCCTGTTCACCCAGGCGACCGCCGCGTGCGCGACCTGTCGAGAGCAGCGCCAGCTCCTCGAGGAGCTGACCGGGCTGTCCGACAAGCTCAGCTTGGAGGTGAAGGACCTGGTCGCCGACGCCCCTGAAGCGCGGCGGCTCGGGGTCGTGCGGGTGCCGACGACCGCGGTGATCGCCGAGCGCGACTTCGGGGTGCGCTTCGTCGGCGTGACGGCCGGCTACGAGCTCGAGTCCCTGCTCGAGGCGATCACCGCGGTCTCCAGGGGTCGGTCGGGGCTTGGTCCCGAGCTCGAGCAGCTCGCGTCGATGATCACCGAGCCGACCCATATCGAGGTCATGGTGACGCTGACGTGCCCGTACTGCCCCAAGATGGTCCAGCTCGCTCACCAGCTCGCGATCGCGAACGAGCACGTCCGCGCCGACATGGTGGAGTCTGCGGAGTTCCCCGAGCTGGTCCAGCGCTACGAGGTCTCCGGCGTGCCCCGCACGGTCGTGAACGAGCGACCCGCCTTCGAAGGGGCGCTGCCGCCGGTCACGGCCATCCTCGAGATCTTGAAGGTGGCGAACCCCGCCGCCTACGAGCGGGTGGACGCCGGCCTGCGGGAGGCACGAGGCGAACGCCGGGTTCTCCAGCCCGATCCGGGGAGGCGCTACGACGTGGCCATCGTCGGAGCGGGGCCTGCGGCCATGGCAGCCACCATCTACGCGGCCAGGAAGGCGCTCGACGTGCTGGTCCTCGGGGACCACGTCGGTGGCCAGATGACCGACACGGCCGTCGTCGAGAACTGGTTGGGGGTCCCCGAGATCGGTGGAACCGAGCTCGCCGAGGCCTTCAGGAACCACGCGGAGCGTTATCAGGTGGCCGAGCGGCTACACGCCTCCGTGACGCGAGTCGAGGCGGTCGAAGACGGCTTCGCGCTGAGCACGTCGGAGAACGAGCGCTACGTCGCAGCGGCGGTGATCTACTGCGCCGGCGCGACGTATCGCCGGCTCGGTGCGCCGGGAGAGAGCCGGTTCCTCGGGCACGGCATCGGTTTCTGCGCGACCTGCGACGCGCCCCTCTACCGGGACAAGCCCGTCGCGATCATCGGCGGGGGGAACTCGGCGTTCACCGCGGCGCGGGACCTGCTCCCCTTCGCGTCCGAGATCCACCTGGTCAACCTGCTCCCCGACTGGCAGGCCGACCCGGTCCTCTACGAGCAGGTGGCCGGTGATGCTCGGGTGCACCTGCACCCCGCTTTCGAGGTGCGCGAGTACCTCGGACGCGACCGGCTGACCGGGGTGCGGCTCGAGTCCCTCGATGGCAAGGGGCGGCGCGACCTACGCGTCGAGGGCGTGTTCCTCGAGATCGGTCTCACGCCGAGCTCCGAGCCCGTGCGTGAGCTCGTCGAGCTGAACGCACGAGGTGAGATCGCCGTTGGCCGTGACCAGTCCACGTCGGTCCCGGGTGTCTTCGCGGCCGGGGACGTCACCGACGAGATCGAGAAGCAGATCGTGGTGGCGGCCGGAGCCGGCGCCAAGGCCGCACTCGCCGCGGACCGTTACCTGCTCGACCGGGCGGCCGCTGGCGCGCCGGCCGCACCCCCTCTCCATGCGCCCGTCGAGCACGCCTCGTGACGCCCAGATCCGGGAGCTGAGGCCTCCGCCGGCATCGAAGCCCGGGTCCGCTCGCTCGGCATCGAAG